>NZ_JACAPY010000019.1:0-266724 GCF_013385455.1 Pseudomonas sp. G1002
AAGCGGCGCCCATCGGCTACAAACCGAAGCCCATCAACTACAGCAACCAGATGCCACCGGCGCCGAAGCCGTTTGTTCGGCGGCGAGTTGAGGCGACTCCCCTGCCCCTGCACTCGAAAGATATTCGCCAGCAGGAACGCGACGAACTCGCTGAGCGCATCCGGGAACTGGGCACCACGCACACGCAGACGGAAGCATCGATAGCCCTGGGCCTGAGCCGGCGCACCCTCTACAGCTTCGCGAAGGAGTACGGCATTACCTTCAAGAAGCCGACCCGGGGCGGTGCCAATGGCGCAGTTCGAAGCGAACAGGTCCAGGCCCGCGACGCGAAGTACGCCGAGCGGATTCGCGTCTTCCTTGAGCTGGGCATCACCCGCCGCCAGTGCTGCGGAAAGCTGGCGATCGGCAACAAGGCCTTCGAGCGGATCATCGCCGCCCACGGCATCGACTACCCCAAAGCGCAACGTGGCAGCACTTCATGCGCCGCATAGCCCGCACCCAGCAACGCAAACGTCAAACCTGGCTCGCACTGCCGGCCAGCGGAATAGAAGAGGTAGGCCATGGCAGCCGCGCAGAAAGAACGATCAGCAAAGACTGCGGCGAGGCGAAAGACTCGCGGCGAGGAAGAATTGCGACTCCACACCATGGCCGGCACACGCCAAGCCTTGGCTGACCTGATGGCCTGGAACGGAATCGAGGAACAGGGCGAGGCCATGACCTTGATGATTCACCACCTGCACGGCCTGGGCCCGGCGGGATCAGCTCCGTTTCTCGCACCGCCACGACACGAATACGTGATACCCGAAAACGTGTCGGCAAAATTACAGCTCGCCTACAACCGCGAAGCCCTTCGCATCTGCCACGACGAATAACCCACCCTACTTTCTGCATCCGGTAGCTGGAACGCGTCAAAAGTTAGCGAATACTGACGTCGACCTCTTGGACCATCTCACCTTCATCAAAAGCCACAGCGCGCACGAATGCCACTTGAATGTGAGGGTTGTTCTTGCGGAACTCCTCGTCCAAATAGGCTTGGGGCTCGCAGAACTCAAGCACCTGCAGATCATCACCACGTCGCTTGATGCGGTTGAAGGTAACCCCGCCATCGAATTGAAGCTCATCCTCGGGATTTAGGTTTCGCAACTGGTACTGCAAATCGCCAACAGTAAATTTCTGATCGCTCATTCGAATCGCTCCTTGATCCGGCTCTATACCGGTCACCCGTAATACCCCAACTGAAACCAATTTGCCACTACGGGCAAAGCAGGTAGCTCCCGTTCAGAACAAATTACCTGGCTGAATTCATGCTCTTGGCTCGCTCCAAAGCCATTGGCTCAACTTCGGTGAATGCCTGCGCCTCAGATTCCCAGTTCTCTGATGCGTGTTTAAACACTCCGGCAACGCCAGGGGCGCCCGTCGTGGTTACAAACACTGCCGAGGTTGGTTTTCCGTCGACGTAATCATCGAGGGTGATATTCACCTCGATTTGACCGACTCGAACAGTTTTTGATTTCCCATTTTTTGCAGTCACAGCTTTCTCCTTGATCCGGCTCCATGCCGGTCATCCATAAACCGACAGCGACACAATGACGACTGGCACCACTGATTTGCTCTGGCCGAAATACAAATTCGTATTAAAACCCAAAAAAATTAGTCACCCGATTTTTTTAGAGTAGGTGGATATTGGATGCCGACCAGATTTAATATTTTCCAAAGTACTTTCAACGATAGGCCTGAAGGCATCAGATTGATAGAAGACCGTTAATACTTCCAAAGTGTTTTGAGCGCTGCCTGAAAAGGTAAATCTAGAGGCGTTAAATTCACATGTATCCATCTGAAACGACCTTTCGCCGTCAATAACAACTTCACTCCCATCAAAACTACAAGAGACAAATCTTTTTCCCGAAGCAAAAACCCGCTCAACACCAAATTTCATACCGGAAATTAGTTCAATAGGCTTCTCCCTATTAGATCTTGCTCGACTGCTATAAATAATCCAACCAAAAAAAATTGATAGAACAAAAAACAAAGCAAGCCAAATTGGTATTGTTACTGTTTTTGAAAGATAGTCACGATACAAGTCATTCCAGCTCACCATGAGACCTGCAACGGTTGATAGGAAAGTAAAAATAAACATAACCACAATAACAATCGGGTTCTTTGTAAGAAACTCAGAAATACCTTTAAGCATTAATAAACCCCACTGTCCAGATCAAGATTAGGTAATTTTACTACCTTAATACCCCATATCAACAAATCACGCCAGCCGGCGAGGCAGGCGCACGCTTGGAGATAACCCATGAGCACCTTTGCAGTGTTTGGAATGACCCTCGATGTCGCCAAGACCGAGGCCCGCAAGAAAACGGCCGGCACCCGGAAAAACCCGAAGGCGCCTGGCGGCGTCGAGCCGATCCCGGAAGCGGAATGGCTTGAGCTGGTCGCAAAGCGCGCCCAAAAGATCTGGGGGGGGGTACGGTCCGCCAGCTCTCGCCGCTGTTCGACGCGCCGCAGTACGCCGAGCAGTTCATTGAGTTGGCTCGCACGACCCTGAGGTGCCGAGACATGCAGATCAGGGCCAAGGCCGTGCTGGTAGACGCTAAGGGCAAGCCGATCATCAACCCGAAGACGAAGGTGCCAAAGGTTGGGTTTTCAGAATGGCCGCCCAAGCTTGAAAGCCAGGCGGTATAGTCGGGCTAGACCGAGAGTTGTTTCTTGTCTCGCGTTTTTGCTATATCGAGCGCGGTGACCGCAATGGATTCGTGATGGCGCAGTTGCTCTGTTACGGAGATGAGCGAAGCCGTATCAAGAGGCGTTCTCCGCAACTTTTCACAGGCTATTCTAGCGAACTCTGCCCCTACCTTTAGCTCATTGATCATTTCGATTTTCGCTGTTGCTAAATCGGTAATCGAAAACTGGCTGAGAGCCTCCAAATTCGGAGCCCAGTGAAGATTCAGGCCCAGAGAAAAATATTCTTTTAGGGGTTGATCGCTATTGCTAGAGCGGGCCTCTATAAGCACTTTGCAAAGATAGTTTAGGTGCGTGATCTGACTGCGCGCGAGTTTTTTGAATATTTCTCGGATCTGTTCGATACGTTCTCGTTTTTCTTTCAGCTCAATATCTTCCCGAGCTTTTTGCTCGCTACGACTCACGTAAACAGCCCCCCAAATCGCGGCTATTGATCCTACCGCTTGAACCCAGCTGGCAAGTTCGCTGCTTGTAAGCTTGAAAAGAGCAATTACAAATATCAATGCCATAACAGACACGGCATTTGAAACAGAAAGCCAGGGCTTGAACAGCTCCTTTCCATAATCGTTCAGCATTCCACATCCCCACCTGACGTTTGACCGGTAAATATACCCGGCGAGGCCTCCCATGTCCGCACAACAGATCGACGAAAAGAAGCTTGAGCGCGCGATCCGCAAGATCAAGCACTGCCTGGCACTGGCTCAGAGCGCCAACGAGAACGAAGCTGCGACCGCACTCCGGCAGGCCCAGGCATTGATGCGCGAGTACCGGCTGACTGAGATGGACGTGAAGTTGAGCGACGTGGGTGAGGTCGAGTCGTCCCTGTTCCGTGCCAAGCGTCGACCAGCATGGGATCAGCAACTGAGCATTGCTGTGGCAGACGCATTCAGCTGCACCACCCTGCGGCGCCGGATGTGGTGCTCCGCGAAAGGCCAACTCATTGAGTGTGCAACATTCGTCGGCGTTTCTCCGGCCCAGAACATAGCTCTGTACGCGTATGAGGCACTGCACACCAAACTCACCCAGGCCCGCAAGACCTACTGCTCAGGAGTTAGATCTGGCATCCACCGCAGTCAGTATTCAGCAGAAACTGCCGGTGACCACTTTGCGCTGGCGTGGGTCTGGGAAGTTCAGTCGAAGCTGAAAGCGCTTGTGCCTCAGGGCGATGACGATTCCCTCGGGCATCCAGCAACCGGCCAAGACCTCTTCGCGATTCAGGCTCAGGACAAGGCGCTGATTGGCGAATATCTCGCCACCCAGGAAATCGGGAAATCGAGGAAAGGAAAGTCCGTGGAAATGGATATGAACGCCCAAATCGCCGGAATGCTCGCCGGGCGAAAAGTGGAGCTGCACGCCGGCCTCGCGCGCGGCGGCAACGAAACCCTCGCCTTGTCCGCAAGCGCATAACTCCCCCCACTCCACCGCCCGGGCATGGCCCGGCAAGGACTCCCCATGCCCACAGAAAACAAAGTCGTCGCGCCGCTGCAGGTAGAGCGATCAACAGTCACCAAGCTAGTTATCACCGGCGCGCCGAACCTTGACCCGATCACCGTCTTCCTTGAGGACCTGGCCCCATGCAAGGGAAAGATCACCGTCAGTTGCTAGGGCAAGAGCTGGACGGCCTACTGGGGCGGCATGTGGGATGGTCTGAGCATCAGGCAGTTCTTCTGCAAGCTGAGCACCGGCTACATCATCGGCTACTTCGACCAGGCGATGAGGCCACGGCAGTTCAGTGGTGAAGCGCTTGCAAGGGAAGCGCAGCGCCTCGTCCTGAAAGAGCGCCGCCAGTTTTGTTATGGCGCCGACGAGACCCGCGAGCGGTTCGATGAGGCAGAAGATCTGCGCGAATCGCCATCAATCGACCATCTCCACGGAGCGCACAGCGAACTGATGACCAAGCTTTTCGGGCATGAGTGGTGGCACTTGACCAACGATGCTACTGAGCCAATCCCCGATTACACCTACCTTGAACGGATCATCCAAGCGGTCCAGCAGGCGCTACGCCAAGAACAGCAGCAGATGGCCGCATGAAGCGGATCTACAAAATCCTAGTACAAAAAAAAGGCCGCCGAATCCGGCAGCCTCGTGTGCTTGATTGCAGTGTTTACTTACAGCCAATCCGCGCCGGCAATTGCCCTTGCTTCGACTTCAAAGCTGTCTGGACGGCCTGAGGCAAATTGCTCCAGAACGTGAGGCCTGATCGCTCCTCAATCTGATTCACGGTCACTTGGTAGTCGCAGAAATTGGCGCCCTTTGGTGTCTCCTGGTTCATCACGAACGAGGCATAGACACCACCCTCTGGCGAGCTGCCGACGAAGATGATTTTCCAGTACCCGCTAGGGATCGTGTGCACCTTGTTTGTGCCTGGCAGCGTGCCGACGAAATGCTCATAGAGCGGCCCGGTAGCGACGAACACCTGATCAACGCCCGCCTCTTTGCTGAGGTTGCGCTCTTGGTCCTCAAGTCGCGCCCAGGGCCCCTGGTTGAGGTCAGCCTTTTGCGGGGTGATGTTCGACAGATAGTTGAGGGTTTGCCAGTCAGGAACGCCTGCCATCGAAGCCAGGTTGGCCTGGTGGCCACGGTCAACTTTGAGCGCAACGTTGGCACCGTTGTAGTCCACCGGATCGAGCGTTTCACCGGCGGGAATATCCGGATCGGTCTTCCAGTTGCGCGGGCGCCCGCTTGCCGGAGTTTCCTTCGTGATTTTGTAGGAGACCCAGTTCGCAAACTTGGTCGAACCGTTGTTGTTCAGCGTGTACGACTGGCGATTCAGCGTCATCGGACTGCCACCTGTTGGGCACCCCACTGAACAGTTATCGAATTGGACTGCTTGAACAGCCTGAACGCGCGGTGCGCTTTCAATCTGGGCCCCACCCTCTCGGGTTCGGTCAGTTGTGGTACAGGCCGCAACGAACGGGATCAGCAGAAACGCGAAATTTCTCAACTTAATACTTCCTTGCATGGTGTAGCTCCTTTGGGTGAAACGATTACATCGGGAAATGGAAAATCAGCCCTGCGGTTCCTCCGCGAGCTGACGGGAACATTGAAACATATGAACGTTTCATTTTGGCGCTCGTGAATACCCATGACCGGGTAACAGCGGCCGCTTGAAGTGAATCAGAAGAGATGACCGGCAGGCCAAGGCGTTGAGTTAGTAGCCCAGAGGAAGGGAGTTGTTTAACTCGCGGCTAAATGCGACAGCCTACCGATCAATGCCCACAGCTGGAGGGCCCGCTCCAACGGAGTAATAGAGCGTCTGCCGCGCAGCACCCCAACAACGAATATCTGAAATGCATGCGCGACATGTCATTTCTAGCACATCCCACGGTCTCGTCTAGGCCGATTTTAAATAACCCCCTCCCCCTTCAAAGTCAGCCGCTATAGCGGCAAGGAAAAGTGTTGCCGATGAAAGCTCTTTCCATTCGCCAGCCTTGGGCCTGGCTTATCGCAAACGGACACAAGCACATCGAAAACCGCGACTGGCCGACAAGGTTTCGCGGCAGGTTTCTGATCCACGCGTCGAAGGGCATGACGCGGCAGGAGTACGACGACACCAAGGACTTCGCGAACTCAATGGGCGTCGAAATCCCGGCCTTCAACGAACTGGAGCGAGGCGGCCTGGTTGGAGTAGCTCACCTCTACGATTGCGTAGACCAGGCCGAATCTCCGTGGTTTTTTGGAAAATACGGCTTCGTTGTCGACTCGGCAGATCCGATTCAGTTTGTGCCATACAAAGGCAAGCTCGGTTTTTTTGAAGTACCCGAAGATCGGGTGACGCCATGATCGCCACCCCCTGGCTCGCCTACGTCTTCATCTACAAGGGGCCGAGGCCATGAAACAGCATCGCGTATTGATCGGTGACTGCATTGAGTCGATGCGGACGCTGCCAGACAAGTCAGTTCAGATGTGCGTGACCAGCCCGCCCTACTACGGCCTGCGGGATTACGGCGTGGAGGGCCAGATAGGCCTGGAGGAAACGCCGGCCGAGTTCATCGGGCGCCTGGTCGAAGTGTTCCGCGAGGTGCGCCGAGTACTCCGCGACGATGGTACGGCCTGGGTGAATATGGGTGATAGCTATGCCGGCTCCCGCTGCGGTGGCAACAGTCAGTCAATTACCGGCGTCGGGCGCGATGAAAGCGTTACAGCTGCCAAGGCCCGCCGCACCGTTGCCTCCCGCCGTAGGGATAATGAAAGCGTTCCGCGCAGTGACTACGCCGTACCTGGGTTCAAGCCCAAGGACATGATGGGAATGCCCTGGCGCTTGGCCTTTGCCCTGCAGGACGATGGCTGGTATCTGCGCCAAGACATCATTTGGCATAAGCCAAATCCAATGCCGGAGAGTGTCCGCGACCGCTGCACTAAGGCTCACGAGTACATTTTTTTGCTGAGCAAGTCGGCGAAGTACTACTACGACCAGGCGCCAATCCTTGAACCATGCTCACCCAACACCCACAACCGCCTCTCACAAGACGTTCTCTCGCAGATCGGGAGTGAGCGCGCCAACGGCGGGGCCAAGAGCAACGGTAACATGAAGGCGGTGGCCAGGAAGTCAAACGGCGTGGGCTGGGGTCACGGTACCGACAGTGAAGAAAGAGCGCGGGGGCGAATCAAGGACAACGATTCGATGAACTCAGCCCTCGCCGTTATGCCCACCGAGCGAAATAAACGCAGCGTATGGACTGTGCCGACGCACAGTTTCAAGGGCGCACACTTCGCCACCTTCCCGCCTGACCTGATTCGCCCATGCGTCCTGGCCGGCGCGCCACTCGGCGGCATCGTGCTTGACCCTTTCGGCGGTGCCGGTACGACGGCGGTGGTCGCCATGCAGGAAGGCCGCAGATCAATCCTGTGCGAACTGAACCCGGAATATGCCGCAATGGCTGAGCGGCGTATCGCAGCAGCCTGGCTCGACGGCGCGGCGCAGATGGATGTCTTCCGCGACACAGCGCAACACCCAGCAGCCTAACCCCAATCCCCCTACATACTTGCCGGTGAGAGGCTGGTGGGATCACGGAAGCTGACTATCAACCCAACGCTCTGCCGCTGACATTGCTTCGTCCAATGCGGCTGGGTAATCGGCCCACGGCCCTGAAAGCTCAGCTGCGACTTCACCCATTCCGTGTATGTCCACGGGTTCGATGATTGTCGCTGATGCCGGCACCGGGTCGTTCGGCCTTTCCCAGACGAACTTCAGGAATACCGTGTGACCTCGGTACTCATGAGCAATCGGCACATCCAGATTATGTGACACGCGTCCTCCCACAGGCGCAACGAATCGAACACCTGTTGTACACCCATCCAAAGGGTTGAGAAACCTGAGCAAAAAGCCATTACTCCATTCCCCTACATGCCTGCCGGTGAGCGGCGGGCGAGGTATCCCTATGTCCGAAGAAAAGAATGCATTCCGCGAAGCCGCTATCGAAGCGATCTCGGATATGGCGCAGCACATGCCGCTCGATTGCGAACTGCTGGTGGTGGCCTGCCGCCCAGGCAAGAAAGACTTTGACCTGGTGCTGCCTTCGCCCGAATCGAACTTGAACAACGCGCTGGATGCGCTGCGCCGGAACGGCCTGAGCATCGACGGTGATAACGCCTACAAGCGTGACCTGCTGGACTGCGTTGTCGGTGCCCTGGCCACTGGCGCGCAAAACTCCAACCCGCCACCTGCCGGACACTGGGGCCAGCGCTTCTGGGATATCGGCCGGGAGGAACGCGCCAGCAGCGAGCAACTGCTGAAAGCTCTCATGGCGCTCACCCAGATAGCGGGCGAATGCGAGCAGATCGCCAGCAACTACAGCGGCACCATCGACGGAATCTTCGAACACGGCGGCGACGACCACGATGACCCGAGCTGCGCGATCTTCCACCGCCTGTACTACGCCATGTTCGACGCCCGGGCCGCAATCAAGAAAGCCACCACCTAACCCACCTTCTGCCGCCCAGCGCGGCAAGGACACCACATGTTCGCAATGAAACTCACCCTGATCCTGCTGGGCGCTTTGCTGTACCTGGTCGGCAGCGGCTGCTGGTTCTTTTGGCTCGGCCCACGCCTTCTGGCCGACGGCGAAACGGCCGACATCCTCTACGCCTTCGCCGGCACCTGCGGCTGGATGCTGATCACCTTCAGCCTGGTCATTCACATCATCAAGACAGCCCGGCCCACGGCGGCCGGTGGGAGGTAGTTATGGACGGTATTCACTTCCTGTCGCATGAAGAGGTTTGCACGCTTACCGGCGCGAAAACGAAAGCAGGCCAGGTGCAAGTTCTCAAAAGAAACGGCATTCGCCACACCATCAAACGCAGCGGGTGGCCTTGCGTCATCGCATCTGCACTCACTGGCGAGGCTGCCGGCGTGATGGAAAAACCGAAATGGCAACCGCGGCTGGTGGGGTAGATGGGACGAAAACCAACCCGGCCTGGGAGCATTCCCCGGTTACGCGAAAGGAAGCGTGGCGACACGACGTATTACCTTTACGACACAGGCGGGACGCCACGCAAAGAAATACCATTGGGCAAGGACTACGGGCTGGCAATTTTGGAGTATGCAAAGCTCGAAAAAAGCCGTGTATCCCAGGCCATGGCGCAGGATGTACTGACTTTCGCCTATGTCGCTGAAAAATACATGTTGGAAGTTGTTCCAACTAAAGCGCCGGCGACGCAGAAAGACAACGCCAGAGAGCTGAAGCAGCTACTTGCCTTTTTCAATGACCCACCCGCTCCGCTGGAAGCTATTGAGCCTCAGCACGTTGCCCAGTACTTGAGACATCGAGGAAAGACCGCACCTGTTCGTGCAAATCGCGAGAAAGCGTTGCTCAGCTCGATCTGGAACTTCGCCAGGACCAGCGGCTACACGTCCTTGGCCAATCCCTGCGCCGGTGTTAAAGGCAATAAGGAAAGCGGACGTGACATCTACGTCGAAGATGAAATGCTCGCGATGGTGTATTTGCACGCAGACCAGCCGCTGAAAGACGCGCTTGATCTGTTCTACCTGACAGGTCAGCGTATCGCTGACACCCTCAAAATGGATGAGCGCGATATCAGGGAAGATCGCCTTGCTGTGCAGCAGGGAAAAACCAAGGCCAAGCGACGAATTGAAATCGTTGGGGAGTTGAAGGTTGTGATCGACCGAATACTGGCCAGGAAAGACAGCCATAAAATCCGGTCCAGCAAACTCATCGTAATGGACAACGGGCAGCCCATGACCAGCAGTATGTTACGGGGGAGATTTGATGCTGCGAGAGAAGCTGCTGGCGTAAAAAAGGCAGACTTTCAGATGCGGGACCTGCGCGCAAAGGCTGGTACCGATAAGGCGGAATCAAGCGGAGATATTCTGCAAGCCAGAGATCAGCTTGGGCACACAACCGTGGTGATGACAGAGAACTACATCCGCAAACGCATCGGCAAAAAAGTTACGCCGACGAAGTGAATTGCGGAAAGGAGAAGAATATTGCGGAAAAAAACTAAGAGCCAGCCAAGCCCTAAAACCCAGCAAACCCTTGAATATGATGGTGCCCGAAGCCGGAATCGAACCGGCACGCCCTTACGAGCGGGGGATTTTAAGTCCCATGCGTCTACCAGTTTCGCCATTCGGGCGGTAGCGCTATGCAGCAGGCCAAGCAGCGTTAAAAGCCCTTGAGCGTTGCAGCAGGCTAGGGAATATATAGATCAAGCCCCCTCGATGCAAGGTCGGGTGCGGGCTTTTTCAAACAATCAAGCGGCGCCCTGGCAAACAAAAAAGCTCGCCAGATCAGTCATCTACAGATTTTGCAGGCGGGAGTGGGCAATGGCGATACCGACCGCTTCACCAGGTGCCGCACCCGTGCCCCACGTGCATCAGGAAAAATAAGTCATTACCGCAATAACCACTGAAACCCAAACCAGGGTCATCAAAAACGACAGCGCAGCCAATGTCTTGCCCATTTGCCTACTCGCCCCGATGAAATCACTTCAAGGAACCCTCCCAGCGCCGCTTGAGAATAGCCACGCACGACGCAGTTCGCCTTCAACCTCCCACGAAAATCGTGGATACGATACTCCACGCAAAAGGTTAGTTCCTTCAGCAGTCCCGCCCACACGTTACTGAGCCGCTGTTTATTCCCTGATACCTCAAAATGATCATCCCCGGCTTTCCTGCTCCTGCAGCGCCCCGGCCCATCTGATACGCTTTTTTCTTCTGCATCTGCCCCTGTATCGAAAACCGCCCTGCCCTGACAATACTCCCACTCCCGACACGCCCGTGGAGCCCGGCAGGAACCGTCCTGCCGGCCCGTTCATTTCGGAGGCCTTATGGCTAAGATGGCATTTTTCCTGTTCGGTTTTCTTGCGCTGACCATCGCAATTGGTCTGCTGGCCACCATCTCACCGGTCTAGGATCCATGGCCTGCTGACGCAACCCGCTGGAGGTCAGAGGGCGTGTCAGCCGGCAAAAAACATCGGATACAACGACAGCACCAACAGCCCCGCCATCGACCAGTTGAACATCCGCAACCAGCGTGGCTCGCGCAGTACATTGCGCAAGCCGCTGCCACAGCCGGCCCATACGCAAACACTGGGCAAGTTCACCAGGGCAAACACGGCGGCAATCAACAGCACGTTGGTGACATAACCCTCGGCAGGCGTGTAGGTGGTGATCGCGCCCAGCGCCATGACCCAGGCCTTGGGGTTGACCCACTGGAAGGCCGCCGCGCCGAGAAACGTCATGGGTTTGCGCTTGTTATCGGTGTCATCGGACATCGCGCTGGACGTTGCGATTTTCCAGGCGAGGTACAGCAAATACGCCGCCCCCACATAACGCAATACGGTGTAGGCCCACGGCAACGCCTTGAACACTTCTCCCAGGCCCAGGCCCACGGCGATCACCAACAACATGAAGCCAATGCTGATCCCCAGTGCATGGGGGATCGAGCGAATAAAACCGAAGTTCACCCCGGACGCCAGCAACATGGTGTTATTGGGACCTGGGGTGATTGAGGACACAAAGGCGAACAGCGCGAAGGCTGAAAGCAGGCTTGAAGACATGAGCATGGCGCGACATCCGAACGAGTACTGTGGCCGTGACAGTAGAACGTTGCGCCAGCCTGCGCCCCGTACAGCTACGGGTAGATACGGTCATACACTTCGCCAGGCCTGCCAACAAGCGCCCTCCAACCAAACTGCCATTGGTTTGCCTTCATTGATCGGTATACTTGCGCCCTTCTCTGCACTGCACACTGTGCTGAACACATCCTGAAAGGACACTCGATGAGCAACTACCTCGACCGCGCGCTGACGGGCCTGCGGACCCTGGGCATCAATCTTCTGCAGCCGGTTCCAGATGCACCGGTACTGGTATTGCTGGACCGCGTGGCCCAGTACGACACCGCCAAAGTCACCGCTATCGCTGCCGTGCTGCAACAGTCGACCACCTTTAACAGCGTGGTTCGCGAGCAGATCGCCGGCATGGATATCTCCACGCGCTTCATGGACATCACCCAGAGCTTCACCTCGATTCGCGAAGACGCTGCGGCCATGGCGGGCTGGATGGATGATGGGCGCCTGGATACGCTGGAGAAGCTCAAGCTGAGCTGGATGAACCTGCGTCGTGGCTCGATCCCCAGCCGCTTCAACGAGATCCGTGAAAACTACTTGCAGGTGTGCAAGTCGGCCAATGACCAGATCTCCCGGGAAACGGTGATTCTGGAAGCTTACCTGGACTTCCGCATGGCCATGAAAGCGGCCGAGGTCGATGCCCAACAAGTGCTCGCCCTGGCCGGCCAGGTCCTGGAGCAGCGTACCCAGGCGTTAAACGAGGCCAACGCCCAAGTAACGGCTGCCGAAACCCTGGCGCCGGCCGAACGCGCGGCCTTGGAATTGCGCCGTGACGAA
Source organism: Pseudomonas sp. G1002 (assembly GCF_013385455.1). Taxonomy (NCBI): domain Bacteria; kingdom Pseudomonadati; phylum Pseudomonadota; class Gammaproteobacteria; order Pseudomonadales; family Pseudomonadaceae; genus Pseudomonas; species Pseudomonas sp. G1002. Next base: position 12,610 of record NZ_JACAPY010000019.1, read on the forward strand.
GCCGTACGCGCGCTGCAGGACGAAGACAAGCGCTACCAGATCGTCAAGGACATCGCCGATGACCTCAAGGTCGGCTACAACACGGCCGAAATGGTCTTCGCCCGGATCAACCAGGTGCATGTGATCAAGGAGCGCCAGTACCAGCGCATGGTCTCGTTCTTCTCTACCAACGAAGTGGTGTTGACCGGCCTCGCGGTGTCGTTCACCAGCAACAGTGGACTGGCCGAAGCCACCAACACGCTGAACGCCACCACCGAGGGCATCAGCAAGGGCCTTGAAGCCCTGGGCAGCACCGGCAACACCCAATTGGAAGCGGCGGTCAAGGCCAGCTATGGCTCCACCATCAAGGTCGACTCGGTGCGCGCCTTGGCCGACGCCACCCTGAGCTTCCAGACTGACATGCACGGCCTGACGCAAACCTACCGCGCTGAATCCAGCAAGGCGTCCCGTGACATCGCCGAAGCCGTCGAAGAGGCCAAACGCAAGTTCGCCGCATTGCTGACCAAGGCCGCTTGATGAGCGACATTCTTCTCTCCGAACAACTCGGCGCGATGGCGCTGGTGGATCAACTGCGCCACCAGCAGATGGCGGTGGAAAAGGACTTGAGCCTGCCCCAACGCCGCGCAGAAGTGGCGGCGCGCATCCGCGAGTATTACCAGAACAACGGCATTCAATTTACCGAAGCGCAGATCGATCAGGGCGTGCGCGAATTCTTTTCCAAACGCCTGGTGTTCGAGGCCCCGGAACTGAGTGCGCTTGACCGCTTCTGGAGCAAAGTACTGCTCAGGCGGCATCGCGGCATACTCGTCATCCAGCTCATCGCGGTCACCTTGCTGGTGGTGCAATGCAGCCGGGTGATGGTCGCCAGACACGAGATCCAAGAGGCTCAAAGAGCGGCCATCGCCGTCGAGACGAACGCGGCACAAAAACAATCAGACATCGCCCACCTGAAGGCTCGCTTGAGCGCCGTGCAACAGGACCCGGCCTATATTGAGGGCGGCGACCTGTTCAGTGCCTTGCCCCGACTGAATACCAAGGCCGAACATGCCCTGGCCATGGTCGATACCTCCGGGGTCGATTACGCCAGTGAGCAGATCGGCGTGCTGGAGGCGTTTTTAGCCAAGGTCAAGGCAGTCCAGCCGATGACCGACCAGCTCAACGAGTTGACCCGCAAAGTCGCCGACATTCACCTGCCCGCCGCCGACAGTAAAGCGACGCGGGGCATGCAGGCCGAATTGGTCATGATCAAAGACCTCATCGGGAAATTCGAAATCGAAAAAGCCGGCGGCCAACTCAGGGCCCTGCGTGCCAACACCGAACTGATCCCCAAGGAGGTGACCATTCGGGTTGTCGACCGGCCAGGCACGCCGTCCGGTGTCGAGCGCTGCTACGACAAGGCGCTGTGTAATTCCAATCCTGGTTCGACCCAGGGCAAGAGCTGGTATTTGGTTGTCGAAGCCGTCGACCTGTCGGACAGACCGGTTCTACTGCCTACCGTCAGCAGTGAGACCGGCACCGGCGCCTGGGCCAGCCAGTTCGCTGTGCGGGTACCGCAGGCCGAATACCTGAAGGTCAAGGCCGACAAACTCGACGACGGCCACCTGACCAACCGTGTAGTCGGCCGCAAGCCAGCCGGCAGGATGGAAGTCACCTACTTGAGCCAACGGACCACCGACCCGCTCGAAACGATATTGGAGTGGTGAAGACATGACGCCTGACACCCTGATCGGCATCACCGAACGTAACTCCCGCAACGCCGAGCTGAGGATTCGCACGGCCGAGCAACACCTGTCTGAACTGCTCGGCGAGCAACTGGCGCTGGAGCAGGACATTACCCAGCGCCTGGGTAAAATCGCGGCCCTGCACCTGGACCAGGGCAACACGCAGAACGAGCAAGTCGCCGCCGCCCTGAACCTGCGCCAACAGTCCCAGGATCTGCTCCACCAGCAACTGCGCGACGCTGAGCAGACCGTGGCCCAGGCGCTGGCGGGCAAGGAAAAACTGCAAGCGCGAGCCGAAACCCTCGACCAGCAAGCCCGGCAATCCCTGGAACAAAACCCCGACTACGCCCGCCAGGTCGAGCAACTGGACCTGGCCCAGGCCGCCCACCGAGAACACGTCAGCGGTTATGAAGACTTGCGCCAGGAGTGCGCACTGAAGCGTCCGACCTTTGATACCAACCTGGTCTACGTCTACCTGCGCGGACACGCCTTCGGCACCGACCAATACCGGCGCAACCGCCTGAACCGCTGGATGGACAACTGGCTGGCGACTAAGGTGAACTACCTCGCCAACCGCAAGAACGAGCTGAGCCTGATCGCCCTTGGTGAGCGAAACGAGGCCTTGCAGGCCGAGCGCATCGCCCTGATCAGCACCTTGAGTGCCAGCGTCGATGCGCAACTGGCTCAGGCACGTGACCAGTTGGGACAGGCCTCAATTCAACCCGAGCTCGACACCCTGCAACGCGTAGTCGACAACGCCAAGCGCCAGGCCAATGCCATCCAGGAAAAACTCGGCAGCTACTCACGCAACGAAGACCCGCAGTACCAGCGCGCACGCCAGTTGCTCACTGACCAGTTGAAAACCCGCAGCATCGGCGAATTGATCGACCTGGCCAGCCACACCCCGGACGACGCCGACGACCTGATCGTCGAGCAACTGCAAACCCTGAACCTGCGCTTGAAAGCGGTGGTACAGCAACTGGCGGATACCCAGGAAGAGGCCGTGGTACACCAGAACAGCTACCAGCGTGCCAAAGACCTGGAGCGCAAAGTTCGCAACGATGCGTTTACCGGCCGCGATGTTTATTTTGACCTGTCGACTGACTTCGAGCGTCTGGTAGAGAGCTACATGACCCAGGGTGCAACCCTTGGCCAGGTTGTGGATGTGCTTAGCCGGGGCCTTAAAATCGTGCGCCGTAGTCAGGTAGCGGCAGGGGCGACGCGAGGCTATGTCAGCGCATCGATCAGCCCTGTCGTCCTTGGCGTCGCCACCGTCGAAAGCAGCAATAACAACACGGCCAGCTTTACGACGTCAGGCAGTACAGGCGGCGGCAGCTTCAGGACGACCGACAGCTTCTAGCCTGGCGCGAAGCAAATCCGGGACTTCCTCGTTGCTAGCTGTCAGACAACGAGGAAGTGATCTGCGCAATCGCATCCTGATCCAGCCCGTCCAGCGTGCGGTAGTGGTTGATGATCAACGTCTCCTTGTCACTCAGGGTGGCCTGGTTGATAACCGCCCTTTCCCCCGTCAACACGTAAAGCACGTCCACGCCTTTATGCCGGATGGCAATCAGGTAATCGGACTTGGGCGCCCGCGCGCCACTTTCGTAGTGCACCTGAGCATTCGCACCCACACCGCCAATCGCACCAAACTCCTGTTGGGAGAGCCCCAGGATCTTGCGTTCCTCTTTCAGGCGGATGCCGAGTTTATCGTCCATGGCGGGTACCTCAATAAACGTGTTTAACACCCACCATACGCTTATGCGCAGGAGCGGGGTCCATTCATTCGGGTGGCTACCTATTGCGTGCGCACGAAGGCGAACATATGCGGCACGTAATCGGCCTTGCCGAGCGGCACACCGTTATGGCGAAGGATGTTATAGGCGGTCATCAGGTGAAAATAGAACTGTGGAATGGCCCAATTGACCGCGTATTCGTAGGCAGTCATGTCGAAAATAGTACCGTCGGGAAGTTCTATCGAGATAGCGCGCGCTCTGCTGTCGATGAGTTCGCGATCTGCAGAGGCAAGGGCTTGCAGGGTTTGCTCGATCAACCCACGCGCCTCGCTCAGGGTTGCGGGTGTGCTCAGAACCGGCAGCGGTTGATGGGTGAGACGCTGGACCGATTCCTGGGCCTGGGTGCACACAAACCGGATTTGCGTTGCGAGGGTGTGCATGTCGGGCGCCAGCCGCGCGCTCAGCAGGTTTCGCGGGTCATAGCCCAACTCGCCGGCATGCGCCTCGCCTTTGGACAAAAGCCCCTTGAGCGAGCGCAACATCTGCGCAAAGCAAGGGACGGTGATTACATAGGTCGACATCGTTCTTCCTTGACTGGATGCTGAGCGTGGGAGCATGCCATGGGCACGGTCTGCGCGGCTAGCCGGCAAGCTTCATGCAGCTTCACGTGACGTCAGCGGCGAGCCGACTTACCTTGGCCGCCCGCCCCTCTTACTGGTGTAGAGCGTGCTAAAGATCGCCACCCTTGCCGCCGGCTTTATCTGCCTGTCGATGCTGCCTGCTGCCCAGGCGAGTGATGGGTTCTACGTCAACCCGCAGTCCACCGCCGCACAGTGGGTCCAGCAGCACCCCGATACGCCTGCCACTGCAAGCATCCGCTCAACCATTGCCGAGGTGCCCAGTGCCCTGTGGCTGACCGGCACCAGCCAGGCCATAGGAACGCTGGCCGAGCGCGTCAATCGCTATGTAACCGCTGCCGCCAGTGCTGATAAAACACCGATTTTGGTGGCCTATAACCTGCCCCACCGCGACTGCAGCGGTGGCGCCTCGAAGGGTGGCGCACCGGCAGCGGCGGAGTACCGGGGCTGGATAGACCAACTGATCAAAGGCATTGGAGACCAGCCGGCGCTGGTTATCTTGGAGCCGGACGCACTGGCAGACCTGCAGTGCCTGGACAAGGACAAGCGCGCCGAGCGGCTGGGGCTAATCAATTACGCCGTATCGGGGTTCAACCAGCGCGCACGCCATGTCGATGTTTATCTGGACGCTGGCAATCCAGGCTGGAAATCCCCAGGCGCCATGGCCGATGCGTTGAATGCAGCCGGGGTGAAACAGATTCGGGGGTTTGCCCTGAATATCGCCAACTTCTACACCCTCGCCCAGGTGCGCAGTTATGGTGATGCCATCAATGCCAGGTTGTTAAGCGAATACGCCTATACAAAAGCCGTGGCGGTGGATACCAGCCGCAACGGCAATGGTGCGAATCCTGGAGACTGGTGCAACCCGGTGGGGCGCAGACTGGGCATGCCACCGCAAGTGCTTTCGCCACGGTTGGTTGCCCTATGGATCAAACTCCCGGGCAATTCGGACGGTGCGTCTTCGACGAAAACCGATTGTCATGAAGGCCCGGCGGCAGGCACCTTCAGTGCCGAACTGGCACTTCGCCTGATTGATGGACACTAACGGCGAATGCACCTTGCATCACCTGGACTCATTGCTCAGGATAGCGCTCTTGAGCTGAACATCGGCAGGGAAGCAGCAGGTTACCGAGGCCGACAACACATGACGCTCCATGAAGATAGCCCGCTGCACATAGAGGTGTGCCAGCGCCAGAAACACCTCTGGTTCTGGCTCCCAATTGGTCTTTTGATGGTTTTCTTGACGGTTACCTCGACGATTTCCCTGGGTACAAATCCGCCGGAATGGATGTTTGTCGCACTCAACTTTGGCTGGGCAATCGTCGCGCTGACACTGCTGGTGAAGCTATCGGGTATTTGTTGCGCCAAGTGAAGCACCCAGGCGTTTCAGCTTGCATCGCGAATCACTCGGGCTCGTGCCCGCACCTTGATACGTCGTCAATGCCAGACAAACAACGTGAAACAACTCACATTTATGGAGTTTCACGGTTGAAGGTCAAAATTTGACCAAATATATTTCGCCCCACCCGAGCGCTCACCTCTATACGGATATTGTTCTGCGCCTGCTCGGGCCCCCGGAGATGCGCAGGCAATAAAACATTGAGGTTTGCCATGCGTCTTTCCAAACTCGCCCCAGCCGCCGCCCTGTTCAGCCTGTTCACTTTGACCGCCCACGCCGCCGACCTGTCTGCCCTCACCGGTGCCCTGTCATCTGCCTTGGGGGGTGCCGGCAACAGCAACAACACCGTCAACGCCAACAGTGCCTCCTGCCAGCAACAGATCCGCGACCTGCAGACCAATATCAATGCGGCCAATGCCAAGGGCGATACGTTGCGCGCGACCGCGTTCCAGGCAGCACTGACACAAACCAACAAGAGCTGCAGCAACAGTACCTACAACACTCAGGCACAAGTGGACACTAACCCTCAGCGCCAGCAAAACGTGAACAAGGCTGCGGATGCGATCAACGCAATTGGCGGCTTGTTCAAGTAAGTCGGGCTGCCCTGCGAGAAGGCCCGCGATTGCGGTTTTTTCGCCCATCGTACTTACCGGCAGACAATAAAAAACCCCGTAGACGTTAATCTACGGGGTTTTCTGGTGTGGAGGATTGTCGTCCCCCTTCACCTTAGCCAATGGCCGCCGACAGCTGCCATGTTCGCTTATTTCTTGGCCCAGTTGAGGATGTACTTACCGTAAGCACCTTCAAACCCATCGACGGCAATCGAATAGGTTTCACCCTTCTTGGCTGAAAAAGTCACAGCACTGGTTACATCATTTTCCGACTGGTTATTGTTCGTGCCGGCCACCGGCATCGAATTCAGGCTCGTGCTTTTATAAACGGCAAGCACGGTGTCGAATTTTGAGCCTGTGGTATCAAATGTGAAGCTTGCATCTTCTGGGGAAGTCCATTTGCACCAGACCGAATGGTAAGGCTTGGCAAAAGGAATATGTCCAGACTCACCAGCCTGGCTGGTGGCTAGTGTAGTGTCGCCGGCAACTGTACCTTTAACACCCTCGATAACCGTGGCTTGCGAGAAATCATCTGCGCAGCTCAGCGAGCTGCTTGTGCCGTTGAGGCCCTGATAGATCAGCGTGCCGGCTCCGAGCACGACAACAGCAATGGCTATTGGGAAAATAATGCGTGGTACGGCCATGACTCTTCCTTTTGAGGCGTATAGTTTCTGAACTACTGCCATAGCAAGCGCAGCTTTAAATGGAAAAATGGATATCGGCTGATTAACGCCCATGAAATCATGCCATGGACGTTAAAAATGGCACATCAAGCTATAAATCTCAGGAAACAAGTGGATTTTCTCTCGACCAGCCTGCCCGCCAGAGGCCCCTCGGTCACGAGGGGTGGCGATATTAACATGATGCATGCACCTGATCATCCAACTCCTGTCATCCCGTAGATGTCTTTAGGGGTGTGAATGCGATACAGGTAGAGATCAATTTAAAAATCAATAAATCTATGCCGTCTCCCGCTCAAAAATGGAAGACGGAGTTCAAAATGGAACAGCAAATAAATCATTTCCCTTGGCATCCGAAGATTGCCGCAAGCGATATACCTCATATTCAAAACGTCAGCGTGACCGCAATCGTGTCGGTATAAGTGCCGGCCGGCAAACCCACCTTGCCTGGGGATTTGCCGTAAATATTCACGGTTTGCGCAACCCCGGTGCTGGCCGTGAGATTGATAGTGCCGTTGTTGGCAAGAATTTGCGTGTGGGCGGCGTCGGTGTAGATGTCATAGGGCGCAAAGTGGCCGGCACCGTCTGCCAGGGCACGCGTTCCACCGGTGGATTTGCCATCATTGGCGCCGGACGTGATGGTCAATACCGGCGAAGTACCCGCCGAGCATTGAATAGACAAAGGCGCCCCGCCGCCGCCCAGCACTTGCCCATCAGCCTCGGTATACAGGGTGTTGGCGGTACCAAAGTTCAACGCACCGAAATTCAAGCCTGTGGTGCCTCCTACGCCGTTGACCAGGCAACTGTTGATCAATATCAGCGACGCACTGATTTGACCGGTGACGGTGGTCGCGGCCTGCGAGCCGGACACCCAGGCCAGTGTCGTCAACGCCAGTAAGACTCTTGAGATAAGTCCATTCATGAAGCTCTCCTTATGACTTGCCAACCCAGCGCGCCGGTTCAGGTCCCTGAGGTAGACCCTTGACACTTGTACAAGGATGGCCGTTGCGTAGAAGGTTAGTCAGTCAAAAGGAAACTGCCAGCCCGAGGCCAATCGCTTTCACTTGCGGGAGGTTGCCTGGAGAGCTTTTCGGCCTTGTACCCGCAGGAATCACTGGCCAGTTTTCGCTCCGTCGCTACACGTCAGCGAACGGGAATCGGAACCCGGAAATTACAGGTGCCTCCCTATCGATGATAAGCCTTCCGGTAGGTTGTGGGGCTCACGCCCACGATCGAGAAAAAGTGCTGACGTAACGACAGGCTTGTACCAAACCCGCAAGCGTCAGCGATCGACTCGACGCTATGATCGGTGGTTTCAAGTTGCAGTTGGACAGCCTTGATTCGCTCATTCGTGAGCCACTTTCCAAACGTCGAGCCGGTCAGTTGCTTGAAGTGCCGAGTGAAACTGCGTCGACTCATCGCCAGCCTCGTCGCCACTTGATCGATTGACAACGGTTGTTCCAGGTTTGCCCGAAGCCAGTCCAGCAACTGGCCGAGACGCTGGTCGCTTGCGCCTTGAGGAACAGGCTGGCTGATGAACTGGGCCTGGCCTCCGTCGCGATGGGGGGAAACCAGCAGTTGACGCGCCAACGCGTTGGCAACCCCCCGCCCGTAGATCCGCCTGACGATATGAATACAGCAATCGAGCCCTGCGGCCACGCCTGCAGAGGTCAGGATTTGCTGCGCCTCGACATAGAGCACTTTGGGGTCCACTTCAATGCGTGGGAAATCTCGCGCCAGATGCGCCGCCCACGCCCAGTGCGTGGTTGCCCGCTTGTCGCACAGCAGGCCCGCATGGGCAAGCACGAACGCCCCCAGGCACAGGCCGACCACCAGCGCGCCTCGTTCATGGGCTGCCTGAAGCGTTTCGAGGAGTGCGCTCGGCGGCCTTTCGGTGACGTCCCGCCAGCTGGGAATGATGACGATGTCAGCTCCTGCAACCTGGTCCAAACCATGGTCACAGTGGATCGCGAAACCGGCGTTGGTAACCAGCGCCCCCTCTTCGCCCGCGCAGACCACCAATTCAAACCAGGGCGAATCCCCCACTCGGCGATCTTTACCAAATACGAGGCACGGCACAGAAAGGTGAAAGGGGCTGATGCCGTTAAAAGCGATGACTGCAACTTTCACACTTTTTTTCATAGGGCGGGCCTGATCGAGATTGGCCCGATTCTAATGAAAAATGGTCATTGGGCCAATGGTGTGAGTTCCCGGATGCGTTCACTCTGATCGCAGCTGCATTTCACCGGGAAATGCGCAAATCAGAGCTCAGGGCCTCAATGAACATCGCCACCTTTTGCACGCTGGGAGCACTTATGACCACTCTTTCGATGACCGCACCGGCACACGCCAGCGAACCGGTGCCGTCCGTCCCCTATACCACCGAGTCCACTGGCTATCATTGGTCCAGTGTGGACGGCGTGAGGGTTTTCTATCGCGAGGCCGGCCCCAGGGACGCGCCGACCCTGGTGCTGCTCCATGGCTACCCTTCGTCCTCGCGCATGTGGGATTCGCTGATCCCGCTGCTTGCTGACCGGTATCACGTGATCGCACCCGACTACCCCGGGTTCGGCAGAAGCGACGCGCCCTCGCCCGCGACCTACACCTACACGTTTGACCATCTGGCCGACACCATGAGCAAGCTGCTCACGCAATTGCAAATCCATGAATACACCCTGTTTATGCAGGACTACGGCGGCCCGGTAGGCTTTCGGATGATCCTCAACGCGCCGCAAAAACTGCACGGCATCATCATCCAGAACGCCAATGCCTATGACGAAGGCCTGGGTGCCAAGTGGGCGAACATCGCCAAGTACTGGAAGGCTCCCGCCGAACATCCCGAACAAGTCGATGGGTTCACGGGGTACGAGGGCACGAAGCAGCGCCATCTGGGCACCAGCCCTCATCCGGAGCGTTACAACCCTGATGCCTGGGAGGACGAGTTTGCCGCCTTATCCCGTCCGGGCCAGCGGGCGATACAGTCGGCGTTGTTGCTGGACTACCAGAACAACGTGGCCTCTTACCCAAAATGGCAGCAATGGTTGAAAGACAATCAACCGCCGATGTTGGTCATGTGGGGGAAATACGACCCGTCGTTCATTCTGCCGGGGGCGATGCGCTACAAGGATGATGTGCCGGGGGCCGAGGTTCATATTCTGGACGCGGGGCATTTCGCGCTCGATGAAAAAACCGAGCAGATCGCCAGCCTGACGCGTCAGTTCATGGCGCGTATCACCGCCGGTAAATAGTAAAGAGTGGGAGGCCCGCGCCCGACTGATCGTCGGGTAACCCTGCAGTTCGTCGCCTCAAGCATTCCACTTCACTCAATCTCGAATACTGTATACACATACAGCACTCGAAATACCTCCTATGAATATCGACGAAGACACCTGCGGGTGGCTTGGCATCCCCACGCCTCTCGAAATGCACAAACAACATGCCCGGCTGCTCGAGAACGAGATCCAGGAACTGAACCTGCAACTGCGTAAGGCCCGGGCGGATATCTTCGGCCTGGTCGCGATGCTGACAGAAGCACAGGCAAAGAACGAAGAGTTTGCCGGATACCTCAGGCTGCGCGGTGCCGAAGCTGCAGCGATGAGGAAGCAGATCGCCAACCTCACCACTTCAGATCGACTCAGCACGCGCGAGGCCGAGAGGCTGCGCAGTGTGCTGAACGAACTGATGTCTCACCCGAAAACCATTGTCTAAGCTCAGGTTTCAGGTTGAGGCCTTGGCCATGTGCGGAAGACTTTCCCAGTACAGCGGCATTCACGACTTCGTCGCGGCGCTGAGCATGCCCAATGCCCTGGCGAACTCCGTGGGTGAGTTGCCGCTGTGAGAAAATCGACCTGCAACCGAGTGGAAGCTGACGCTGTTGATGACGGCGCTGAGGATCGCGCCAATCATCGTTTGGCTGAACGCAAACGCAGCCAAACCACCCCGACCAGCCCCAACGGCACCCCCAGGCTGAGCCATGAAAGCAGGTCATAGACGCCGTCACCAATCAGCGCCGAGAGCAATCCGAACAGGCTTAAAACAAAGAGCAACAGCGGCCAGCGAAAGATCATCCACAGTCCGCGCCTCATGATCGGCCCCCCATTTCCGGCCCGCTGGCATGCAATTCATCCAAGCGTTTTTGCAACGGTACCTTGCGACGGCTCAGCCACAGGTAGAGCCCACTGCCGAGGATGACGATGCTGATGAGATCGAGCAGCGTCCAGATGATTTTCAGCGGCACACCACCGTAATCACCAAAATGCAGCGGCTGCGAAACCAGCAAGGTTTTCACGTACAACGGCATCTCACGCATGTCGGTCAGCTCGCCGGTACTCGCATCCACCAGGGCCGGCTTGAGCAATCGCGCAGTGAGCGGCGTGGTGCCGCGCATGAACACTGCGTAATGGTGCTGGCTGCTGAACTGAGTACCGGGAAAGGCGATGAAGCTGGGCTCCATGCCTGGCGCCGCCTTACGCGCGGTATCCAGCGCTTTTTGCAACGACCCGAGGCGCGCCAGCGGCGGCGCATCCTTGTAGGGCGCGGTCATCTGCGCCAACTGGTCACTCTGCCAAAAGTCGAAAATGGGCAATGCCAGCGTATTGATCACGCCTGTCAGCCCCACCACCAACACCCAGGCGAGGGTGACGATGCCGAGCACGTTATGCAGGTCCAGCCACTTCAAGCGTGAACTGCGCCCGTTGCGCACGGTGGCGAAGTCCAGCTTGCGCATGAACGGTGTGTACACCACCACGCCGGACACCAGCGCCGCGACCAACAGCAGCCCCATGAAACCGAGGAACAGATAACCGGGCAACCCCATGAATAAATCGGTATGCAGGCGCAACATCAGGTTCATGAACCCTTCGTCTGGCGGCACCGCAGGAAATAACTCGCCAGTGCGTGTATCGAACGACTGCGAATGCCCCTCGATCGGTGGCGGCATAATGCTCGTTGCCGTGTACACCGTACCGAGCGGACTTTCCGGATCGAAACCGACAAAACGCACGACCTCCCCCGGCTGCGCCACCAATGCACTGGCAATGACGGTGTCGTAGTCGATTGGTGGTGTATCGGCGGTCAGCGGGCGCAGGGGCGGCGGCGGCTCGAAGTAGTGCTCAATCTCTTCATGAAAGATCAGTGGCAGCCCCGTCAGGCACAGCAACAACAGGAAAACGGTAGCGATCAGGCTGGTCCATTTGTGGACCAGAAACCAGATACGCAAGGTGCGTGCAGTCATGCTCGGTGGTTTTCCTTAAAGCGCCAGGCTCGCCGCGCGTCACGGGGCACAGCGAGCCCCCAGGCGGTATCAGTATTTCCAGGTAACGGAAGCTACCAGGTTACGCGGGGCGCCGTAGCTGGCGGTCGTGGCACTGTTGTACAGCGATAGCAGGTATTTGCGATCGGTGACGTTGTTCAGGTTCAGCGACGTGCTCCAGTTGCTGTCGATGTCATAGCTGGCCATGAAATCGAGCAACGCGTAGGCGTTCTGGTGGATGGCACTGTTCGTGTCGTTTTCCACTGCACTCTGCCAGCTTACCCGTGTACCGATCTTGGCTTGGGGCAAACTTGGCAAGCGATAGGTGAGCATGCCGCGCACGCTATGAGTTGGCACATACTTACGGGCCTTGTCGCCATCGTCGTTGTCGATGCGCACGTAGGTATACCCGGCGAGCACGTCCAGGCCGGGTAGCGCTTCGCCAGAGGCTTGCAGCTCTACTCCGTGACTCTTGTAATCCATGGGGTCGTAAACGGACCGGCCACCCACCAGGCCGACATACTCCGCGACATTCTGCTGTTCGGTCTTGAACGCCGCGGCGGTGACGTTGAGGCGGTCATCCAGCAAGCTGCCCTTCACACCGGCTTCCATGCTTTTGCCTTCAAGCGGAGCAAGCAGTTTGCCGTCCCTGCCCAGGTTGTACTGAGCGCTGTAGATTTTCGTCCAGCTGCCATACACGCTCCACTGCTTGTCCAGGTCGTAGACCAGGCCGGTGTAAGGCGTCACCTTGCCATGTGCGCGGGTGTAGTAGTCGGAACCATAGCTGTCGCCGGAAGCGTCCAGGCTGATCATCCGCGCGCCGGCGATCCAGTGAAGATCATCGGCCAGACTGAATCGGGCACCGGCGTACACGCTTTTCTGAGTGTCCGTGAAATTCTGCGTATTGGCGTCGCTGGTAAACAGGAACGACGGATGCGCCAGATTGCCCGCCAGCACATCCGAGAATGAAACGTCGTAGTAGCCATCTGCAGCCGCATCGTATTCCCGGGCCTTCTGATGGGTGCGGCCATAGGCGGCACCGAGGGTCAACTCATGCTCTCGGCCAAACAGGCTGAACGGGCCGGAGACCTTGGCCTCGCCCAGCAACTGATGAGCCTCGCTGGTGGTATTGGCGGCAAACACTGAGGCGTCATCACCGCTGACCCCGGCGACATACATCATGTTGGTGTCTTGCTTTTCGGTGATGCCCGTGGCGGTGACCGTAGCGTTCCAGCCGTTGCCAAAATCATGCTTGAGCTCAGCGAATGTGCGCTGGGTACGCAGGTTCCAATAGGTCCATGGCTGGCCGATGCTGGAGCTGCGGCTGCCATAGTGAATGGCGTTGCCATCGTTATCCACCAACGGCAAGTTACCCCAGGTGCTGCCGTTTGAATTGCTGTCGTGCTGGGAGAAACCCACGGTTACGGTGTCGGCATCGGACACATCGAACGCCAACAACCCGGCAGCGACGTTGCGCTCATGGCTGTATCGATCCATCCACGAGTTGCCCTTGTCGTGGGAGTAAATGAAGCGGCCGCGTACGTTGCCGGTATCCGTCAACGGCCCGGAAACGTCCACGTCCACACGACGGCCATCCCATGAGCTGACGCTGGTATCGATTTGCGCCTGGAAGGTCTCGGTCGGACGTTTGCGTACGAAATTGACCGTGGCCGACGGGTTGCCAGCCCCGCTCATCAAACCATTGGCGCCATGCAGGATGTCGATCTGCTCGAACTCGGCCAAGTCCTGATCACCGACCAATACGGTTCCCACGAAGGGCATGCCCACGCCATCGTATTCAAAGTTGTTGATATCGAAGCCGCGCGAGGTGAATTCCGTACGATCGGTTTCGGTTTGCTCCACGGTCACCGAGGGCGCAGCACGCAGCGCATCCTTGATGCCCGTGATCTTGAAGTCATCCAGGGCTTGCCGAGTGATGGTGGTCACGGCCTGCGGGGTTTCCTTGTCCGTCAAGCCCAGACGGGTAGTGCTGGACGACGGGTTGCTTTTGTAGCCCACGGTTGGCCCGTCAATAGGTTCACTACTCGCTTCGATCTGGGTAGTCGGCAACGTCAAGTCTTCGGTGGCGTGAACGAGGGACGCAGCGCTGCAAGCGCCAGCAAGCAACAGACTGGCAGAAAAGTGATGTTTCAAAACGAGGATTCCTACGACGAGTGGGTCAAGCGCGTTAACATTTCGAGAATGCTAATAGGAATCTAACTCAATTACCAAGTTATGTCGGACATTTTTTTCACATTTCGAAACATTTACCGTCGGGTACATTTGGCTACATTTTGGCGTTTCAAAATGAGGAGGTGCGGAACACTGAAGATTCGCCCTTGAGGAGGTTTCGGCCGCGGCTCAGGCCGCGAGATTGAATGAGGGCGACTGATTCTGCACCGAGTGGCTCCGACTCCACATCGAGCCATGTACTACCCAGTAGATTCGTCGGGAGCTGAAGCTGATGAAGCGCGAAGGCCTGTCAGCAACCTCACTCCAGTAAGAACCCATCCGCACACTCCTTTTTTATGGGCACAAGGGTATTCACATGCCTCAGAAAGAAGGTTCAGGAACAGCGTCTGACCGAGATTGGCTGGGGAGCCAGGGCGCTAGTACCGTAGTCGTGGAAGGAATCACCGGGGTCAATTCATGAACTCCGGCCGAAGACCGCAAAGAAGATTGATGCCTGCGTTGGAGCTATCGCTAAACGGCAAAATGGAAAAGATCCGGGGGGCGGCTCTTTTTTTCGAGCTCAATAAAAAACCCCGTAGACGTTAATCTACGGGGTTTCTAAGAGTGGAGGCCGAGGTCGGAATCGAACCGGCGTAGGCGGATTTGCAATCCGCTGCATAACCATTTTGCTACTCGGCCTCAAACGATCAATGCCCTACAACCGACATTCACCGCATACAAACTTGAGTGGGCTATGTGAAGCTTGCCTCTACTCTATCTCATTGAAAACATTGAAGTTTTTAATGCTTCAGTGCGTTCGATGGGCGCAATTATGTACTCATTTGCCAGGGCTTGCAACCCCTTGATTTCAAAAAATATTCTCTCAAGGGGCAGGCATTCCTGGTGGGCTACCCTACCGCCCGGCTTCTTCCTTGTCACGGATAACCTGCAATTGATACTGCGGGTCCGCCTTGATCTGCTGTTCGGTAAACGGCAGCGGGCTGAGTTTTTTCTCGGAAAACGCCTGGGTCTGGTCCTTGAAGTATTTCGACGCGGGGTCGCTGGACAAGGAGAATGCCAGCACACCTTCGGCATTGGGCCCCTTCTCGTCGAACGTCACGATCTGCAGGTAACTGCTGCCGCTGACTACCTCGCGCTTGCCATCGGCCCGAGGCACGCTTTGCATGGCGTTATAAACGCCCAGCTCTTGCGGGCCGCCGTGGATCGGTGTCTGGCCCGAGACCTGAATATCACCCCAGCGGCTGTCCGCCGTCAGCCCGCGCTTGGCCACGTCGGCGGCTGACGCGAGCATCGCTTCATGCAGCGCCTTGGCCACGTTTGCCCGATCGACCGCCAGCCCACGTGGTGTGGTCAGGGGTTGTGCCGGATCGAAACCCACCTTCCACGCGTCCGGCGCTTGCGCCAGTTGCTCCGCCAGGTTGATGAAGTGCACCAGGCCCAGGCCGCTGTCGAGGTTGGCGCGCTGGTCCCAGTTTTTCAGGCTGTCGCACACCGATTTCACGCTGGCGTCGGCACCCGCGCAGAACTTCAGCAAGTCCGGCATCACCTGGCTGGCAAGATACACCTGGTTGTCCATGACCATATTCTGCAGGTCGGCGACCTTGATCGGTTGCTTGTCGAGCTCCTGCAAGCGTTGCAAGGCAAAGCGCGCACGCGGGCCCAAGCCGATCTTGTCCTGGCTGATAACGGGCGAGAACCCGGTCAAGGGTGCCTTGGGGTTGACCAGCCAGGCCGAGTCATTGGAGTGCTGCACGTAGTCGGTGCGCTCCAGTTGCGGCAGTTGCTCGGCGGGGAAGATCCCGGTCTGGGCGGCACGCGGGTCCACGTCCCAGGCGCAGGCGCTGCGAGAGCCGTCGAGCATGATGAATTGCAGCCCGACCCGTGGGTCACTGCACTGTGCGAGCTTTTTCGCGCTGACGTTCGGCACCACCGACAGGTTCATGTACAGGCTTTGACCCTGGTCATCCGCTGCCACCGTGTTGACCCACGGGATACCTTGCAGGGTGTGTACCGAGGTTTGCAGTTCCTTGAGGTTCGCCGCGCGGTTCATCGCGTACCACTGTTGCAGCACACGGTCGTTGCCCAGGTTGGCATCCCGCAGGCTGAAGGCATATTTGGCGTCCCAGTCGAGTTTGCCCGGCCATTGCACGATGGGGCCGAACTGCGAGCTGTAGACCGTGCGGGACTGTTCCCGGGTACCGCCGTCGGCAGTTTTTACCGCTACCTTGATCGTGGTTTTATCCATGGGCACGGACTTGCCGTCCAGCAAATAGCGAGTCGGGTCCTTGGGGTCCAGAGTCAGGCGATACAGGGTGAAGTGCTTGGACGTATCAACGGTGTGCGTCCACGCAACGTGCTGGTTGAAGCCGATATTGATCACCGGCAGGCCCGGCAACGCAGCGCCCATCACATCCAGCTGGCCGGGGATGGTCAGGTGCATCTCGTAGAAACGCATGCCGCCCACCCACGGAAAATGCGGGTTGGCCAGCAGCATGCCGCGGCCGTTGAACGAACGGTCACGCCCCACCGCCACCGCGTTGCTGCCACGGTCCAGGGCGAAACGTTGCTGGTTGGCCGCCGCGACCTCAAACGCCTTGCTGTCCACCTGGGCGACGGTGTTGGGCGGCGTGGCCCCCACCAGGGCCTCGGCAAATTGCCCGACGCCACCTTCCACCAGCAGCCGGCGGGTCAGCTTGACCAGGTCTTCGGCCGTGATCGGCCGTACCCAGGCCGCCTGGCACTGCGCCGGCAAACCCTGGGCAGTGCGCTCCTTGAGGTAGTGGTTGTAACCGGCAACATACCCTTCAATGCGCTGCTGCATCGCCGGGGGCTGGGCCTTCCAGAATGCCGCAACGGCCTGGGGGGTGTTCAGCCAGGTGAAGAACACGTCGTTGGCAAGGTTGTTACGCCCTTCCAGGGTCGCCTGCTCGGGACCAAAGTACCTGGCACGCTCGCCATTGACCGTTACCACCTCATTGGCCAGCAGGCACAGGTTGTCCTGGGCATAGGCATAACCGATGCCGAACCCCAGCCCACGCTCATCGTTGGCCCGGATATGCGGGACACCAAAGCTGGTGCGACGGATCTCGGCGGTGGCCTGTTGCTCCTGCACCCGCGCCGCGGCCGAAAGACTCAGCCCCAGCAACGCCCCTGCCACACACACCCTGAACAACCCGTTGGAAATAATCACGCAGACTCCACAGCCAAATTAAACACCGCGACGAGGGACAGCTTCGCCAACACCTCAGTTAAGACGTAAATACCGGGAATAATTTTAGCAGCCGCAGGCGTTTATTCGGACAGGTCGGTATGTCTCCAGGATGTTACCGACAAAATTTCTACATCCCCCGCTTCATGATTTGTGCAGCTCGTACGTCTTATTAACTAAGAGCGCCATCATTTTCCTGATCAGGCTCTGATAAGGAGTTTCTGCATGTACAACTCGCAACTGCCCACGGAAGGACACTCACCCATGCATGACGGAGGTTTTGCCACCGGCAACCAGGCGTTCGGCAAGGCGCCGGAACATGGCAACCAGCGTATTCGTCATTTGCTCAAATGCTTTGGCCTGCGCACCAGCCTGATCCGGCTGAAGGTCATCGACGCCCTGCTGACCGCCGCCGACAACCAGCGCACCCTCGGCGTGCGCGGCGTGCACAGCCATTTGCTGGAGCTGGGCATCCCGTTGTCGTTTCTCAGTGTGCGCGAGGTGCTCAAGCGCCTGTGCACCGAAGGCGTGATCACCCTGAACGCCGACAAGAGCTACAGCCTGCACGAGCAGGCTGCCAAAGTCCTGGAAGGCCGGGCCTGACTCAAAGGTTAGGCTTGACCTTGCGACGCATCACACCGTTGATCACCACCACGGTTACCGCTACCGCAATCGCGATGTACTGGAACGTCTTTTCGCTGATGACCCCGTTGTTCTGCAAGTAGGACAGGCCAAACATCGTCCCCAGCACCAGCAGGGAGATCAGAATCGAGTATTTCAAACGTTGCTTTTGGGTCATGACAGGTTCCTGAAGCTAAAAAATTGTGTCCACTTTGTATCGACTACCACACCAAGCACATACCTGTTAGCGGGGATGGATTGGGGTCGGCGGGGTCTCATGTTACAGGCGATGAAAAACTTTGGCTTGCCCAACGCCTGATTGAACCTGAGAGCACCCTAGAGGATTTTGAAATGCTTCGTCGAATCACACTGCTGATTCCCTTGCTGATCATGTTGAGCATGAGCGGCTGCATTATTTTCCCCCACGGCGGCGGCGGTTGGCATGACCATCGCTACAGCGAAGGCGGACCGGGGTATTACCATCGCTGATCGGTCATCCGTACATTTTCTGACATCTTGAACACTTTACAGGCGGAGCCATTCCCCCTGCTTCCGACACTCAGCAAGAGCGTCCAGGAAGCAGGGAGGTTTTCCTGAAAGGCGCATTCCTGAATGAGCGTGCCTAAAGGTGTTCACGATGATAGTCAGCAACTCGGTTCCTTCCTCCACTGCATACCCACCACCGCCCCCTCCTCCGATACCACTCCCCGATATACCGTCATACCCCGATGAAATATTGCAAAGCGCAACGGACATTCCGGACCCCGCGGCTGACACACCGCCCCCCAATGGCCCGAAAGCCTTGGAGACCGCGCTGGCTGACCGAAAAAACTGGCAGGCACTGGCGCAGCAGCTCACTCATGTCGCCACGTTGGCAGGACCGAACGCGCCGTTTCTGGTGGTGCGATCTGCGCTGGGAAGCACGCTGATGGACCTCGCGCCCAACTCTTCTTACCCCCCAAATAGTGCTAACGCCGTGAGTCTTGCAAACTTTCTCAAGGCTATGGGCCTGCCCGAGCCAACCACCCATGATGAGCTGCTGACCCTGGCGCGCACATCGCTGACACGTTCCCACCCCCATCCATGGGGAAATCTGGGCGGCGCCTTGTCCTGGCCCCTGCCCTTGAGCACACCTCAGCAGAACGAACTGCTCACCGCCGCCAGAGAACATGCCGCTGGCCCTCCGGATGTTCAGCAAGCAAGCCAGCAGCGGGGGCTCCTGGAGTTTCTGAACGGTAACCTGCCGCTCTCCAGCGACGCCTCGAGCGATCCGGCCAAAACGCTGGAAGCCCTCATCCGTTCCCCCCGAGGCCAGGCGCTGGGAGAGGCCTTGCAGACCAAACTGGAGAGCATTCCGACTGATAGCAGTGTGAATGATCACGTACTGGCGGCCATCAACCTCGATCTGGATCAGGAATCCATCACCCAACCGCATCGCAACAAAGTGGCCGGATTCGGCCTGTCACATAAACAATATTGGGGCAAACCCACCTCGGCGATCGTCGCCGGCCTGCGCGAGCACTTGAGTGATACCGGCAAAACCTCACCTGCCAACGCCTCGCTGGGTACGCATCTGCTGTTGATGCGGGCGGCGCCGCAGTTGCTGATCAAGGATATTCCCGACAGCGTGGTCTACGGCAGCCTGGCCTGGGCCAACCTGTGCATCGCGGCGGCCGCCATCGAAGCCAGGTCCCCTGGCAGCGTAGCGAACATGAGTTTTGCCGAAGTGATGATCGCCGCCGACTCAAGTGGGCCCGCGCCCGAAGCTGCCCAAACTGCGGCATTGTTGGACTGGGCCGTGGTCAATGGGGTGCTTGAGGCGAAAGACGACACGCTTTACGAAAAACCAGACATTGATACCGCCATGGACGCGTTCAACTATCAATCGGGCAAGCTGAAACACGCCTCCGGCTTGCTTGACACCCCAATGCCCAGCCGCAAGCAGATGGCGCTGGACCTGCTCAAGGAAAAATTTGGCGAAGGCGTCCCCTTTGAAGAGAAGGTGTTGCTCAAGCCCAACAAAACCGCCAACAAGACGATCCCCACTCGCGGCCCTTATTCCATGCTGGACCTGACCATGCAAGGCGAGAAAATAACGGCATCAGACTGGGAGCTCAAACCTGGAACGCATGGCGTCGACCTTGATGCCTTCGCCACCTTTACCCATGGCCCCGGCTTTAAAGTCCCCGACACCTTTGACAAAGCCATCAGCCAGACCATAAGCGACTATAAAACCGTCAAGAAATATTCCATCTTGAACGCCCTCGCCAACCTTCCACCGGAGGACAAAGAAAACTTGCGGTTAGGAAAGCTGAACTTCTACAAAGAAAAATCCTACAGAGTCAGCTGGACACCATTCGCGGGAGAAACCCTCTTCCATACAAGCAAAAAAATACTGGTCACCACAAAACACCAGAACAAGCCGTCCACCTATGAGTTCGATACCGAAAAAGGCAGCATCAGGAAAGTCAGCAACGCAATTATCACTCGCCAGGACCAGAAGATCGCCAACGAAGTAACCCGAATAGAAGAGTTCTCCACCTTCGATGCCAAGCGCGACTATATAAAGCAAGAGAACCCGCTCGAGGGATCCAATCCCAACCTGTTCAGGAATTTCCGGGCGGAGTACCTTGCGGATTCAATCGTCGAGGGGCTCGATCTGGAAACCTTCAGGCAACAAGCGGCCGGAAGTACGCCGGATGAGCATAGAAGGACGGTCGCCAGCACCATCGGCAACTTTTTTCTCGACCTTGTTCCGCTCAGGTCGGCCATCGTCAACTTCAGTAATGGCAACTATAAAGATGGGTTCTCTGACCTGGCATTTGATGTGTTCGGCTTTCTCACGGCAGGTGCAGGCGTCGCCGCGAAGGTCGGTAAAACCCTGAGCACTGCCAGCAGCGCGGCCAGCAAAGCCCTCAAGCTGAGCAAGATTTTCGGGGTTACCGCACTCTCGGAACTCAATCCGCTGAGCGGACTTGGCGACCTGGTAGTCGGCGCGGGAAAACTCGCCATCGACGGCGCAAACGCAGCCACCCAGGGCTTGAAAACGCTCAAGGGTACAGCGAGCAACAGCGAGCTTGCCGCCGCCGGCACTCGATATGACGCAGCCGCTACCGGCTCATTCCAGATGGGCGAGCAGACGGTCGAGGGCAGCGCGGTGCAGATCAAGGGCAAGTGGTACGCTTTCGACGCACAAAAGCACCAGCCGTACGGCAGCCCCCTGCAAGCGTTCAGTAGCGCTGATACGCTGGAGCCCTCCCCCAACGCCTATGCCTCTTCGAGCAAGAGCACTCACCGGTTTAACCCGATAAACACTGTCAACCGCCCACCTCGAATCAGGAAGCCGTTACCCGAGGGCCAATACGTGGAAAGTTTGAAAGGACGGCTCGAAGTCGACCATTTCAAGCTCGACACCCGCCAGGCAACGCTGGATAAGTTTCGGGTGGAAATGGAGGACTATTATGAGGCGATCAAGGATGGAGGCCTTCCGCCGCGCCCTACAATCCCCGATATCCCCGTACCGATCCCCGCAGCCGATCTGATCACAGAGGCATTGAAAGCATCAAACGGCGTGGTGTTTGGAGAGTCTCACTCGCAGATGGCCAGCTTTAAAATGCTGTTCGACAACGTCGATACGCTAAAAAGCCAGGGTGTCAAAAAAGTCTATTTCGAAGGGTATATCGACTACATCGGTGGCCCCGTTGATGATGGAATCGGAATGCTCGGAAACAGCAACACTCGCCGCACGAATCCAACACTGGAGCAACTCAAGAAAAAATTTGAAGATAATGGAATAGAGCTTTTACCCCTCGATCACTATTACCTGACGCGACATAGACACGACAAATCCCGTGATCGCACCCGCACTGGCGTCAACTCTGAAAAGCGGCTCAAGGAGTTCAACTACTACGCCGCGGAAACCATCCAGGCAAACTCCGGCACCGAAAAGTGGGTCGCGTTAGTGGGAAGCGCACACATGAACACCTCCGAAGGTGTTCCGGGCTTGGCGGAACTGACGGAAAGCATCGGCATCGGGGTTTTTGACAACAGGAACATGACCCACAGCAGCATCGGGCTTAAAGCAAAAAACCCTGCGCCAGACCCGAACCGGCCATTACAGCCCAACGATATTCCAGGCGACCTGCGCATCTACGTGAAACCCTGAGCACATCGCAAAGGCCCGGAAAGCCTCCGAGCCTTTGCATGAGGTGTTCACCCTCCATGCACCCAGCGCTGATGCAACCAGCGCGCAAACGCATCCAGGGCAAACCCCAACAAGCCGATCAGCAGCACCATCGCCATCAGCTCCGAGTAGGCCAGCCGGTCGCGAGTGTCGAGGATGTAATAACCCAGCCCGGCACTGACCCCGAGCATCTCGCACGGCACCAGCACGATCCACAGGATCCCGATGGCCAGGCGCACGCCGGTCAGCACGTGCCCCATCACCCCGGGAATAATCACCCGGCGCAAGGTTTCCCAGCGCGTGGCGCTCAGGCTCTTGCTCAGTTGCAACCAGCGCGGATCGAGCTGACGCACACCCGCCGCCGTATTCAGCAGAATCGGCCACACCGCTGCGAACGCCAGCAGGAAGTAGATCGGCTGGTCGCCCACGCCCATCAACATCACCACGATGGGCATCCACGACAGCGGCGAGATCATCCGCAGAAACTGGAACGCCGGCGTGGTCGCCGCCTCCAGCTTGCGCGAACTACCCACCAGCAAGCCCAGCGGTACACCAATCAGCAATGCCAGGAACAGCCCGACGAAGATCCGCTTGAGGCTCACGGCTATGTTCAGGTACAGCTCGCTGCGGCCCAGCAACTCCCACAGGCTGGCGAGGGTCGCCGACAGCGAAAACCGCGCAGACAAACCGTCCGCGCTGCCAAAGACTTTCACCCCCAGCCACCACAGCAACAACAACCCCGCCAACCCGCTCAAGCCAAGCAACCAGCCCGGCAACCCCAAGGTTTTGCCGTTGTTCAAACGCCAATCTCCTCGTTTCGCTCAAAGCCCTCAGGCAAGCCGAAGGTCTTCATGCCGCCCACCGCCGCGATCGCATTGCGCACGAAGCGGTCGTCCACCAGGTCCTTGGCGACAAACGCCGGGTCCAGGTCGGCGAGGAATTTCTTGTCGCCCTCGATCAGCGTGTCTTTCAGGCGGCGTACCAGTTCCTCGGTGTAGCTGGGGAATGGATACGGCTGGAAGTCGATGCGGTGCTCGTCCCAGTTGGCGTGCTGGATCGCGCCGTCAGCCAGGTAAGCCGCACGGTCGCTGGCAGCCGGCGCCAGGACTTTGCGCAGCACTGGTTCGGCATGCGGGGTGTAGCGGTTCTCGCCGTCCTTGGACAGCAGCTTCACCGCCTCTTCACGGTTGTCGCGGGTCCAGACCTGGGCCTTGACGATTGCATTCACCACCTTCTGCGACCATTCCGGGCGGTTGGTCAGGTCATGCTCGTGCATGAACACCACGCAGCACGCATGGTTGCGCCACACATCGCCGGTAAAGCGCTGTACGCGGCCCACGTTGAGGTTTTCCGCCAGGGCGTTGAACGGCTCGGCGACGATGTAGCCGTCGATGCGCTTGCTGGCCAGGGCCGGCGGCATGTCCGAGGGCGGCAACACGATCAGGTTGACCTCGTTGGCGGCAATCGCACTGCCGGCGGCACGGGCCACCGGGGTCAGGCCGTTGTCGCGGAACAACTGCTGCACCACCACGTTGTGAATCGAGTACCAGAACGGAATCGCCACCGACTTGCCGCCCAGTTGCTTCACGTCGGTAATGCCCGGCGACACGGTCAAGCCCGAGCCACCCACATGGTTCCAGGCCACGACCTTGGCCGGGACCTTGCTGCCATACCGCGCCCATACGGTCATCGGCGACAGCAGGTGAATCACGTTGACCTGCCCGGAAATGAACGCCTCGATCACCTGGGCCCAACTGCGCAGCAGCACCGGGCGCTCGGCCTTGATGCCTTCGGCCTCGAACAGGCCATTGTTGTGGGCCACCAGCAACGGCGTGGCGTCGGTGATCGGCAAATAGCCGATGCGTACCGGTGCGTCCGGCTCACTGGCCGCCCGGGCCTGCAAGCTGCTCAGCAGTGGCAAGGCTCCGGCGGCACTGAGCACGGCCGAGAGTTTGAGAAAGTCACGGCGCGAGTGAGTGAGGTCATCCAGACACATGGCAAGGCTCCAGCAGTTCAGGGGGTTGGGGGTCAGTGCGGCTCGCCCGCCGTAGGGTTTTGAGAATCTCGATGCGCAGGGTGCCGATGGCTTCCACCTGTTCTTCCCGCGGTTGCGGCAAGTCGATGCGCCATTCGCCGAGGGTCCGCGCCGGGCGGTTACCCAGTAGCAGAATCCGGTCGGACAACAGCAGCGCTTCGTCGATATCGTGGGTGATCAGCACCGCCGCCGAACCTTGCTCGCGATTGACCTTGAGCAGCAGGTGCTGCATGTCGGCACGGGTCACTTCATCCAGGGCACCGAAGGGCTCGTCCAGCAGCAATACCTGCGGCTGGCGTGCCAGGCAACGGGCCAGCGCCGTGCGCTGGGCCATGCCGCCGGACAGCGCCGCCGGGAATTGCTGGCGGGCGTGTTCCAGGCCTACGGCGTGGATCGCATGGTCGACCCGGCTGCGACGTTCTTCAGGGCTGAGGTGCGGCTGGCGGGCAAAGTCCAGGCCGAAGGCGACGTTCTTTTCAAGGCTTAGCCACGGCAGCAGGCTGGGGTCCTGGAACGCCACCGCCACCCGCGGGTGCGGGCCATTCAACGGCTCGCCCAACAGGCGGATGCTGCCGCCCTGGGGCGCTTGCAAACCGGCGAGCACCCGCAGCAGGCTGGACTTGCCAACGCCGCTGGGGCCGAGGATCGACACCACTTCGCCGGGCTGCAATTGCAGGTCGAAACCTTCCAGCACCGGGTTGCCCGCATAGCCCAGGCAAATTCCCTGGGCGTGCAATACCGCCTGGCTCATAGATTGGCCTGACGGTTCAACTCGGTGCGCAACTGCACCAGGCTCGGGGTCACGATCGGCACAAACGCCGACTCGCGCCAGCGCCGGGCAAAACCGCTGCCGTGGGCCGTCAGGTAGGCCTTGCCGCCGCTGGCTTGCAGCTCCAGTTGCACAGCGCTGGCAGCGATTTCCGCGAGGGCGATGCGCAGGCGGAACAACGGTACCGGCTCAGTGCCGAAGCGGCCGGCCAGCAGGCCTTTCTTCAGGTCGTTGACCGCCTGTTCCAGGGAGGTACGCAACACTTCCAGCTCTTCACGCAATACGGTGCGGCTGGAGCCCAGGTGATTGGCCACCTCCGCCAGCGAGCGCCGCGCCAGGCCGATGGACATGCCGCATTGCAAGCCCAGAAATGCCGGGCGCACGGCCGGCAGGAACTTGCGCGCATCCTCATGCAGCAACCAGTCGCGGCTCAGCTCCACGGCTTCAAAGCCGAGGGCTGCGGTATTGCTCGATTGCAGGCCCAGCAGTTCCAGGTCGCGGGAACGTTGCAGGCCGGACACCGAGTCCGGGATCGCCAGGATAAACGGCGCGCCGCCCTGGGCATGCTCGATGGCGGCGGCCACCACAAACCCGTTCTTGCGCAGGTTGGTCACCCAGTGCAGGCGGCCATTGAGGTTCCAGCCGTCGTCGGTCGGCTCGGCGCTGATTTGCAGCGACTCGATGCCAGACAAAAACTTCATCGCGTTGGACAGCCCGGTCGCCCCGGCCAGCTTGCCGCTCAGCAGGTCCGGCAGCAGTTGCTCGCGCAGGCGCTGGTTCGGGCTTTGCAGCAGGTATTCGATAAACGAGCGTTGGCCCCAGCATACAAATGCCGACGCCAGGGAATGGCTCGCCACATCGGCGATAGCTTCCACCGCGCCGGTGACATCGCCGCCCAGGCCACCGAGGTCCTTGGGCACACCGATACGTAATACATTGGCCTCTGCCAGCCGTGGCAGCACTTCCTGCGGATCGCAACTGCCCACATCCAGGGCCTGCGCTTGAACATCGAGCCAACGGCTCAAGATTGGGTCAAGCATTCATGTTTCTCCTTGTTGCAGCATGTTTACCATCGCGAACGCTTGCGCGCCTTCAGCTAGCCGGTTTTTCCCAACGGTATTGCGCCAGTTCCGGGTTCAACGGGGTACGGGCAAACACGTTGGCGAAGTTACACAGGGTGGCCAGGCTCACACCCAGAATAACCTCAAGGGCATGACCGTCGGTGTAGCCTGCCTCACGGAACGCGGTGTAGCCGGCGTCGCTGACATCACCGCGGGTGGCGATCACTTCACGGGTGAACGCGGCCAGTGTCTCATAACGCTCGTTGGGCAGTTCACCGCGCTGGCGCAGGGCGTCGATCACGTCTTCCGGCAGCTTGGCCTTGTTGCGCGCTACGGCAGTGTGCCCGGCGACGCAGAAATCGCAACCGTGGTTGGTGGCGGCAATCAGTTGCACCACTTCGCGGTCGGCCAGGCTCAGGTCAGACTTGGCGTTCAGGCCCGACACGGTAATGTAGGTTTCCAGGGCTGCCGGGGCATTGGCCAGCACCGCCAACAGATTGGGGATGAACCCGGAACCCTTCAGGGCATTTTCCAGAAAGGGCTTGGCCGCCTCAGGAGCGGTTTCCAGGGTTAGCATCGGTACGCGGGACATGGAGTGGTCTCCTCATGGATTCGTGTACCAAGTCTGTTAGTTATAAAAAATCCGCTCAATAGTCTAAAGTAGCGATTACTTGCTCTAGAGTCTTTCCGTTAGATGAATTCGTCCAGTTCACTCGTCGATTGGTTATTAGATAGCCTTGAACTCAACACCAGCCTGTTTCACGTCGGGCGTTACTGCGGCGACTGGCACGCCAGCACCCATGGCCTGGCAAGCGCGAGTTTTCATCTGGTGGTGCAAGGGCAGTGCTGGATGCACATCGACGGCGACTCGACCCCTTACCCATTGAACAACGGCGATGCAGTCTTCCTGCTGCGAGACCTGGCGTACCGCTTGTCCAGCGATGGCACCGCCACCGGCGCCCAGGAATGCCCGCGCAAACCGATGCTGCCACTGGACAGCCAGGCCAGTGACGGCGTGGGCCTGGTGTGCGGGTTCTTTCACTTCCAGTCCGGGCTGTCGGCGATGATTGTCGACACCCTGCCCGCCTGGATCATCCTGCGGGCCGGTGACCCATCGCTGACCGCCGCGCGCAACCTGTTCGAACTGATCCTGCAGGAATGCGAGCGCACGCCGGCGCCCTCGCCCGCCCTGCTGGAGCGCCTGTGCCACCTGTTGTTCCTGTATGTGCTGCGCCAACAGGTGCTGGACAACACCGACCTCGGCGGCCTGGCGGCGCTGGCTCGGCAACCGGCATTTGCCAACCTGCTGGAGCAGTTGATCGCACGCCCGGCCGAGCCCTGGACCCTGGAAAGCATGGCGGCCTGCACCGGCCTGTCGCGCTCGGCGTTCTTCAAGCGCTTCAATGAACTGTGCGGGCAGTCGCCGGGGCAAGTGCTGCTGATGATGCGTGTGCGCCACGCCTGCCAACTGTTCAAGCAGGACCAGACCGTAGCGGACGTGTCCCTCGCCGTGGGTTATCAATCGGTGGCAGCATTTACCCGGGCCTTCCATAAGGTCACCGGCTTCCAGCCCGGCGCCTACCGCAAGGCTCAAGGTTGACGCTGCAACCCATTGCCCGGCCGGGCACACAACTCCACCAGCCAATCGACAAACACCCGCACCCGTTGCGACAGCTGGCGATGCGGCGGGTACAGCGCCGTCAGCGGTAACCTGGGCGGCGGCTGATGCGCCAGCACCTCCACCAGCGTGCCCGCTTCCAACTGGCGAACGGCGTGGTAGTACGGCGTCTGTACCAGGCCGTAACCCGCCTCACAGGCCGCCAGGTAACCATCGGCACTGTTGACCGCCACTTGCTTGGGCAGGTCGACCAAGCGGATGTCGCTGCCGATCTGAAACTCCAGGCCATAGCGTTTGCCGCTGGTGCTGGAGAAATACTCCACCACTTGATGGCCGGCCAACTCATCCAGCGTCGATGGCACGCCGAACCGCTGCAAGTAGCCGGGGCTGGCGCAGGTCACCTGATCCATCATCGCCAGCGGCCGTGCCACCAGCGACTCATCCAGCGCCAGGCCGCCGCGCAACACGCAGTCAACGCCTTCGCGGATCAGGTCCACCGGGCGGTCATTGAGGCCGATTTCCAGATCGATCTGCGGGTAACGCGTGGTGAACTCGGGCATTGCCGGAATTACCAGGAAGCGCCCGATCCCCGACGGCATATCAATGCGCAACGTGCCGCGCGGGTTGCGCCGGCTGGTGGAGAACACCGCCTCGGTTTCCTCAAGGTCCGCCAGCAGGCTCACGCAACGCTGGTAGTAGGCGGCACCGTCCAGGGTCGGGCTGACCTGGCGTGTGGTGCGCTGCAACAGTTGCACCCCCAGGTGCGCCTCCAGTTGCTTGATCAGGATGGTCACCGAGGCACGCGGCAGTTGCAGGCTGTCGGCCGCCCTGGCAAAGCCGCCCAACTCGACAATCCGCACAAACACGCGCATGGCGTTGAAACGGTCCACTGGCTGGTTTCCTACCTGGATTATTTAGAATTTCATAATAGTGATAGTGGTTTTAGCCGGTTTATCCCGCTTTTGTCGAGGGCAACAATGGAGCCCTTCCCACACAGGAGCTGGACCCATGCACACACGTCAACTCGGCAAAAACGGCCCTCAGGTTTCCGCCATCGGCCTCGGCTGCATGGGCATGACCGATTTCTACACCACCGGCACCGACACCACTGAAGCCATATACACCCTGCACCGCGCCCTGGAGCTGGGGATCAACCTGCTCGACACCGCCGACATGTACGGCCCCCACACCAACGAAGCGCTGATCGGCAAGGCCATCGCCGGCAGGCGCGACCAGGTGTTCCTCGCCAGCAAGTTCGGCATCGTGCGCGACCCGGCGAACCCGGCACTGCGTGGCGTCAACGGCCGCCCGGAATACATTCGCGAGGCCATCGACGGCACGTTGAAGCGCCTGGGCGTGGAAACCCTGGACCTGTATTACCAGCACCGCATCGACCCCGACGTGGCGATTGAAGAAACCGTTGGCGCCATGGCCGAACTGGTCAAGCAAGGCAAGGTGCGTTACCTGGGCTTGAGTGAAGCGTCGGCGGCTACCCTGGAGCGCGCCCACAAGGTGCATCCCATCAGCGCCCTGCAAAGCGAATATTCGTTATGGAGCCGCGATCAGGAAGACAACGGTTGCCTCGCGGCCTGCCAACGCCTGGGAATCGCATTTGTGCCCTACAGCCCACTGGGCCGAGGCTTCCTGACCGGCGCGCTGAAAAGCCCGGATGACTTTGCGGCGGATGACTATCGCCGGTTCAGCCCGCGTTTCCAGGGTGAAAACTTTGCGAAGAACCTGCTGCTGGTGAAACAGGTACAAGCCCTGGCTGCCGACAAGGGCGTGACCGCCGGGCAACTGGCGTTGGCCTGGGTGCTGGCGCAAGGGGATTACCTGATCCCGATCCCGGGGACCAAGCAACGCAAATACCTGGAAGAAAACGTCGCGGCACTGGAGGTCAAGCTCAGCCCGACCGAGCTGGCGGCGCTAGAGGCCATCTTCCCGGCCAACGCCACAGCCGGGATGCGCTACCCGGAAGCGGTCATGCAGATGCTGGACAAATAATCCTGCCACGCCGGATCGGGGCTGGCTCGCCAGCTCCGCGCCTTGAATCCCTGCCCTGGGTTTTCTTGCACGATAGTGCCTCAAGCTCGCCCGTCCCAAGCCGATAGCCCTTCGAAGCTCTAACAAAGCCGCGTCGCACAATAAACGCTTCGTAAGGACGACCCCATGCCCTCATTGCGCTCTATCCAAGCCCGCTACACCCTGTTCCTGGTGCTGTTCGTCCTGTTGTTATTCGTCTTGACGGTGGTGGGCATCGGACAGTTGGTGGCCCCCAAGCTGCGCCACACCGAAGAACAGGTGGCCCTCAATCGTATTGCCGAAGTGGCCGAGCAGATCCAGGGCGAGCTGAACAAGGTTCAGGCCCAGCAACGCAGCATCACCCAAACCATCCCGCTGCTGGACAGCGACGCCATCGACAAGGTGCTGCCAGGCCTGGTGGACCAGTACGGCGAATTGAAAGTGTTCGGCGGCGGCATCTGGCCCCTGCCCAACCAGCGCACGCCGGGGCGCAACAAGCACAGCACCTTCTGGCACCGCGATGCCTCGGGCAAGCTGGCGGTGAACACCTTCTGGAACAGCGACGCGGCCCCCAACTACTACGACCAGAGCTGGTACAAGGGCGGCCTCGCTTCGCCCCGCGGCCAGTGCGCCTGGGCGGAGGCCTACAAGGATGACGCCAGCCAGGAGCCACGCACCAACTGCGCGATGGCGATCCAGCGTGACGGCGCAGCCTATGGCGTCGCCACCATCGACGTGACCCTGGGTTTCTTCAATGACCTGGTGGCCAGCAAGGAAAAAGACCTCGGCGGGCAAATGCTGATCGTCGAAGGCGACGGCAAGATCATCAGCAACAGCACGCGCATCAGCGGCCCCGTGGTGTTGAAGAACATCAGCGAATTGGCCGGCACCTCGGCCTTTGCCGCCCAGGTCAGCGCCGGCCTGGCTCATCGTGATCAAACCCTGCAACGCAGCGAGTTCGACAACCAGGGCGTGGCCAGCACGTTCTTCATGCGCCCGATCGAGGGCACGCCGTGGTTCCTCGCTACTGCGCTGCCGACTTCGCTGATCACCGCCCAACGTGATGACGTACTGGGCACATTGGCGATGCTGCAAATCCCGATGATCCTGCTGTTGGTGCTGTTGGCGGTGTACGCCATCCGCCAGCTGGTGCACCGGATGACCGCGCTGAAGACCAATATCGACGCACTGTCCAACGGCGATGCCGACCTGACCCGGCGCATCACCATTCGCGCCGAGGATGAACTGGGGGCGATTGGCCATTCGGTGAACCGCTTTATCGTCTACCTGCAAAACATGATCGGAGAAGTGACCCTGGCCACCGGCGCCATGTCGTCGAGCCTGGCGCAATTGCAGCAGACGTCGGCCCAGACCAACCAGATCCTGGTGCGCCACGCCTCGGAAACCGACCAGACCGTCACGGCCATCACCGAGATGAGTTCCACCGCCGACACCGTGGCCGAGAACGCTGCCGAAACGGCTGCGTTCACCCAGCGCGCCAATGAGCACGCCGACCGTTCGCGGGTGGTGGTCGGCGAAGCTTCCCGCAGCGTCAGCGCGTTGATCGGCGAGGTCTCCAGCGCCACCCACACCGTGGAAAACATGCGCCAGGATGCCGCCCGCATCACCGAAACCCTCGGCGTGATCGGCGCCATCGCGGGCCAGACCAACCTGCTGGCACTCAACGCGGCCATCGAAGCCGCCCGGGCCGGCGAACAAGGCCGGGGTTTTGCGGTAGTGGCCGACGAAGTCCGCGCCCTCGCCGCCCGCACCCAGGCCAGCACCTCGCAGATCAATGAGATGCTGGCGCGCCTGACCACGGGCGTGAGTTCCTCGGTGACGGCCATGGAAGCCACCCAGGCCAGCTGCCAGTCTGCGGCTGACGCCACGACCCGGGTGAACACGGGATTGGACGAGATGGCCGGCTCCGTCAGCCATATCAACAACCTCAGCACCCAGATCGCCACCGCCGCCGAACAGCAAAGCGCAGTGACCGAGGAAATCAACCGCAGCATGGTGCACATCCGCCACATGGTCGAAGAGCTGGTGCAAAGCGGCCACGCCACCGAGCACAACACCCAGAGCCTGCTGGATGCCAATGGCCGGGTTATTGCATTGATGGGTCGCTTCAAGGTGCGTTGAAAAAATAGCCTGAAAGCTCCCGTGCAATGCGCGGGAGCCGGACTATTCTGACAGTTCGCTCCGCCACACAGGAGGTGTGTCATGCACGCAGTTGAGCACCCGATCCGTCTGGAGCGGATCAGTCAGGAACGCTATATACAAGCCTCTATCGACGATGTTTACGACTACGTTACCCAACCGGATCGCTGGCATGAATGGCATCCGACATCCCTGGGCGCCGACACCGGTATCGCCGGCTCATTGCCTGCCGGTCATCGTTTCACTGAAACCATCGACCTGCTGGGTGTGCGGGTTCCCATGAGCTATCGCGTGCAGATTGCGCAGCGACCGCGGGAGTTCAAGACCGCGTTCACCTCATTGGCGGTCGATGGCTGTATTCATTATCTGCTGCAAGTACAGGGCAACGGCACGCTGTTCAAGCGCATCCTGACCTATGAAACCGAACTGCAACTGACCACCCTGCATGAGCGCATGATCGCACTGTCCAACCAGGCCCTTGATCAGCTCAAGCAGCGCCTGGAATCCCCGCCAGCCTGACAAAACCGTCATATCCCTCTCAGTTTTCCGACAGCACCAGGCGGTTATTCTGGTGCTGTCGGTTTTTCGTAAAACCTCGTAACAATCCCGGGAAACCCTTTTCCAAAAAGCAGGGAGAATGCCCCGCTGTTGCCCTTTATCCGATGAGATGACGATGAAAACCACCCTGCGACTGGCCGCACTGTCGGCCCTGCTCATGAGCACCCTGGCCCAGGCTGCCGAGCTGATCCCGATTGACGTGCACCGTGATGCCAACTGCGGTTGCTGCAAAAAGTGGATTGCCCACCTGGAGAGCAACGGGTTCAAGGTCAACGACCATGTGGAAAGCAACATGAGCGAGGTCAAGCAACGCCTGGGCGTGGCGCCGCGCCTGGCGTCTTGCCATACCGGCGTGATCGACGGCAAGTTCGTCGAAGGCCATGTGCCAGCCGACCAGGTCTTGGCCCTGCGCAAGCGCGACGACTTGCTGGGCATTGCGGCGCCAGGCATGCCCATGGGCTCGCCTGGCATGGAGATGGACGGCAGCAGCGATGCCTATCAGGTCATCGGCCTGACTCGCGATGGCAAAGACGTGGTAGTGGCTGACTATCCGGCACGCTGATTGATGCTTGCCGGTTACCTGGGACTGTTTTTCGCCGCCTTCGGCGCCGCCACGCTGTTGCCGATGCAATCGGAGGCGGTGCTGGTAGGGCTGATGATCAGCGGGCATTACAGCGTGTGGCTGCTGCTCGGGGTTGCAACGGCCGGCAACGTATTGGGCTCGGTGGTGAACTGGCTGCTGGGCCGCTCGGTCGAGCGCTTCAAGGATCGACGCTGGTTTCCGGTCAGCCCCAGGCACCTGGAAAAGGCCCGTACTCATTACCAGCGCTGGGGCCATTGGTCGTTGCTGCTCAGTTGGGTGCCGATCATTGGTGACCCGCTGACCCTGGTGGCCGGGGTCATGCGCGAACCGTTCTGGCGGTTCCTGGTGCTGGTGACCCTGGCCAAAGGGGCGCGCTACGGGGGACTGGCCATGCTCACCCTGCACTGGATTTAATCTCCCGTTAATCCCCTCGCCACAGCATCCGGGCACTGTTCCCGGAGCTCTAACCATGTCCAAGATCCGCTCTCTGTGCGTCGCCAGCCTGTTGCTCGGCAGCGCCCTGCCCGCCTTCGCCGCCGAAGAAGGTCCGACCTACGGCCCCGAGCTGCAAGGCTTCCAATACCCGTACCCGGTAGAGCACTTCACCTTCCAGTCCCAGGGCAAATCCCTGCAGATGGGCTACATGGACGTGCCGGCCAAGGGCAAGGCCAACGGGCGCAGCATCGTGCTGATGCACGGCAAGAACTTCTGCGGCGCCACCTGGGATGAATCGATCAAGGCCCTGAGCGACGCCGGCTACCGGGTGATCGCTCCCGACCAGATCGGTTTCTGCACCTCCAGCAAGCCGGACAATTACCAGTACAGCTTCCAGCAACTGGCGATCAACACCCATCAACTCCTGGAAAAACTTGGTATTCAGAAGGCTACCCTGCTCGGCCATTCCACCGGCGGCATGCTTGCCACACGCTACGCCCTGCTCTATCCGCAGCAAACCGAACAACTTGCACTGGTAAACCCTATTGGCCTGGAAGACTGGAAGGCCATCGGCGTGCCCTACCGCAGCGTTGACCAATGGTACGAGCGCGAGTTGAAACTGACCGCCGAAGGCATCCGCCAATACGAGCTCGACACCTACTACGTCGGCCGCTGGAAGCCTGAATACGACCGCTGGGTCGATATGCTCGCCGGCATGAACAAAGGCCCCGGCCACACCCAGGTGGCGTGGAACTCGGCGCTGATTTACGACATGATCTTCACCCAGCCGGTGTACTACGAGTTCAAGGACCTGCAGATGCCCACCCTGCTGCTGATCGGCACTTCCGACAACACCGCCATTGGCAAAGACCTGGCGCCACCGGCGGTCAAGGCGAAGCTCGGCAACTACGCGGTGCTGGGCAAGCAAGTGGCCAAGTTGATTCCCCACGCTACCCTGGTGGAGTTCCCGGGCCTGGGCCATGCACCGCAAATGGAAGAGCCGGCACAGTTTCACAAGGCACTGTTGCAAGGGCTGAACGCCCTTTAATCCAACCTTTTTCGAGGCATGCGTGAATGTCGGTACAGATCGCAGTGATTGATGATTGGCAGAATGTGGCCAGTGGCGTGGTGGACTGGTCAGTCCTGGCGTCGGTCGGCCAGGTGCACTTCCTCCACGATTACCCGGCGGACACCGCCACGTTGATCGAGCGTTTGCAGGGGTTCGAGGTGATCTGCGTGATGCGCGAACGCACCACCTTCGACCAGGCTCTGTTGCAAGGCTTGCCCAGGCTCAAGTTGCTGGTGACCGGCGGCATGCGCAACGCCGCCATCGACATTCCTGCGGCCAAGGCCCTGGGTATCCAGGTAGGCGGCACTGACAGTTACAAGCACGCCGCCCCGGAACTGACCTGGGCACTGATCATGGCGTCCACCCGCAACCTGCTGGCCGAAGCCAATTCCCTGCGCGCCGGGGGTTGGCAAGTGGGCCTGGGCGGCGATTTGTACGGCAAGACCCTGGGGATTCTCGGGCTGGGCAGCATTGGCCAGAAGGTCGCCAAATTTGGCCAGGCCTTCGGCATGCACGTAATTGCCTGGAGCGAAAACCTTACCCCAGAGCGCGCTGCCGAAAGCGGCGTGACCTGGGTCAGCAAGCGCGAGTTGTTTGAACAGGCAGACGTGTTGTCGATTCACCTGGTGCTCAGCGACCGCAGCCGCGGGCTGGTGGACGCCGAAGCGTTGGGCTGGATGAAACCTACAGCGCATCTGGTGAACACGGCACGCGGGCCGATTGTCGATGAGGCCGCCTTGATTGACGCCCTGGCCAATGGCCGGCTGGCGGGCGCGGCACTGGACGTGTACGCCCAGGAGCCGCTGCCAGCCGGGCATCCATTCCGCCAGTTGCCCAACGTATTGGCCACCCCTCATGTGGGGTACGTCAGCGAGCAGAACTACCGCCAGTTCTACCAGCAAATGATCGAAGACATCCAAGCGTGGGCCAAAGGAGTGCCCGTTCGCGCACTAAGCTAGTGCACACATTTCACCTCCCACTCCCCCCCGTAGCAGCTGTCGAGCCTCAGCGAGGCTGCGTCGGGCGCACTGCCGATCCTGAACCGGAGCGCGCTCGACAGCTGCTACCGGGCTCATGAAAAAAATTTGTCCTACAAAAATACCCCACAGACCCCACAGGCTCTGGGATCTGTCCTAGACTCATGACCGATGGGTCCGATCCAAAACAAAAACCCCGCAAAAAATCGAAACTTTCCAACTCTGCCACAGGTCAGGTTTAAGGTAAGGCGAGTGCTGACGGTTCATACCGAACGCCCGTCCATCCACTCTATTTAAGACTCCAGCACAACTGGCATAAGGCTTGCCAGTCTGTGTAGCGCTTGTGCGCCTGGCCGCAGGACGCGGTCAACCTTCGCTGATTGCCATATGCCATCAGCCGACCAGAACTCGGGAGAGAACTATGATCAGTGCCGCTGTAGATACTCAGGGAGAGCGTTTTAGTCAGCCGGTTGGCGGGCCGACCTCATTGGCCGACCTTCCCAACACGGTGCGGCCGGTCCCACGTGTGAATCCCAATCGCAAAAAAGTGCTG
This sequence comes from Pseudomonas sp. G1002, assembly GCF_013385455.1. Classification (NCBI taxonomy): domain Bacteria; kingdom Pseudomonadati; phylum Pseudomonadota; class Gammaproteobacteria; order Pseudomonadales; family Pseudomonadaceae; genus Pseudomonas; species Pseudomonas sp. G1002. The sequence goes on from NZ_JACAPY010000019.1 coordinate 48,691, forward strand.
TTTGTCACTTCCGAACTGGCCGACCTGGTGAAAACCGGCGGCCTGGGCGACGTTTCCGCCGCACTGCCCCGCGCCATGGCGCACCTGCACGATGTGCGCGTGCTGATCCCCGGCTACCCGCAGGTGCTGGACAGCGACAACCCTATTCATATCATCGGTGAGCTGGGGGGCCACGCCGCGCTGCCACCGTGCAAGATCGGGCGCATGGACCTCAAGGACGGCCTGGTTATCTACGTGCTGATCTGCCCCGAGCTTTACGAGCGCGAAGGTACGCCCTACGGCGCCAACAACGGCCGCGACTGGCCCGACAACCATATCCGCTTCGCCCGCCTGGGCCTGGCCGCCGCCGATATTGCCGCCAACCTGGCGCAGATCCACTGGTGCCCGGACCTGGTGCACGCCCATGACTGGCCAGCAGGCCTGGCGCCAGCCTATATGCACTGGCGTGGGTCACGCACTCCAACGCTGTTCACCATTCATAACCTCGCCTACCAGGGCGTGGTCAGCCTGGCCTCGTGCCCGGAGCTGGGCATTCCCGAACACGCCTTGCAGCAAGAAGGCATGGAGTTCTACGGCAAGCTGTCATTCCTCAAGGCCGGCATGGCGTATTCCAGCCATATCACCACGGTCAGCGCCACCTACGCCCAGGAAATCACCACCCCCGAATTTGGCTGCGGTCTGGATGGCTTCCTCGCCAGCAAGACCCAGCAAGGCTTGCTCAGCGGCATTCCCAACGGCATTGATGAAAGCTGGGAGTCGTCCACCGACCCGCACCTGACCCACCCTTTCAACATTGGTGACTGGGAAGGCAAGGCCCTGAACGCCGCCCATGTGCGCAACCTGTTTGGCTTGCACGACTCCACCGGCCCGCTGTTCGCCGTGGTATCGCGCCTGGTCTACCAGAAAGGCCTGGACCTGACCGAGGCGGTCGCCAGTTTCATCGTCGAAAATGGCGGCCAGATCGCGATCATCGGTCGCGGCGAGCCGGAAGAAGAACAAGCCATGCGTGCCCTGGCCCTGCGCTTTCCCGGCCAGATCGGCGTGCGCATCGGCTTCAACGAGACCGACGCGCGCCGCATGTTCGCCGGCAGCGACTTCCTGTTGATGCCATCCCGTTACGAACCCTGCGGCCTGAGCCAGATGTATGCCCAGCGCTTCGGCTCGTTGCCGGTTGCACGCAACACCGGCGGCCTGGCCGACACCATCGAGGATGGCGTCACCGGCTTCCTGTTCAACGAATCCACTGTCGAAAGCTACGAAGCGGCCCTGAGCCGCGCGTTCAAGGTCTTCGCCTTCCCAGGCTTGCTCAACGCCATGCGTTGCCGGGCTATGGCCGCACCGTTCAACTGGTGCCAGGCAGTGGAACCCTATGCCGAACTTTATGAGCAACTGGTAGCGAAAGCGCTGGGAAGATCGGGGAAACAGTAAAAAGAGGTCTTCATAGATGCCGTCACGGACTCTGGAAACCTGGCCCCACGGCGCGATCATGCTGGATGCGGAACACACCCGCTTCGCGTTATGGGCGCCAGACGCGTTTTATGTCAGCGTTGAATTTGAGGAAGGAAAATCGGTAGCGATGCTGCCCCAGGCCGATGGCTGGTTTGTGGTGCAGCTGCAATGCCCGCCGGGCACCCGCTACCGCTACAACATCGACGGCGAACAGGACGTTCCCGACCCGGCTTCCCGGGCACAGGCCACGGACGTTCACGGCTTCAGCGTGGTGGTCGACCCCCTGGCCTATCAGTGGCGCCAAAGCCACTGGCAAGGCCGGCCGTGGCACGAAGCGGTGATCTACGAGATGCACGTGGGCGTACTGGGGGGCTACGCCGAGGTCGAGAAACAACTGCCGCGCCTCGCCGAACTGGGGGTCACCGCCATTGAGCTGATGCCCATCGCGCAATTCCCCGGCGAACGTAACTGGGGTTACGACGGTGTCCTGCCCTACGCTCCCCAATCCTCCTACGGTTCGCCCGAGCAGCTCAAACAGCTGATCGACAGTGCGCACCACTATGGCCTCGCGGTAATCCTCGATGTGGTCTACAACCACTTCGGCCCCGACGGCAACTACCTCGGCACCTACGCCAAGGGTTTCTTTCGCGAAGACGTGCACACGCCCTGGGGCGCGGGCATCGACTTTGATCGCCGGGAGGTCCGGGATTTCTTCATCGACAACGCCCTGATGTGGCTGCTGGAATACCGCTTCGACGGCCTGCGCCTGGACGCCGTGCACGCCATCAACGATCCCGAATTTCTGCAGGAGCTGGCGCAAAAAGTACGCCAGCAAGTCGACACGGGGCGGCATGTGTGGCTGGTGCTGGAAAACGAATTCAACCAGGCCAGCCTGCTGGAAAGCGGTTTCGACGCCCAGTGGAACGATGACGGCCACAACGCCCTGCACGTGCTGCTCACCGGCGAAACCGACGCCTACTACAGCGATTTCGCCCAGGACCCCACGGGAAAACTGGCGCGCTGCCTGAGCGAAGGATTTATCTACCAGGGCCACACCACGCGCCACGGCCACACGCGCGGCGAGCCCAGCGGGCACCTGCCGCCCAGCGCCTTTGTGCTGTTCCTGCAGAACCACGACCAGATCGGCAACCGCGCCCTGGGCGAACGCCTGCATCAACTGTGTTCGCCCCAGGCCCTGAGCGCCGCGACGACCTTGCTGCTGATGTCGCCGATGATCCCGCTGATGTTCATGGGCGATGAAGTCAACGCCGAGGAGCCGTTCCTGTTCTTCACCGACCATCACGGCGAACTGGCCGAGGCGGTACGTGAAGGCCGGCGCAATGAGTTTGCCGACTTCGCCGCGTTCAGCGACCCCGAACGCCGCGAACGCATTCCCGACCCCAACTCCCTGCAGACCTTCCGCCGCTCGGCACCCGCCCTCGCCGACTGCGGCGACTCGCAGCTCTACCGGCACCTGTTGAGCCTGCGCCACCAACATATCGTGCCGCACCTGCCCGGCAGCATGGCCCTGGGTGCGCACGTGCTGGCGGAGGGCGCGGTCACGGCGCGCTGGCGCCTGGGCAATGGCAGCCTGTTGCAGATCGACCTCAACCTGAGCGCCGATTCTCTGAACTACCCGGCTGCCGAGCACCTCCTATTTGTGACGCAGGCCAGCGGGGCCGAACAATTGGCCCCCCTCAGCGCCCGCGTCAGCCTCACCCATTCCCCTGTTGGAGAGCACCCTTGAGCGACGCGCAATTGGAAATACTCGCCAGCCGAGCGGGCCTGGCCGTCGATTGGATCGACGCGAATGGCCGCCCGCAACATGTAAAGCCCGACGCCCTGCGCGCCGTGCTCAAAGGCCTGGGCCACCCGGCCGACAGCGACGCCGAGATCGAAGCCAGCCTGCTGGACCTCGAACGCGTGCAACAAGACAAGCACCTGCCGCCCCTGATGACCGTCGACAGCGGCGCCGGCCTGGACCTGGCGCGCTACTTCGCCCCCGGTACGCCGTGCCAGATTCACCTCGAAGATTCCAGCGTGCTGGACCTGAGCCTGGACGAGAACGCGGTGTTGCCCGGCTCGATTCCGGTCGGCTACCAACAAGTGCATATTGCCGACCAGCATTTCACCCTGGCCGTGGCACCGACGCATTGCTACACCGTTGCAGAAGCGGTCGACACCCAGACCGCCCGCGCCTGGGGCCTGAGCGCCCAGCTGTATTCCCTGCGCCGCAGCGGCGACGGCGGCTTTGGCGATACCCAGGCCCTGGAACAACTGGCCCGCGCCGCCGCCGAACGCGGCGCCGACGCCCTGGCCATCAGCCCGATGCACGCGATGTTCAGCGCCGACACCGAGCGCTTCAGCCCCTATTCCCCGTCCAGCCGCCTGTTCCTCAACAGTTTGTACGCGTCCCCCGGCTGCATCCTCGGCGAACGTGCGGTGCAAACTGCCATCGAGGCCAGCGGGCTGGCCGACGAATTGAATGACCTTGAGCAACAAAGCCTGATCGACTGGCCGGCCGCGGCCAAAGCCAAGCAGCGCCTGTTGCGCACCCTGTATGACGACTTCCGCCAGGGCGACCACCCGCAACATGCCGACTTCCTGAGCTTCCGCCAGGCTGGCGGTGAAGCCCTGGAAAACCACTGCCGCTTCGAAGCCGTACAAGCCGAACGCGCGGCCAACGGCGAGAGCCTCGACTGGCGCCACTGGCCAGAGGACTGGCACAGCCCGCAAAGCCCGGCCCTGGTGCAGTTTGCCGAAGCCAATCGGGACGAAATCGGCTTCTACGCCTTCAGCCAATGGCTGATTGCTCGGTGCCTGGAACGCGCGCAACAAGCGGCGCGCGGCAGCGGCATGGGTGTCGGCCTGATCGCCGACCTCGCAGTGGGCGCCGACGGCGGCGGCAGCCAGGCCTGGAGCCGCCAGGATGAACTGTTGGCGGAACTGACCGTGGGTGCGCCACCTGACATCCTCAACCGTGCCGGCCAGGGCTGGGGTATTTCCGCGTTTTCCCCCGAAGGCCTCAAGCGCAACGGCTTTCGCGCGTTTATCGAAATGCTGCGGGCCAACTTCGCCCACGCCGGCGGCTTGCGCATCGACCATGTGATGGGCCTGCAACGCCTGTGGGTGATCCCGATGGACGCCTCGCCACGAGACGGCGCCTACCTGTATTACCCGGTGGATGACCTGCTGCGGCTGTTGGCCCTGGAGTCGAGCCGCCACCAGGCGATCGTCCTCGGTGAAGACCTCGGCACCGTACCCGACGGCCTGCGGGAAAAACTCATCGCGCGCTCAATCCTTGGGATGCGCGTGCTGCTGTTCGAACAAGACCACGGCGGCCAGTTCAAGCCGATCCTCGATTGGCCGGACAACGCGCTGGCCACCACCAGCACCCACGACCTGCCGACCCTCAACGGTTGGTGGCACAGCCGCGATATCGACTGGAATATCCAGCTGGGCCTGATCGATGCACCCACCGTCGAGCAATGGAGCGAACACCGCCTGCGGGAACGCCAGGCACTGCGCCAGGCCTTGAGCCAGGACCCGCAGAACTTCATCGACGAAGTGCGCAACGAAACCGACCACGTCATCGACGCCAGCGTGCGCTACCTGGGCCACACCCGCGCACCCTTGGTATTGCTGCCGCTGGAGGACGCCCTGGGGGTCGAGGAACAATCCAACCTGCCCGGCACCACCGACACCCACCCGAACTGGCGCCGCCGCCTGCCGGGCGATGCCGCCACCCTGCTCGATGATGAAAACGCCGCCCGCCGCCTTGAGTTGCTGGCCGTGGCGCGCATCCAGGCCCAAGAGCGTGACCGATGAAAGCATTGACGCTTCGGGCTACCCAGCGCCTGCAATTTCATAAGGGCTTCACCCTCGACGACGCCGTGCCGCTGGTGCCGTACTTCGCCGAGCTGGGCATCAGCCACCTCTACGCCTCGCCATTGCTGAGCGCCCGCGCCGGTTCGATGCACGGCTATGACGTGGTCGATCCCACCACCGTCAATCCCGAGCTGGGCGGCGAACCGGCGCTGCGGCGATTGGTTGCGGCATTGCGCGAACATGACATGGGGCTGATCCTCGATATCGTGTCCAACCACATGGCCGTCGGCGGTGCCGATAATCTGTGGTGGCTGGACTTGCTGGAATGGGGTCGCCTGAGTCCCTACAGCGAATTCTTCGACATTCAATGGCACTCGCCAGACCCGCTGCTCAAGGGCCAACTGCTGATGCCGTTCCTGGGCAGCGACTACGGCGAAGCCCTGCAGTCGGGTGCCCTGCCGCTGCGCTTCGACCCGCAGCACGGCAGCTTCTACGTCGAGCATTACGAACATCGCTTCCCGATCTGCCCGCGGGAATACGGCGAGCTGGTGCCCGTCAAGTCACTGGCCGATCGCTTCAGCAGCCTGGCCTACCAGCCGGACGCCTATCCCCAGGCCGCCGCGCTGAAACAGGAACTGATCGAGGCCGCCCGCGACCCCGAAACCCTGAAGGCCATCGAAGCGAACCTCGACCTCTACGACACCCGCCAGCCCGAAGGTTTCGCCCGCCTGCACCACCTGCTGGAACAACAAAGCTATCGCCTGGCCAGCTGGCGTACGGCAGCGGACGATATCAACTGGCGGCGGTTCTTCGACGTCAACGAGCTGGGCGGCCTGCGGGTTGAACGCAGCGCAGTGTTCGAAGCGACCCACGGCAAGATCTTCCAGCTGATCAACGAAGGCCTGATCGACGGCCTGCGCATCGACCACATCGACGGCCTCGCCGACCCGCGCGGTTACTGCCGCAAGCTGCGCCGCCGGGTGGACTCGCTGGCGAGTGGGCGGCACTTGCCGATCTTCGTCGAGAAGATCCTCGGCGAAGGCGAAACCTTGCGTGAAGACTGGCGCGTGGACGGCACCACCGGCTACGAATTCATGAACCAGCTGTCATTGCTGCAACATGACCCGAAGGGCTTCGAACCCCTGGCCGAGTTATGGACCCGCCACACCGAGCGCCCGTCTTCATTTATCGAAGAAGCCTGGCTGGCCCGGCAGCAGATCCTCAACGGTTCCCTGGCCGGGGATTTTGAAAGTGTGGCCCAGGCCCTGCTGCAAGTGGCTCGGGACGATGTGATGAGCCGCGACCTGACCCTGGGTGCAATTCGCCGCGCGTTGCAGGAACTGATCGTGCATTTCCCGGTGTACCGCACCTACATCAGCGCCCGGGGCCGCAGCGAACTGGATGACGTGTTTTTCCTGCAAGCCCTGGCCGGTGCCCGCAGCACCTTGAGCGAAGGCGACTGGCCGGTGCTCGACTACCTGGAAAAATGGCTCGGCGGCCAACCCTGGCGCGACCGCCCCCTGGGCCGCAAACGCAAGATGCTCAAGCACGCCTGCGTACGCTTCCAGCAACTGACCTCGCCGGCGGCGGCCAAGGCCGTGGAAGACACTGCGTTCTACCGCTCGGGTGTGTTGTTGTCGCGCAATGACGTGGGTTTCAGCACCGAACAATTCAGCGCCCCGCTGGAAGACTTCCACGCGGTCAACCAGCAACGACTGCGCACCTTCCCCGACAACCTCCTGGCCACCGCCACCCACGACCACAAGCGCGGCGAAGATACCCGTGCGCGCCTGGCGGTGCTCAGCGAGGCCGCCGACTGGTATGCCGAGCAGGTGGAGCAATGGCGCCCCCTCGCCGCCCGCCTGCGCAGCGATGCCAACACGCCGTCCGCGGGTGACGAACTGATCCTCTATCAGGTGCTGCTGGGCAGTTGGCCGCTGGACCTGCACCGCGACGATACCGAGGGCCTGGCGGACTATCACCAGCGCCTGTGGCAGTGGCAGCAGAAAGCCCTGCGTGAAGCCAAGCTCAACAGCAGCTGGAGCGCACCCAACGAGTTGTACGAGCAAGGTGTCGAAGCGTTCCTGTCACGGCTGCTGCTGGAGGACGCCGGCAAGACCCTGCGCGATGCCATCGGCGAGGCCGCCCAGGCCATCGCCCCGGCCGGCGCGCTCAACGGGCTGGCGCAATCCTTGCTTCGCCTCACCGTGCCGGGCGTGCCGGACCTGTACCAGGGCGATGAGTTCTGGGACTTCACATTGGTAGACCCTGACAACCGCCGCCCGGTGGACTACCCCGCACGGCAACAGGGGCTGCACACGCCGCCGGACATCGGCGAGCTGATGTTCAACTGGCATGACGGGCGTATAAAACAGGCGTTGATCAGCCAGGTCCTGGGGTTGCGCAAGGCGCATCCGCAACTGTTTCGCCAGGGCACGTACGAGCCTCTGGAAGTGGTGGGCGAACACGCCGAGCGGGTGGTCGCTTTCTACCGCGAATACCAGGGCAAACAGCTGCTGGTGGTGGTGCCACGCTGGCCTCACCGGCTGCTTGAAAACGGTGTGTATCCCCTGATCAACGCGCAGATTTGGGGCGATACCCGGGTCCGATTACCGTTCGCCGCTCCAACCCAAAATTGGAAGGGACTTTTCCGAACAGGCGCAGTCACACCAAACAAGGAGCTCATGATCAGCGCTGCCCTGGGGGATTTCCCGGTCAATGTCTTTATCAATCCTGATGATCAAGAAAGCTGAAATTTTCTGTGAGGAGCATTGCGATGAGTACTGAAGACAAACGCATCCGCGAATTGGCACATCAGATCTGGGAATCTGAAGGTAAACCCCATGGCGAGGACGCACGACACTGGGAAATGGCGCGCAAACTGGCGGAAGCCGAAGCGCTGACGCCATCCAAGGCACCGAAGGCCGCCGCCAAGGCCAAGCCAAAAGCCAAGCCCGCAGCGGCAGCGCCGAAACCGGCAGCCAAGCCGAGCGCAGTGCCGGCGGCGAAGAAGCCTGCTGCGAAGAAGCCCAAGGCCCCCTGACCCAAAGATCCTCCTGCAGGTGCGCCCGCACCGCAGGAGGCTATCCAACTACCGATATCTACCCGGCATCACGCCGGAATGGCCCCGTTCGGCCCGGAAAAACCCTTTTGCAGGAGCATCTCAATGAGCAAACCCAACAAGCCCAACTCGACGCCGGAAAACGAGCCGTCGCGGATTCGTGAAGGTTTGCCCTTCCCTCTCGGCGCGACCTGGGACGGTCTGGGGGTCAACTTTGCGCTGTTCTCGGCCAACGCCACCAAAGTCGAACTGTGCATCTTCGACGACAGCGGCGAAGTCGAGCTGGAGCGCATCGAACTGCCGGAATACACCGACGAAACCTTCCACGGCTACCTGCCCGACGCCCACCCCGGGCTGATCTACGGCTACCGCGTGTACGGTCCCTATGACCCGGCCAACGGTCATCGCTTCAACCACAACAAATTGCTGATCGACCCCTACGCCAAACAGCTGGTGGGCGAGCTCAAATGGTCCGAGGCCCTGTTTGGCTACACCATCGGCCATCCGGACGCCGACCTCAGTTTCGACGAACGCGACAGCGCGCCCTTCGTGCCCAAGTGCAAAGTCATCGACCCGGCCCACACCTGGGGCAACGACCAGCCAGTGCGCACGCCGTGGGATCGCACGATCATTTATGAAACCCACCTGCGCGGCATCACCATGCGCCACCCTTCGGTGCCTGAGGAAGTGCGCGGCACCTGCGCCGGGCTGATGGTCGACGATGTGCTCAAGCACATTCGCCAGTTGGGTGTCTCATCGGTCGAGTTGCTGCCGGTGCACGCCTTCGTCAACGACCAGCACCTGCTGCAAAAAGGCATGACCAACTACTGGGGCTACAACAGCATCGCCTTCTTCGCCCCGGACCCGCGCTACCTGGCCAGCGGCAAGATCGCCGAGTTCAAGGAAATGGTCGCGCACCTGCACGAAGCCAAGCTGGAAGTGATCCTGGACGTGGTCTACAACCACACCGCCGAAGGCAACGAGCAAGGCCCGACGCTGTCCATGCGCGGCATCGACAACGCCTCGTACTACCGCCTGATGCCCGATGACAAGCGCTTCTACATCAACGATTCCGGCACCGGCAACACCCTCGACCTGAGCCACCCGTGCGTGCTGCAAATGGTCACCGACTCGTTGCGCTACTGGGCGACCGAGATGCATGTCGACGGTTTCCGCTTTGACCTGGCGACCATCCTTGGCCGCTACCGCGACGGTTTCGACGAGCGCCACAGCTTCCTCGTGGCCTGCCGCCAGGACCCGGTGCTGCGCCAGGTGAAAATGATTGCCGAGCCTTGGGACTGTGGACCCGGCGGCTATCAGGTCGGCGGTTTCCCGCCGGGCTGGGTGGAATGGAACGACCGTTTCCGCGACACCGTGCGCTCGTTCTGGAAAGGTGATGACGGCCAACTGGCCGACTTCGCCGGACGCATGACTGCCTCGGGCGAGATGTTCAACCAGCGCGGCCGCCGGCCGTACAGCTCGGTGAACTTCATCACCGCCCACGACGGTTTCACCCTGCACGACCTGGTGTCCTACAACGACAAACACAACGAAGCCAACGACGAGAACAACCAGGACGGCAGCAACAACAACCTGTCGTGGAACCACGGTGTCGAAGGCCCTACCGACGACCCGGAAATCAACGCGCTGCGCCTGCGCCAGATGCGCAATTTCTTCGCCACCCTGCTGCTGGCCCAGGGCACGCCAATGCTGGTAGCCGGTGACGAGTTCGCCCGGACCCAGCACGGCAACAACAACGCCTACTGCCAGGACAGCGAGATCGGCTGGATCAATTGGGAACTGGATGAAGACGGCAAGGCCCTGCTCAAGTTCGTCAAGCGCCTGATCAAGTTGCGCCTGGCGTACCCGATCCTGCGTCGCGGGCGCTTCCTGGTGGGCGACTACAACGAAGATATCGGGGTCAAGGACGTCACCTGGCTCGCGCCGAGCGGCGATGAAATGACCATCGAGCAATGGCAGGACAGCCATGGCCGTTGCCTGGGCATGCTGATGGATGGCCGCGCCCAGGAAACCGGGATTCGCCGCCCGGGGGCCGATGCCACGTTGCTGCTGGTGGTCAATGCCCACCACGACATGGTCAATTTCCGCCTGCCACCGGTGCCGGATGGCGGCTTCTGGACCTGCATGCTCGACACCAACCAGCCGGCAGTGCGTGGCCAGGAACGCTTCGATTTCGATCACGAATACGCGGTCACCGGGCGTTCGCTGCTGCTGTTTGAATTGCAGCATGAGGACGAGGTGTGACATGGCCTTGCATGAGTTTCTTCGCGGCTACCGGGATTACCCGGACACCCAGGCCCTTGGCGCTGCGCTGAGGGCTTTGGTGGAGGAAGGCCTGGACCAGTTGCCCTTGCCGGGCAGCGGGCAAACGTTGGAACGCTTCAGCCGGCTGGCGCAAGTCGCCGGCCATGACCTGCGGTTGTGCAAATTGTTTGAAGGCCACACGGACGCCCTGGCGATCATCGCTGAACTCGACAGCCCCTTGCCGCCGGTTGGCAGCACGTGGGGCATGTGGGCGGCCGAACCGCCCACCGCCAAGGTGCGGATCCGGCGTGACGGCCAACGTGTGCGGCTGGAGGGCCGCAAGGCCTGGTGCTCGGGCGCGGCGGTGGTCAGCCACGGCTTGCTCACGGCGTGGGATGAAGAGGATCGCCAGCAACTGGTTGCAGTGCAAATGCACCAGCCCGGCGTAACCGTCACCGATGAGGGCTGGGCCGCCGTGGGCATGGCCGCTACGGGCAGCGTTGAAGTGCTTTTCCACGACGCCGTTGGCCTGGCCATCGGCAAGCCTGGGGACTATTTGGCGCGCCCGGGCTTCTGGCAAGGCGGCATCGGCATCGCCGCCTGCTGGTACGGCGCGGCACAACGCTTGGCGGAGGCCTTGCGCGAGCAGTGCGCAAAACGCCCGGAGCCCCACGCCCTGGCGCACCTTGGCAGCGTCGACAGTGCCTTGCACAGCGCGGCCTGTGTGCTGCGCGACAGCGCCACCCATATCGACCGGCAGCCCAAGGCAGATGCCCGGCTGTTGGCACAACAGGCACGGGCCTGTATCGAAGAAACCGTCGACCAGGTGATTCACCATGTCGGCCGAGCACTGGGCGCCGGGCCGTATTGCAAGGACCCGCATTTTGCCCAGTTGATGGCCGACTTGCCGGTGTACCTGCGGCAAAGTCACGCCGAGCGCGACCTGGCCGCCCTTGGTCAACAAGTCGCCGATGAGCGCCCAGGGAGATGGGAACTATGAAGATCAATCCAATCGTCGGCCAGGGCACGCCCTTGCATGTGTGGCAAAGCTCGTCGCGACTGGCCGAGCTGCCTTGCGTAGACATTGCCGAACTGGTGCCTGAAGGCAGCCGCGCCGTGATCATCGCGCCACACCCGGATGACGAAGTCCTAGGCTGCGGCGGCCTGCTGCAAGGCCTTGCCGCGCTGGATCGCCCTATCCTGCTGATCTCCGTCACCGACGGCAGCGCCAGTCATCCCGGCTCGCGCCGCTGGCCGGTGGAACGCCTGAGCGTGGTGCGGCCGCAAGAGTCGGCGCAGGCCCTGCACCGGTTGGGATTGCCGTTGCACAGCCTGAAATGGTTGCGGGCCGGGTTCAGCGACAGCCAGGTCGCCGCAGGTGAAGAAGACCTGAGCCGCTTCATCGAGCGTTACCTCAAGCCCGGCGACGTGGTCTTCACCACCTGGCGCGAAGACGGTCATTGCGACCACGAGGCCGTGGGCCGTGCCAGTGCCAAGGCGACCCGGGCGGTGGGCGCAACCTTGCTCGAGCTGCCCGTGTGGACCTGGCATTGGGCAACCCCGGAAGACAGCCAGGTGCCCTGGGATCGCGCTCGTAAAATCCCCCTGACACCTGAAGCCGTGGCCCGTAAACGGCACGCCATCCATGCCTTCGCCAGCCAGTTGGAAGGCGACCCGCAGATCGGCCTGCCGCCGGTGCTCGCGCCCTATGTGCTGGAGCGCCTGCTGCAACCTTTTGAAGTGGTGTTCGTATGAGTGTCGCCACGCCCTATTTCGACGAGCTGTTTGCCGGCAACGACGACCCTTGGGCCTTTCGGCAACGCTGGTATGAACAGCGCAAGCGAGCCCTGACCCTGGCGCTGCTGACCCGGCCGCGCTATGCCTCGATCTTTGAACCCGGCTGCGCCAATGGCGAACTGAGCTTCGAGCTGGCCCCGCGCTGTGACCGCCTGCTCTGCTGTGACACGGCGCAAGCGGCGGTCAGCCTGGCACAGGCGCGGCTGCGGGGTTTCAGCCATGCCACCGTGCAGCAGAGCCGCCTGCCGCAGCAATGGCCCAGCGAAACCTTCGAGCTGATCGTGCTCAGCGAGCTTTGCTACTACCTGGACCCGAAGGATTTCGATGGGCTGATCGATCGCGCGCTCGCCTCCCTGACGCCTGACGGACAAATCCTCGCCTGCCACTGGCGCCCGATCATCGAAGGCTGCCCGCAGACCGCCGAACAGGTGCATGTGCGCCTCGACCAGCGCCTGGGCATGCCACATCTGGCGCAACATCACGAAAGCGATTTTCTACTGGATTTGTGGAGCCGCGACGGCACCACGGTTGCGACCCTGGAGGGACTGCGATGATCGGCATCCTGATACCCGTGCATAACGAAGAAAAACTGCTGCCCGAATGCCTGAAAGCTGCGATGGTCGCCGCCAGTCATCCGGGCCTGCTGGGTGAAGATGTGCAGATTCTGACAGTGCTCGACAGCTGCAGCGACCGCAGCGCCATGATCGCCCGCGAATACCAGGTGCACAGCCTGGAAGTGCAGGCGCGAAACGTGGGCCACGTGCGCGGCGTGGGTGCGCGGCACCTGCTTAATAACGGCGCGCGCTGGATTTCCTGCACCGACGCCGACAGCCGCGTCGCTCCCGATTGGCTGGTGGCGCAACTGGCCCTGGGCGTGGATGCGGTGTGCGGCACGGTGACGGTGGACGCCTGGAGCGAGGGCTTCGACCCGGCGGCGCAGATCCGTTATCACCAGGCCTACACCGCCCGGGACGGGCATCGGCATATCCACGGCGCCAACCTGGGCGTCAGTGCCGGCGCCTACGTGCGGGCCGGCGGTTTCGAGCCCCTGCCCTGCCATGAAGACGTGGAGCTGGTGCGCCAGTTGGAGCGCTGCGGGGCTTCCATTGCCTGGAGCCACTCGCCCCAGGTGATTACCAGTGCCCGCCTGGATTGTCGCGCCCAGGGCGGCTTCGGTGATTACCTGAAGAGCCTGATGCAGGCCTCCTGAAAAAATTGCGACACCCGGCGGTGTTAAAGCGGCGATTCATAACTATCATCACTATTCCTTGCACGGCAATCCAGGGTTGGAACGCCGTCGCGCCGCGAGCGTGCAGTACCTGACGCTCGCGTACCACAAGAGCCGTCCCGTCAACGGGGTACGGCCTGCACCACCGATAAACAAGGACGTGACACCCATGAAGCCTGCACTGTTAAGTGACAACCGCCGGGGCCCCGCGCAAATCTGGAACAGCGCCCCGCAACTCGCGCAAATCCCTGCCATCAACCCCGCAACCCTGGTGCCCAAGGGCGCCCGCGTGGTGATCATCGCCCCGCATCCCGGCGATGAAGTGATCGCCTGCGGCGGTCTGCTGCAATTGCTCAGCACCCTTGAATACTCCCTGCAACTGATCTCCATCACCGACGGCAGCGCCAGCCATCCGGGGTCTACCGTGTGGCCGGCCAAACGCTTGAGCGTGGTGCGGCCCCAGGAAAGTGTCGAAGCCCTGCGCCGCCTGGGCGTGCCCCTGCACAGCCTGAAATGGATCCGCGGCGGTTTCGCCGACAACGCCCTGGCCGCGCGGGAACAGCAAATGAGCCAGTTCATTGCGCGCTACCTGCAACCCGGCGACGTGGTGTTCACCACCTGGCGCAACGACGGCAATGACGACCACGACGCCGTCGGCCGTGCCGCTGCCAAAGCCTGCGCAGTCAAGGGCGTGCGCTTGCACGAACTGCCGATCTGGGCGTGGCACTGGCCGCTTCGGGAAACCGCCGCCATCCCCTGGCAGCGCGCGCGCAAGGTGCGGCTCGACACCTGGAGCGTCGCCCGCAAGCTGCACGCCGCCCACGCCTATGCCAGCCAACTGGCAGGCGACCCGGAAATCGGCCTGGCGCCGATCCTGGCGCAGGTGCTGCTGGAGCGCATGCGCGAGCCCTATGAGATTGTATTTTTGTAGGCGCACCCACTCGTCTATACCTGTAACTTCTGACAGTAGCGAACGCTCTTTCTGTGTGGCTAGCTTGGAACACCGGCTTGCAGGGAGGGCGAATCATGAGCACGCGGTTTTCATCAGTGACGTATCTGAGCGTCTGCAGCGTGACGACGCTGTTGCTCAATTGGCCCCTCCCCGCGCACGCCGCCTGTACGCTGGTCATAACCGCAGGCAACGACACCACCCTGTGCAGCGATGGCAGTGCTGGCGCGCTGACGGATTTACAAGGAAGCAACATCCTTGAGTTCCCCGTCGGCGGCACCGGCATCATCGTCGGCAACGTGACTTATGGCGCGGGAGATGATCGGGTCACGATGGATTCCGGCGCGATCAACGGTGCGATCAATCAAGGTGACGGAAGAAATATTTTCCAGCTGTTCAATGGCAATATCTCCGGCACGGTGACGCAAGGCGCGGGCGGTGATATTGCGCAAATCAGCGGCGGCAGCTCCGGTGCAATCTCCCAGGGTGACGGGGTAGACCAGTACTTCCAGAGCGGTGGCACCGTCGCCTCACTGGCTCAGGGCGACGGCCGTGACGAGTTCACCATGAGCAGTGGCAGGATTGTCGGTGCTTTTGAAGATGGAGATGTAGCGCTGATGACCGGTGGCAGCATCGGGCGGGTCGACATGAAGCTCGACAACAACCTGTTTGACCTGCGGGGTGGAGCGATCATCGGCAACCTCGTTACTGGCTTCGGAAACGACACCATCCTGGTTTCCGGAGGAACGGTTGGTGGCAACATCAGCGTCAGCGGCGGCGACGACATCATCAACGTCAGCGGAGGGGAAATAAGTGGGCAGATCCTCGCCAGCTTTGGCAACGATGAGTTCACTTGGGAAGGCGGCGGTCTGATCCATAAGGAAATCCTCATGGGTGATGGCGCTGACAGGGGTTTCCTGCTCAACATGACCGAAACCACCCTGGCCTCCACACCACTTCTGGACGGTGGTTTGGGTAACGACACCCTGACCTTCGACAACACCCGATCCGCCACGCCAACCCGCTATGTCAACTGGGAAACCGTCAACCTGGACAACAATTCGCGCCTGACCCTGGGCGGCGACTTCAAGCTCGGTGACAGCGCTACAGCCACCGGTACCCTGAATATTTTTGGCAGTGCCGCCCTGCAGGTAACACAGGGCAGCATCAGCCCCTTCACGGCCGGGCAACCAGCCAACCTGAACAACGGCGGTCTGATCGACATGACCACCGGCAGCTCCAGCGCCACCGACAGCCTGACCGTCAACGGCAACTACACCGGCAATGGTGGCGAACTCGCGCTGCAATCGGTACTCGGCGCCGACGGCTCGGCCAGTGACAAGCTGGTAGTCAGCCAGGGCACGTTGCAAGGCGGCACCACCATCACCGTCACCAACCTTGCCGGCCCCGGCGCCATGACGCTGCAGAACGGCATCCAGGTGGTTGAAGCGCTTAACGGTGCCACGAGCAGCGACCTGGCGTTTACCCTGCGCGGTGGATCCGTTTCCGCAGGCGCCTATGAGTACTACCTGTTCAAAGGAGGCGTAACGCCGGGCACCGGGCAAAACTGGTTCCTGCGGTCCTCGGTGGTGGCGCCGCCGCTGCCCAACCCTGAGGATCCTGACGACCCAGTGGGCATTCTCCCCCCCGTCCCCGCCGACGGCACGCCGGACCTCCCGGGGATTTTCCCGGGAGAAGAACCCATACCCATCTATCGCCCGGAAGTCCCGGTATATGCCGTACTGTTTCCCGCCGTGCAGCAGATGGTCCAGGGCATGCTGGGCACCTACCACGAACGCACGGGCGATCAAAGCCTGCAACGTCAACCTGGCGCTTTAGCGGCCGGTTGGGGCCGGGTGTATGGCAGCAGCACGCGGCAATCATTCGCCGGCACCGTCAGCCCGTCGCTGGACAGCTCCCTGTCCGGTTTCCAGGTTGGCACTGACCTGTATGCCTGGACCAACGACGCTGGCCTGACCCAACGCTTCGGCTTCTTTGTCGGCCACAGCCGCCTGACCGGCAATGTGGCGGGCTTCAATGGCGGTTTTCAGGGCAAGGACGCCGGCAACACCACCCTGCGCGGCGACAGCCTGGGCGCGTATTGGACGCTCATCGGCGCCAACCGCGCCTATATCGATGTCGTGCTGATGGGTACACGGTTCGATGGCCACAGTGAATCCGACCGAGGCGTCAAACTCCCAACCAAGGGCCACAACGTGCTGGGGTCTGTGGAGGTGGGAATGCCGTTTGCGGTGTCTGAACAGTGGGAGGTTGAGCCGCAGGCACAGGTGATTGTCGATAGAAGCTATGTGGACAGCCAGAACGACGGAATCTCGGATGTCTCATTCCGCGCCGACACTAACGTCGTCACTCGTCTCGGTGTCCGCCTCAAGGGCAGCTACAGCGTGAGCGGCATGCCCCTGCTGCCTTATGTGCGTACCAACGTGTGGCACGCCAGCGCCGGGAATAACACCGTC
Source organism: Pseudomonas sp. G1002 (assembly GCF_013385455.1). Taxonomy (NCBI): domain Bacteria; kingdom Pseudomonadati; phylum Pseudomonadota; class Gammaproteobacteria; order Pseudomonadales; family Pseudomonadaceae; genus Pseudomonas; species Pseudomonas sp. G1002. The sequence goes on from NZ_JACAPY010000019.1 coordinate 65,745, forward strand.
ACGTTCAATAACAGCACGGACATCAACACCGAACAGAAGTCCACCACGCTGGACGTCAGCACCGGGGCAACGCTGCAGGTATCGAGTACGGTCAGTGTGTATGGCGAGGTGGGGTACAACAGCAATCTGGACAGTAATCAGCTGAATGGGCGCAAAGGCACGATTGGCATAAGGGTCGACTTCTAAGCCACAACACATCCCCACTGTGGGAGCGGGCTTGCTCGCGAATGCAGTGTGTCAGCCAAAAAATCTGGCACTGGTACTGCGCATTCGCGAGCAAGCCCGCTCCCACATTTGATCCTCATCGGCTGGAAGTCAGGCGTCCGGTCGCAGGATCAGCACGCCCAATGGCGGCAGGTTCAACGACAGCGACAACGGCTGCCCATGCCTGGGCTCCTCCTCCGTAAACGCCCCGCCACCGTTGCCGAAGTTGGAACCGGCATAGGTGTCGGCATCGCTGTTGATCACCTCGCTCCAGCGCCCGGCAAACGGCACGCCGACCTTGTAGGCCTCACGCGGCACCGGCGTGAAGTTGGCCACCACCAGCACCGGCCTGCCATCCTTGCTCCAGCGCAACCAGGCGTAGACGCTGTTGATCGCGTCATCCCCAATCAACCACTGGAAGCCCTGTGGCGCGTCGTCCTGGTCATGCAGCGCCGGCTCTTCGCGGTACAGGCGGTTCAGGTCGCCCACCAGTTTCTGCACGCCCCTGTGTTCGGGGTATTGCAGCAGGTACCAGTCCAGTTGCTGATCGTGGTTCCACTCGCGCCATTGGCCGAACTCGCAGCCCATGAACAGCAGCTTCTTGCCCGGGTGCATCCACATGAAGCTCAGGTATGCCCGCAGGTTGGCAAATTTCTGCCAGCGGTCGCCGGGCATCTTGTCGATCAACGAGTGTTTGCCGTGCACCACTTCATCGTGGGAAATCGGCAGGATAAAACGCTCGGACCAGGCATACACCAGGCCGAAACTCAGCTCGTTGTGGTGATGGGCACGGTACACCGGGTCCTGCTGGATGTAGTGCAGCGAATCGTGCATCCAGCCCATGTTCCACTTGTAGTTGAAGCCCAGGCCGCCCTGTTGGGTCGGCTGGCTTACGCCCGGCCATGCGGTGGACTCCTCGGCGATCACCAGCGCGCCGGGAGCCTCAAGGGCAACGACATCGTTGAGGTGGCGCAGGAAGTCGATGGCCTCGAGGTTTTCCCGCCCGCCGTGGCGGTTGGGTACCCATTCACCGGCCTTGCGCGAATAGTCGCGGTACAGCATCGAGGCCACCGCATCCACCCGCAGGCCATCGATATGGAAATGCTTGAGCCAGTGCAACGCCGACGCCAGCATGAAGCCGTGGACTTCGGTGCGGCCGAGGTTGTAGATCAGGGTGTCCCAATCCTGGTGGAAGCCTTCCAGCGGGTTGGCGTATTCGTACAGCGCGGTGCCGTCGAATTGCGCCAGGCCGTGGGTATCGGTGGGGAAATGCGCCGGCACCCAATCCAGGATCACGCCGATGTCGGCCTGATGGCAGGCGTTGACGAAAAATGCGAAATCCTCCGGCGAGCCGAAACGTGCCGTCGGGGCAAATTGCGACAGCGCCTGATAACCCCATGAGCCGCCGAACGGGTGCTCCATGATCGGCATCAGTTCGATATGGGTGAAGCCCAACTGCTGTACATAAGGGATCAACCGCTCGGTCAGCTCGCGCCAACTGTACTGGCGGGACACCTCGCCGACTTCATCCAGCTCGCACTGCCAGGAACCGGCATGCAACTCGTAGATCGACAAGGGTGCGCTGGGCTTTTGTCGCTCGCTGCGCGATTGCATCCAGTCGTGGTCCTGCCAGTCGACCTGCAGCGGCGAAGCGACCTTGGACGCAGTATCCGGCGGCAACTGCGTGGCCAGGGCCATGGGGTCGGCCTTGAGCGGCAGAATCCCGTGGGCACCGAGGATTTCATACTTGTAGGCCGCGCCGGGCTGCAGGCGCGGGATGAAAATCTCCCACACACCGGACGGATGGCGCAGGCGCATCGGATGACGGCGCCCGTCCCAGATATTGAAGTCGCCCACCACCGAGACCCGGCGGGCATTCGGTGCCCATACCGCAAAACGCACGCCCTGGACCCCGTCGACGCTGGTCACTTGTGCCCCGAGGCAACTGCTCAGGTCGCGGTGATTGCCTTCGGCAAACAGGTACAGGTCCATCTCCCCCAGCAGCAGTTGCTGGAAGCTGTAAGGGTCTTCGGTGATCTGTTCGCCACCGGCCCACTGGATCTTCAGCAAGTACGCCTGACGGCTGCCGAAATGCCCGACAAACAAGCCCGGCACCTGGGTCGCATCGAGGCTGCCGATGTGCTCGCCGCTGTCGCGAGCCAGGACCTGGACACTCAGTGCTTCCGGCAGGAAGGCGCGAATGAACTGGCCGCCCTGCTCATCGTCATGGGGACCCAGGATCGAGAATGGATCATGGTGCTCGGCCCGCACCAGGGCTTCGATATCAGCAGGCTTGGGCATCACACTCAACTTTTCCTGCAGCGGTTCTTTGCTTGTAAAACTCATGACGTCTCCCCACCGCGTGCAGTTTTCGATATTGGTTTCAACCCGCTGAGCAGCCCGTGCAAACCTTGCAACGGCACCGGCAACCAGCTCGGGCGATTCTCTGCTTCGTAGGCCACTTCGTACGCGGCCTTCTCCAGGCTGAACAACGCCAGCGCTGCGTCCTGGCCTTTGGCATCCTGCCAGTCATGGGCCAGTGTAGTCGTGGCAGCGTGATAGGCCTGGATAAATGCCTGCCTGGCCTCATGCAAGTAGCGATCCGCCACACGTTGCCGGGACGCATTGGCCTCGGGCGACTGGTCGACGCCCTGCACATTCACCGCCATGGCCGCCGCGTAATCAAACGAGCGCAGCACCCCGCTCACATCCTTGTACGGGCTGTGTTTGCCGCGACGTTCAGGCAGCGGCCGCGCCGGTTCGCCCTCGAAGTCGATGAGGTAGGCATCGCCCTTGACCACCAGTACCTGGCCCAGGTGCAGGTCGCCGTGCACGCGAATGCGCAACCCGCCCACCGTGGCTTTCGCCAGGTCCTGAACGTGACTGGCGATGGCCTTTTTCTGCTCCAGTAAAGCACTGACCAACGCCTGATCGGCAGGGTTCAACTTGGTTTGATGCTGTTTGAGCAACTGCAAGGCGTGGTCGATTTGTGCGCCCACGTGCCTGGCCCAGCCCTGGCTGTCCTTGAGGGTTGTGACCTCGGGCTTGAACGCCTTGTTAGTGGTGGGCGCCGCCAGCACCAGGTGCATCTCGCCCAGGCGCTGGCCGAGCAAGCCGGCGAAATCCGCCAGCTCGCCGAGGGCGTTGTAGTGCTGTTCCTGCTCGGACATGGCTTCGGCCAGTTCGTCGCGAATCGCTCGCTCCAGGTTATTCTGGGTCCAGCCCCACGCGTCGCCCTGGTTGCTCAGGTAACCCTGGGCGATCATCAGCAGGTTGTCCTGGCCATCGGCATCGTGGCGGATCACCGAGCCCAACAGCGGCGAGATATGCTCGTAGCCGGCTTCGGTCAGGTAGGCGCCCATTTCCAGTTCCGGGTGAACCCCGGCGCTGACTTTTCGGATCAGCTTGAGCACCAGGCTGCCGCCCACCACCACGGAACTGTTGGACTGCTCCGCCGCGAGGTAGCGCACTTCCGACTCGTCGTTCAATTCCAGTTTGGCCAACTGCGCCGTGGGCTCGAAGCGAATCTCGCCATCGGTGGAGTCGAGGACGGTTTTGGCCTGCAGGCCTTGGATCACGCCGCGGATATAAGTGTCGAGGCTGAAGGCATCGGTCACCAAACCTACCTGACGCACTCGCCGTACACGGGCAAGCGCGAGTTGTTGCGGCAAGGCGCTGGTGAACTGGTCTTCGCCAAGGAAGCCGAACGGCAGTTGATAGCGGCTGACCTGGCCGGCGCTGGTGACTTCGATTTCACTGAGCAGCACCGGATGCTGCGGGTCGCCGAAGCGCACGCCATAAGCGATGTGCACGCTGTCGATTGCCGTATCCTTGCTGGCAAACCAGCGGCGCTTGGGCAGCCACGCCGGCAACGCATTCTGTTCCAGGGTGGTGCGGCACGGTGCTTCGAGCAATTCTTCCATGCGTTTCTTCAGCACCAGGGTGGTGAAGTCCGGGATGCTTTGTGCCGGTTCCACGTGCCAGCTTGGCATCTGGTTTTCCGCCGCCAGCACGAACCAATAGAAGCCATACGGCGCCAGGGTCAGCAGGAAGTTCAGCTGGCCAATGGGCGGGAAGGCATTGCCACCGAGCATCTCCACCGGAACCATGCCGGCAAACGCCGAGAGGTCCAGTTCTGCGGCCTGGGCACTGCGGGACACGTTGGCCACGCACAGGATGATTTCATTCTTGCCATCGGCGCCTGCGTATTCGCGGGTATACGCCAGGATGCGGCGGTTGCTGGGCGAGAGCATTTTCAGGCTGCCGCGACCGAACGCCTTGGACTGTTTACGCACCGCGAGCATGCGCCGCGTCCAGTTCAGCAACGAGTGCGGGTCCTGGGTCTGGGTTTCGACGTTGACCGACTGGTAGCCGTATTGCGGGTCCATGATCGGCGGCAATACCAGGCTGGCCGGGTCGGCGCGGGAGAAGCCGCCGTTGCGGTCGATGGACCATTGCATCGGCGTACGCACGCCGTCGCGGTCACCGAGGTAGATGTTGTCGCCCATGCCGATCTCATCGCCGTAGTACAGGGTCGGCGTGCCCGGCATCGACAGCAGCAGGCTGTTGAGCAGCTCGATGCGCCGGCGGTCGCGTTCCATCAGCGGCGCCAGGCGGCGGCGAATCCCCAGGTTGATACGTGCACGGCGGTCGGCAGCGTAATAGTTCCACAGGTAGTCGCGCTCTTTGTCGGTGACCATTTCCAGGGTCAGTTCATCGTGGTTGCGCAGGAAGATTGCCCATTGGCAATTGGCCGGGATCTCCGGGGTCTGGCGCAGGATGTCGGTGATCGGGAAACGGTCTTCCTGGGCCAGCGCCATGTACATGCGCGGCATCAGCGGGAAGTGGAACGCCATGTGGCACTCATCGCCGTCGTCGCCCTTTTTGTCCCCGAAGTACAACTGGGTGTCTTCCGGCCATTGGTTGGCTTCGGCCAGGAGCATGCGGTCGGGGTAGTTGGCGTCGATCTCGGCGCGGATCTGCTTGAGCACGTCGTGGGTTTCGGGGAGGTTTTCGTTGTTGGTGCCGTCGCGCTCGATCAGGTACGGAATGGCGTCCAGGCGCAGGCCGTCGATGCCCATGTCGAGCCAGTAGCGCATCACCGACAGGACGGCTTTCATGACCTGCGGGTTGTCGAAGTTGAGGTCCGGCTGGTGGGAGTAAAAGCGGTGCCAGAAGTATTGGCCGGCGACCGGGTCCCAGGTCCAGTTGGACTTTTCGGTGTCGAGGAAAATGATCCGGGTGCCGTCGTATTTCTGATCGTCATCGGACCATACGTAGAAATCCCGCGCCGCCGAGCCGGGCTTGGCCTTGCGGGCGCGCTGGAACCAGGGGTGCTGGTCGGAGGTGTGGTTGATCACCAGCTCGGTGATCACCCGCAGCCCGCGTTTATGGGCTTCGGCGATAAAGCGCTTGGCGTCGGCCATGGTCCCGTAGTCGCTGTGCACGCCGCGGTATTCGGCGATGTCGTAGCCATCGTCACGGCGTGGCGAGGGGTAGAACGGTAGTAGCCAGATGGTGTTCACACCAAGGTCGGCGATGTAGTCGAGCTTGGCGATCAGCCCGGGAAAATCACCGATGCCGTCGTTGTTGGAGTCGAAATAGGATTTGACGTGAACCTGATAAATCACCGCGTCTTTGTACCAGAGCGGATCTTTGATAAAGGTGGCAGCCTTGGGTTTCTTCGCCATTGGAAACTCCTGGAAAATTCGTGAGGGCCGCTGATCGTTCCCACGCTCTGCGTGGGAATGCCTGTTGCGACGCTCCGCGTCACGCTTGGGGGACGCAGAGCATCCGGGGCTGCATTCCCACGCGGAGCGTGGGAACGATCTCAACTTACGGTAATGCGCCAGATGCCAAACGGCTGATGCCACGGTTCGATGCGCATCCACTGGGTCTTGCCGTACCAGGTCCAGCGGTGGCCGGTCATCAGGTCTTCGCCCTGGGTCTGGGCATCGTCCGGCAAGCCCAGCTCCCACAGCGGCAACTCGAAATTGGCCTCCTGGGCGTTGAACGGGTCGAGACTCACGGCCACCAGGATAAAGTTGCTGCCATCCTCGCTGCGTTTGCCGAAGTACAGGATGTTGTCGTTCCACGCGTTGTAGAGTTTGAGCCCCAGGTGCGTCTGCAAGGCCGGGTTCTGCCGGCGGATGCGGTTGAGCTGGGCGATCTCGGCAATGATGTTGCCCGGCGCCGTGAAGTCTCGTGGGCGGATCTCGTACTTCTCCGAGTCCAGGTACTCTTCCTTGCCCGGCACCGGTGCCGCTTCGCACAGTTCAAAACCCGAGTACATGCCCCACAGGCCTGAGCCCATGGTGGCCAACGCGGCGCGGATCAAGAAGCCGGCGCGGCCGGATTCATGCAGGAAGCCGGGGTTGATGTCCGGGGTGTTGACGAAGAAGTTTGGCCGGAAGCACTCGCGCCACGGCGACTCGTTCAGTTCGCTCAGGTACTCGCTCAACTCGGCCTTGGTGTTGCGCCAGGTGAAGTAGGTGTAGCTCTGGGAGTAACCAACCTTGCCCAAGCGCGCCATCATCGCCGGGGTGGTGAAGGCTTCGGCGAGGAAGATCACTTCAGGGTATTTAGAACGCACATCGCTGATCAGCCATTGCCAGAACGGCAGCGGCTTGGTGTGGGGGTTGTCGACGCGAAAGGTCTTCACGCCCTCTTCCACCCAACCGACCACGATGTCGCGCAACTCGACCCACAGGCTGGGAATCGCGTCGGCCGCATAGAAGTCGACGTTGACGATGTCCTGGTATTTCTTCGGCGGGTTCTCGGCGTATTTGATCGTGCCGTCGGGCCGCCAGTTGAACCAGCCCGGATGCTGTTTGAGCCACGGGTGGTCCTGGGAGCACTGGATGGCAAAATCCAGGGCGATTTCCAGGCCATGGTCGGCGGCGGCCTTGACCAGGTTGCGGAAATCTTCACGGGTGCCCAACTGCGAATGGATCGCCTCGTGGCCGCCCTCTTCGCTGCCGATGGCATACGGGCTGCCCGGGTCGTCCGGCCCGGCGGTCAGGGAATTGTTCTTGCCCTTGCGGTGGCTGCGACCGATCGGATGGATCGGCGGGAAGTACAGCACGTCAAAGCCCATGTCGTGGATCATCGACAGCCGTGAGTGCACATCGTTGAATGTGCCATGGCGGGCGGGATCGTCGGTGATCGAGCGGGGAAACAACTCGTACCAGCTGGCAAATTGCGCAGCCTCGCGCTCTACATCAATCGGATACACCGGGCTGATGCTCAAATAGGCGCGGTGATCGGCCTGGGTCATCAGGTGTGCACTGTCTTCGTGCAGGAACAACGCGACCTGCTCGGTTTCCAGCAAACCGGAGAGTTCGTGGTGCAGCAACATCAAGCGGTCACGCAGCTCATTGTCACTGCGCTCGGCGGCTTGCAGGACCTGGCTGCGGCCTTCCTGCAACTCCAGGCTGACGGGCACCCCGGCCTCGTGTTTCTTGCTCAGTTCGTAGCGAAAGCTGGCAAACGTGTCGATCCAGGCTTCGATGCAATACTCATGCGGGCCCTGGGCGGTCACGGTGAATGCGCCTTCCCAGCCGTTGTTGCCGACATCGGTCATCACCACGCTGTGCCAGCTTTCTTCACTGCGCGGGCGCCAGCGGATCATCACCGCAAGCTTGTCGTGGCCATCAGCGAACACCTTGCTGGCAACCTGCACGCGCTGGCCAACCACAGCCTTGACCGCGAACTCGCCGCCATCGATCACCGGGGTCGTGCTTTCAATCGCGATCCTTGGCAGCAACAGTGCCTGGGACAGCGGTAATGTGGAGGTTGAATCGTCTTGAGTCAGTGTTTCAGCAGTCATCGAGCATCTCCCCTTAACGCCCAGTGGACGCTCTTGTGCTTGATTCAAATTCTGAAACGACGCCACTCTCCCTGAGCAGGGCCGTCTAGGTTCCGAGCATGCCGACGAGTGAAAAGTTCAGGCGGATATCCCGCCATCGGGCGGGGAATCAAATCCACCACGCGATTGTCCACCGATAGAGCAAAGCACAAAGGAGGCCACACCGATGAATATCCCTATTCCGGCTGAAACGCCTGATCCCAATATAGATAAGCCCACATTACCGCCGACCGAACCCGACCCGGTTCCCGAGCAGGAACCGCCAGGCACACAGCCACCACCGGTGGAGGAACCACCGACGACGATGCCGCCGGTGATTGTCTGAAGAGACCGATCACAGGAAGTAAAAAGCGGAAGCTTCAGGCTTCCGCGTTTACTTGAATCTATAAGGTGCAACTTCATTCACAAAAAATTATAAAGAACTGTCAAAACCGACAGTATCAGCCGAGACGAACGCCGCCCATGATCAAAGTGCGCGACGCGCGAACAACAGAACAATAAAACCTCTCGGAGAAACCTCATGAAAAGAACAGCCGCCTACCTGCTGCTTTCCCTTTGCACCTTGACCGCCTGCACCACCGAACCCTCCGGCCCGCTCGATACGGAAATCGCAAGCAAATTAAACAACCGCTACCAGGACACCGCTGCTCAGTGTGCCGAAGGCGTGGCCCTGTATCACTGCAATGGGGTGCTTATTCGCGTCACTGACAGCCTCATAGCATCGCCCGGCGAGCTTGAGCGCAATGCCGCCGCATTCTCTTACCTGCGAGCCGACCTGGGCATCAGGAAGCTGTTTGCACGGGACGCTGGCGTAATAATGTCGGCATTGCCCTCCACCGCAGCGGGCCCAATCAGCGTGCGCTGCTCTTTTCCCACCAATGGTGCGACAGGTGACCGCCCGGATGGATGCGGCGAAACTTCCAGGGAGCTGCCAGGCTACCAGCGTGAATGGAGCCGGCACTGCGATGAGCAAGGCGTGGTGGATGGCCCCACCTGGCTGGCCCACTTCAACAAAGTCAAACCGGCTTATTTTTTTATGTGTGCGTTTCGTGGATCGGCGCAGCAGTTTTCTCTAAGCATCACTGTCAGAAAACTGATGCCGGCAAACTATATTGAAGATTGGAATGAAGTCGTCACCTCAGCCTGGACAGTGTCCGAGATTGATAAAGTCCCCTTCCAGGCTTTCTTCTATAACGCTGCCAACTTGCCAGGAAGAGATGCGGCCAAGAAACTTCAGCGCGAGTATTACGGCTATACGCAGCGCCTGCTTCCGGTGGTTCGTGTTGACTTGCTCGCTCAAGACCAACGCATATTCGCGTATCACAAAGAAGATCAAATCACCATTCCGGTACAGTGATCAGTCCAGCAGGAGCGTGAAGTTGCACACGCCTCGATATCACGCTGTCAGCCCATTCACGCGCGACCTGATGAAAAATACGGCGACTAATTCTTTTCCAATAGCCTGACGATTCTTGGCATCACACTGAACACCGCCAAAGCCAACAACGTGCTGAGTACCGCCGTGGATTCCCGCCCCATTCCCGCCGCCACCCCAATGGCGGCGGTCATCCACAAGCCGGCGGCGGTGGTCAGCCCTTTGACGTGCTGACCCTCTTCGTCTTCCTTGCCCTTGAGGATGGTGCCAGCACCAAGAAAGCCGATGCCCGCGATCACGCCCTGCAGCACACGGCTCATGGCGTCTGCCTGGGAGCCGGACATGCTCGGCACCAACACGAACAGCGCGGCGCCCAGGGCCACGAGCATGTGGGTGCGTACCCCGGCGGCCTTGCCTTTCTGTTCGCGCTCGTAACCCAGGATCCCGCCCAATATCGCGGCAATCAGCAGCCGAATGGTGATTTGCGTGAGTTGCCGGGCATCGCCGATATCGGCAAATTCCGCTTGCAGGGTTACCCAGACTTCATGCCACCAGGCGTCCATGGACGTTTCCTTGTTGGGGGTCGATAGAACATGGACAGCATCGACCGTCAGTCAGTTGCGCAGAACCATTGCCTGCGCATCCCACCCTAATCAGTAATAGCCCACAAAAAGGAGATCGATATGCCCGTACGTATCGAAGGTCAGCAATGTTTCTTCACCGTCGATGTGGACGGCCACGAGAAACAACTGGAAGCCACCCATGTCACGGTCGAAACCGACAGCGAGAAATCCATGTCGTTCGTGAAGCTGAACGGTGACCGCACCTATATCACCGAAGCCGAAGCCGACGCATTGACCGTAGCGGGTGCCAAAGACGGCCGTAAGCACTTGAAAGCTACCGACGGTGATTCGGTGATTTGATTGACCTGGATCAGCCCCGCCTCAAAAGCGCTGCACCCCGCGCACCACCGGGTGCAGCACATTGTCGCAGGCATGCACGGGCGGCCCATCTGATCCGCTTTTTATCGCCATACCTGAGTCTGTTATGCAAACAGAGCGCCGGTCATAGTTCATCTGCCTGATGGAGGCTGATGAGCGAAAGACCATGAGCGATAGAATCCCCGTCCGAACCGTAGAAGTGTTTGAGCCTGCACATCCAAAGAAGATGAAGGCCAAATCCAGCGACAACCTGATTCACACCCGCAGTTTTACCGGCCTATTCCGTACCTTGCGCGTGGCAGGCGCAGGCTTTCTGTTCCTGGCATTTTTCGGCACCGTGTGGCTGAACTGGGGCGGACGGCAGGCGGTGTTATGGGACCTGGCTGAAAGCAAATTCCACATCTTCGGTGCCACGTTCTGGCCCCAGGATTTCATCCTGCTGTCAGCGCTGTTGATCATCTGCGCGTTCGGCCTGTTCGCCATCACCGTATTCGCAGGGCGTGTGTGGTGTGGCTATACCTGCCCGCAAAGCTCGTTTACCTGGTTGTTCATGTGGTGCGAAAAGGTCACTGAAGGCGAGCGAAACCAACGCATCAAGCTGCAAGCTGCGCCCTGGAGCCTGGACAAGCTGGCGCGGCGCTCGGCCAAGCACACGCTGTGGCTGGGGATCAGCGTGCTGACCGGGCTGACATTTGTCGGCTACTTCACGCCGATCCGGCCGCTGGCCGAGGAGCTGCTGACCTGGCAGATGGGTGGCGTAAGCCTGTTCTGGGTGCTGTTCTTCACCGGCGCCACCTACATCAACGCCGGCTGGCTGCGTGAAGCGGTGTGCATGCACATGTGCCCGTATGCGCGGTTCCAGAGTGTGATGTTCGACAAGGACACCCTGACCATTTCCTACGACGTAGCCCGCGGCGAGAACCGTGGCCCGCGCAAACGAGACGTGCAACCGGCGGACGTCGGCCTGGGTGATTGCATCGACTGCCAGCTGTGCGTGCAGGTATGCCCCACCGGCATCGACATCCGTGACGGCCTGCAAATGGAATGCATCGGCTGCGCCGCGTGTATCGATGCCTGTGATTCGATCATGGATAAAATGGGCTATGCCCGCGGCCTGGTCAGCTACACCTCGGAGCATCAGTTGCAAGGTGGCAAGACCCATCTGCTCAGGCCACGCCTGATCGGCTACAGTGCCGTGCTGCTGGTGATGATCGGCGCGCTGGTGGTGGCGCTGGTGGAACGCCCGATGGTGTCGCTGGACGTGACCAAGGACCGGGGGATGTTCCGCGAGAACAGTGACGGCTTCATCGAGAACATCTACAGCCTCAAGGTCATCAACAAGACCCAGCAGCGCCAGGATTACCGCCTGGAGCTGATGGACGGCGACGGCTTCCAGCTGCAGGGCAAGACCGAGATCAGCCTGGCACCAGGTGAGATTACCGATGTGCCGGTGTCGGTGGCGATGACCGCAGAGAAGCCGGCCAGCAGTTCGCAGACGATCCGCTTCAAGGTCTCGGATGTGGATGAGCCGTGGATTTACAGCGCGGCGGACAGCCGGTTTGTGGCGCCATTGAATCGCTGAGCCCAGCTTTCAGCAACACTGGAGATCAAAATGTGGGAGCGGGCTTGCTCGCGAAAGCGGTGTGCCAGTCAATGGATACATCAACTGAAAGATTGCTTTCGCGAGCAAGCCCGCTCCCACCGTTTGATCTGTGTTCAATCAGCAAAATCTGTTCAAAGCACTGAGCCCCAATGAAACGCTACGAAAAATTCGCCGACGACATCGCAGAACTGATCCGCTCCGGCGTGCTCGGGCCCGGCCAGCGCGTGCCTTCGGTGCGTTATGCCAGCCAGACCTACGGTGTCAGCCCGTCCACGGTGTTCCAGGCGTACTACCTGCTGGAGCGACGCGGGCTGATCCGCGCCCGGCCGCGCTCCGGGTACTTCGTCAACACCCATGCGCCCAGCCCGTTTTCCGAGCCGGTGGTGAGTGCCCATGTGCACGAGTCCACCGAGGTGGACGTCAGCGAATTGGTGTTCTCGGTGCTCGATTCCATCAAGGACCCGCAAACCGTGCCCTTCGGCTCGGCCTTCCCCAGCCCGACGCTGTTCCCGCTGCAACGCCTGGCCCGTTCCCTGGCCAGCGCCAGCCGGGAAATGGACCCGCGCATGGTGGTCACCGACATGTCGCCGGGCAACCCGCAACTGCGCCGGCAAATTGCCTTGCGCTACATGGTGGGCGGGCTGATGCTGCCCATGGAAGAACTGTTGATCACCAACGGCGCCCTTGAAGCACTGAACCTGTGCCTGCAAGCCGTGACCGAGCCGGGCGACCTGGTGGCCATCGAAGCACCGGCGTTCTACGCCAGCCTGCAAATCCTCGAGCGCCTGAAACTCAAGGCGGTGGAAATCCCCGTACACCCACGCGATGGCATCGACCTCAAGGTGCTGGCGCAAAGCCTGGAGCGTTACCCGATCAAGGCCTGCTGGTGCATGACCAGTTTCCAGAACCCGATGGGCGCAACCATGCCCGAGGCCCGGAAACAGGAACTGGTGGAGTTACTGCGCAGCCACCAGGTGCCGCTGATCGAAGACGACGTGTACGCCGAGTTGTACTACGGTCAACAGGCGCCCAAACCGGCGAAGGCGTTCGACACCGAAGGCCTGGTGATGCATTGCGGCTCGTTCGCCAAGAGCCTGGCTCCGGGCTACCGCATCGGCTGGGTCGCCGCCGGACGTTATGCGCAGAAGATCGAGCGGCTGAAATTGATGACGTCGCTGTGTGCCTCGATGCCCGCCCAGGCGGCGATTGCCGATTACCTGCAACACGGCGGGTACGACCGGCACCTGCGTAAATTGCGTTACGCGCTGGAAGAACAGCAAAGCGCCATGCTCGCCGCCATCGCGCGCTATTTCCCGGCGCAGACACGGGTCAGCCAGCCTGCCGGCGGGTACTTCCTGTGGCTGGAATTGCCGGAACAAACCGACTCGTTGAAGTTGTTCCAGATGGCGCTGGCCCAGGGCATCAGCATCGCACCGGGACCGATCTTCTCGCCGACACAGCGCTTCAGGAACTGCATTCGCTTGAACTACGGCAGCCCGTGGGATGAGTCGTGTGAGAAGGCGATGGAGACGCTGGGGAAGATTGTGCGGTCGTTTTAACCTACGGATGGGAACCGTAGCCGGGCTAAGAACCACACAGGAGTGCGCTATTTCTTACGATAGAAAGAGCGCATTCACTTGGTTCACATCAGAGATGCCTTATGACTATTTCTTCAGCTGCCGGCCTGCGACCCCTTCCCGTTCCTCCCCACTATACGCGTGCCGCAGAGCAGCAACAGGTGCGCGAAATGACAGGCGCTACCGGGCGCCCCTCGGGAGATCATCGATCGAGTGACCAAATTACCGAACAAAGCCCTGTGCTGAAGAACTTCCTGGATAACCGCGACCACTACGAAGTGAGCGATGACCTGAAGCGCCAGGTGGGTGACTGGAGCGCGGCCAACCAAGACCCGGACTCTCGCGCCGACGCCACCTACAACCTGGATAAGGTACTGCGATTTATCGACAACGTGGACGATCTCAAATTAAGCGCCAGCCATAGCCGCAACGGTGTCCTGGACGGTTTTTCGAATCACGGCTACGCCATTCATCCAGACTCGGAGGCCAGCCTGCTCAAGGCGTTTTCCCTCAGGGGCTATGAAGCGCTGCGCGGCGCCTGATACCTGGGCTGTGGCGAGCGGCGTGCCCCTCACCACAGGCGGTACAAAACTAACGACCGCCCGCCAGGTCAAGAAAGGTTCCCGTCGCATAGGACGCCTTGTCCGAGAGCAGCCAGATAATCCCTTCCGCGACTTCCTCTGCACGCCCGCCACGTGCCATGGGGATGCCCGGCTCAAGCTTGCTGACCCGATCCGGGTCGCCGCTCAGGGCGTGGAAGTCGGTGAAAATAAGCCCGGGACGCACGCCATTGACCCGGATCCCCTCGCCCGCCACTTCCTTGGAGAGCCCGAGAGTGAAGGTATCCAGCGCGCCCTTGGACGCGGCGTAATCCACATATTCCCCCGGCGAGCCCAACCGGGCGGCGGCCGATGAAACGTTGACGATGCTGCCGCCCTGCCCGCCATGCTTGGGCGACATGCGCAGCAGCGCATGCTTGGCACACAGGATCGGCCCCAACACATTGGTCCTGAGGGTCTTCAGGATGCGGAACTCGGACATCTCATCGACCCGCGACTTGTGCCCGACGGTACCTGCGTTGTTGACCAGTGCCGTCACCCGGCCCAGTTCGGTATCGACCCGGTGGAACAGGCCAATCACTTCGTCTTCAATGCTGACATCAGCCCGCACGGCAATCGCCTGGGCGCCGAGGGCACGCACTTGCTCAAGTACGCGGTGGGCGGCGTCTTCATCGGCCTGGTAATTGATACAGATGCGATAGCCTTGGGCGGCGGCCAGCAGCGCCGTGGCGGCGCCGATCCCACGACTGCCACCGGTGATGACGACGACTTTGTCCATGTGTAAGGTCTCCTGGTTCAACGTGAGCTGATGGATCCAATACTACCTGCGCCCTGCAGGTTTTGCATGGGCTCACATCACCGAATGCACACTCACCACCTGCTCGGCGCGCTGGATGTCGGCCATGAAACCCTCGGCCGGCAACGGATGCCCCAGCAGATACCCCTGAAGCGAATCGCAGCCCAGCCGGGTGAGGAAGCTCTGCTGTGAGTCGGTCTCTACACCCTCGGCCACAATGCGCAGGCCCAGGGCCTGACCGAGGGCGACGATGGCCGAGACGATAGCCGCGTCGTCGCTGTCGTGCTCCAGGTCACGCACAAATCCCCGGTCGATCTTCAGCTCATTGGCCGGCAGGCGCTTGAGGTACATCAGGCTCGAATAGCCGGTACCGAAGTCGTCGATGGACAGGTCGACGCCCATGTCCGAAAGCTTCTGCAACACCGTCATGCTCGCGTCGGCATCGCTCATGGCGGTGGTTTCGGTGATTTCCAGGGTCAGGCTGTTGGCTGGCAAGCGGTGGCGTTCCAGGGCAGCGGCGACACTCTTGACCAGCCCGGCGTGGCAGAACTGCAACGCCGACAGGTTCACGGCAATGCGCCAGTCGTGATAGCCCTGGGCATACCACACCTGCATCTGGCGGCAGGCTTCGTTGAGTACCCATTCGCCGATGGGGATGATCAGCCCGGTCTTTTCCGCCAGCTCGATAAACTTGTCCGGCAACAACAGGCCTTGTTGCGGGTGCTCCCAGCGCAGCAGCGCCTCGGCACCGACCGGGCGGCCGCTGATGGCGTCGAACTTGGGCTGGTAATAAAGCCGGAACTGCTCGTGCTCCACGGCATTGCGCAAGTCCTGCAGCAGTTGCAGTTGCTTGCGCGCATTGGTGTTCATCGACACGTCGAAAAAGCTGTAGCCGTTCTTGCCCATGCCCTTGGCGTGATACATCGCCGCGTCTGCGTTCATCAGCAGTTCCTGGGGCGTGGCGCCATTGCCGGGGAACAGTGCGATGCCGATGCTGGCGGAGATTTTCAGCTCATGCTCGGCGACGTGGAAGGCCTGGTTGATCATGCCCACCTGGCGCTCGGCCAAGCGCAACGCATCGTCGGGCTGGCCCAATTGCACCAGCAATACAAACTCGTCACCGCCGATGCGGGCCAGGGTGTCCTGGCTGCGCAAGTCTTCGCGCAGGCGCAGGCCGACTTGCTGCAACAGCTGGTCGCCCATGTGGTGACCAAAAGCGTCATTCACCGGCTTGAAGCCGTCCAGGTCGATAAACATCAGCGCGAAGCAGCCGCCCTCTTCGTTCACCCGCTGTATCGCCTGCTGGATCCGGTCGGCGAGCAGGGTGCGGTTGGGCAAGCCGGTGAGCATGTCGTGCAGGGCCAGGTGGGTGAGTTCCTGGTTGGCCTGGGTCAGGGAGTCGGCCAACACCGCGGTGCGGGCTTCCAGGCGGGCATCGGCCAGGGAGGTCAGCAGCGCGATGATCAACACTGCCAGGGTGGTAACCAGCACCAGGTTATCCAGGCCCTTGCCACTCAAGCCGTCCAGGGCCGCGCCGCAGAAGCTGCCATCGGCGAAACGCGCGGCGGCCATGCCGGTGTAGTGCATGCCGACAATCGCCACGCCCATCACCATCGCCGCCCCGCCTCGGGCCAACCGCACATACGGCGTGTTGCGCCGCAGGTTGAAGGCAATCCACAACGCCGCCGCCGACGCACCCACGGCAATCAGCAACGAGGCGGTGAACAGCGTGGGGTCGTAGTCGATGCCGGGGGTCATGCGCATGGCGGCCATGCCGGTGTAGTGCATGGCGCTGATGCCGGCGCCCATGATCAATGCGCCAAATGCCAGTTGCCACGCCGGCAAACGCGGCTGGCTCACCAGCCACAAGGCAAAACCGCTGGACAGGATCGCGATCAACAACGACAGCGCCGTGATGCCGACGTCATAGCCGAGGCTGATGGGCAGGCGGAAGGCGAGCATGCCGATAAAGTGCATCGACCAGATGCCCACGCCCATCGCCAGCGCGCCGCCGCCCATCCACAGGTACACCGCGCGGCCCCTGGCAGTGGCGATGCGGCCGGTCAGGTCCAACGCCGTATAGGATGCGAGGATCGCGACGAACAGGGAAATCAGGACCAGGGCGGGGGAATAACTACCGGTGAGCATGGGACTTCTCGTGACCTATGGGCCGAACGGCATCCGTGCCGGGCTGAAAAGTCAGGGATTGTAGCGAGAATAAATCTTGTACACCTGAAATATTGTCGTATAGCCATCATTCAAAATTTGACGCCAATCCGCTGGCTCAAAAACACCGCAGAACCCTTGTGGGAGCGGGCTTGCTCGCGAAAGCGGCGGGTCAGTTCATACACAGTTGACTGCCCCACCGTTTTCGCGAGCAAGCCCGCTCCCACACAAGCCCGTACACCAGCCAGAGCGGTGTTTACTTCTTGTCGCTCAGCTGCATTTGGCCATCCCAGCCACCGCCCAGTGCAGCGATCAGTTGCACACTGGCAACCAGCCGGGTTTGCAGCAGGGTCAGCACCGTACGCTCGTTGCTCAGGGCAGTGGCTTGCACGGTGACCACATCGAGATAGGCGATCAACCCGGCCTTGTACTGGTTCTGGGTCAGGCGCAGGGATTCCCGGGCCGCTTCGAGGGCCTCGTTACTCACGACCGCCTCGTCTTCCAGGACCTTGAGCTGGACCATGTAGTTTTCCACCTCACGGAACCCATCGAGTACGGTCTGGCGGTACTTGGCCACGGTTTCATCGTAGGACGCCTCGGCGCGGTCAACTTCGGCCGAACGCTGGCCCCCGTCGAACAGGGTCATGGCAAGTTTCGGCCCCACCGACCAGAAGCGGTTCGGCAGGCTGATCCAGTCGGCGTAGGTGCTGCTGGAATAGCCGCCGGCCAGGCTCAGGGTCAGGTCCGGGTAGTAAGCGGTCTTGGCCACGCCGATGTTGGCATTGGCCGCGATCACCGAGCGCTCCGCCTGGGCGATATCCGGGCGGCGCTCCAGCAGTTGCGACGGCAGGCTCACCGGAATCTGCGGCAGCGCCGGAATGTCCTTGCTCACCGCCAGGTTGAAGTTGGCCGGCGGCACACCGATCAGCACGGCAATTGCGTTTTCCAGCTGCGCCCGCTGCCAGATCAGGTCGATCATGCTGGCCTGGGTGCTTTTCAGCTGGGTCTGGGCCTGGGCGATGGCGTCCTTGCCCGAGACACCGGCGCGGTATTGGTTCTGGGTCATCTGCAGGGAGCGCTGGTAGGTGTCCACCGTGGCTTGCAGCAAACGGGTCTGTTCGTCCATGACCCGCAGTTGCAGGTAATCCTGCACCAGTTCCGATTGCTGGCTCAGGCGCATCGCCGCAAGATCCGCCGCGCTGGCTTCGGCGCTGGCTTCATTGGCTTCCAGGCCCCGGCGCAGTTTGCCCCAGATATCGGCTTCCCAGCTCACGCCCAACTGGGTGTTGAGGGTGTCGCGAATACCGCTGCTGGAGCTGCTGAGGCTGGCGTTACTGCTGCCGGTACCCTGGCTGGCCCGGCTTTTCGAGGCACTCAGGTCAACCGTGGGGAAGAACGCCCCACGGGCACTGCGCACCTGCGAGGCGGCCTGGCGATAACGCGCCTCGGCCTGGGCCACGGTCTGGTTGGAGCTGTTGAGTTTTTCTACCAGCTCATTCAGTTGTTTGTCGCCGTACAGCTCCCACCAGGCGCCCCGGGCCAGCGAGTCGCTGGGCGCGGCCTGGCGCCAGCCCTGGGCCTCTTTGTACTGGGCCGGCTCGGTCAATTCGGGGCGTTTGTAGTCCGGGCCGACGGCGCAGGCGCTGAGCATCACGCCGCACAGGGCCAGGCTCAGCAGCTTTGAGCCGCGAGTCATCGCCAGACGTTGCACGGTGGGAAACGTTGAATCGGTCATAGCGCAGTGTCCAGGGCAGCATCGGTACGCACTCCGCGCCAACCGTTGAAACGGTGGCGCAGGCGGTCGAGATAAAGGTAAACCACAGGCGTGGTGTAGAGGGTCAGGATCTGGCTGAACACCAGCCCGCCGATAATCGTCAGGCCCAGAGGCTGGCGCATTTCCGCGCCTTCGGCCGTGCTGAGCAGCAGCGGCACGGCGCCAAGAATCGCCGCCAGCGTGGTCATCAGGATCGGGCGCAGCCGCACCAGGCAAGCGGCGCGGATCGATTCCAGCGGGCTCATGCCGTCCTTGCGTTCCAGTTGCAGCGCAAGGTCGATCATCAGGATCGCGTTTTTCTTCACCACCCCGATCAGCAGGAACAGCCCCAGCAGCGAGATCAGGCTGAACTCGCCCCCCAGCAGGTAAATCGAAAGCAAGGCGCCCACCCCCGCCGACGGCAAGGTCGACAGAATGGTCAGCGGGTGGATATAGCTCTCATACAGAATCCCCAATACCAGGTACACCGCTACCAGTGCACCGAGGATCATGAACGGCTGGCCTTTCTGGGTGGCGGCGAAGGCGTCGGCCGTACCGGCCATCTTCGCGATCACCTCTTCCGGCAGGCCGACCTTGGCAATCGCCCGCTCAATGGCGGCCGTGCCCTGCTCCACCGTGACGCCGGGCGACATATCAAACGCAATGTTTTCCGAGGCGAACTGGCCTTCATGGCTGACCCGGTCGTCCGCCAGGCTGTTCTCATAGTGAGCGATGGCCGACAGCGGCACGCGCGCACCGGTGGACGTGATCACCTGCATCTGATTGAGGGTGATCGGGTCCTGGGCGTACTTCGGATTGACCTCCATCACCACCTGGTACTGGTTGAGGCTGTCGTAGATGGTGGAAATCTGCCGCTGACTGTAGGCGTTGTTGAGCACGGCAGTGACCATGTCCATGTCAATGCCCAGGCGCTTGGCCTGGTCGCGGTCGACAATCAACGTCACCTGGGCCGCCCCACGTCCTTCACGGGCATCGATGGCGGTCAGCTCCGGCAGCTCACGCAACGCGGCAACCACTTTCGGGTACCACAGGCGCAAGGCCGCCAGGTCGCCGCTTTGCAGGATGTAGGAATACTGCGAGGTGGTCTGGTCGCGGCCGCCGCCGAATTGCAGGTCCTGGTCAGCCATCAGCATCAGGCGCCCGCCGGGCACCAGTGGCACATTCTTGCGCATGCGCTCGATCACCGCCTGGGCAGAAATCTTGCGTTCGCTGATGGGCTTGAGCCGCACCAGCATCACCGCGTTGTTGGTGCCGCTGTTGCCGCCAATAAAGCCTGCCACGCTCAACACCGCGGGGTCCTGCAGGACGGCCTTGCGGAAGATTTCCATCTTCGGCTGCATCACACTGAATGACAGCCCGTCGTCGCCACGCACAAAGCCGATCAGTTGCCCGGTGTCCTGCTGGGGCATGAAGGTTTTCGGCACCACCACATACAGCGCGACGTTGACCCCGATGGTCACCAACAGGCTGAGCAGTGTCAGGCGCTTGTGGCGCAGCACCCAGTCCAGGCTGCGGGCGTAGCCGGCCACCATGCGATCGTTGATCTTCTGGCTCCAGCGCTGCAAGCCTGTTTCCTGGCCTTTGACATGCGGCTTGAGCCAGCGGGCGCAGAGCATCGGGGTAAGGGTCAGCGACACCACCAGCGAGACGATGATCGCCGCTGCCAGGGTGATGGAAAACTCGCGGAACAGGCTGGTAACGATACCGCCCATAAACAGGATCGAGAGGAACACCGCCACCAGCGAGACGTTCATCGACAGCAAGGTGAAGCCGACTTCCTGGGCCCCCAGGTAAGCCGCCTTCATCGGCGGCACACCCTCGTCGATGTGCCGGGAAATGTTCTCCAGCACCACGATGGCATCGTCCACCACCAGGCCGGTGGCGAGGATCAGCGCCATCAGCGACAGGTTGTTCAGGGAAAAGCCGAACAGGTACATCACTGCAAACGTGCCCACCAGCGACACCGGCACCGCCAGGGTGGGAATCAGCGAGGCGCGGAAGTTGCCGAGGAACAGGTACACCACCAGGATCACCAGGGCCACGGCAATCAGCAGGGTCATCTCGGCTTCGTGCAAGGTGGCGGTGATCACCGGCGAACGGTCCATGGCCAGGTTCAGCTTGACGCTGGACGGCAACACCGCCTGCAAGGCCGGCAGTTGTGCCTTGATCTGCTTCACCGTCTCGATGATGTTGGCGCCGGACTGGCGGTTGATCACCAGCAGCACCGCCGAGTCATTGTTGAAGAAGCCGCTGTTGTAGCGGTCCTCGACGCCGTCGCTGATCTTCGCCACATCCCCCAGGCGCAAGGCCGCGCCATTCTGGTAGCGGATCAGCAGCGGTTCATAGTCCTTGGCCTTTTCCAGCTGGTCGTTGGCCTGGATCTGCCAGTTGCGCTGGCTGTCCTCCAGCGAACCCTTGGGCCGGCGCACGTTGGCATTGGCGATGGTATTCCGCACATCGTCCAGGGCCACGCCGTACTGGTCGAGGGCCTTGGGTTCCAGTTCGATACGCACGGCGGGCAACGAGCTGCCGCCGATCTGCACTTCACCCACGCCCGGCACCTGGGACAGGCTCTGGGACAGGATGGTCGAGGCCAGGTCGTACAGCTGGCCCTTGGGCAACACGTCCGAGGTCAGGGACAGCACCATGATGGGCGCCTGGGACGGGTTGATCTTCTTGTAGGTGGGCATGCTGCGCATGCCACTGGGCAGCAGGTTACGCGAGGCGTTGATCGCCGCCTGCACTTCCCGCGCCGCGCCGTTGATGTCGCGATTGGAGTCGAACGCCAGGATCACCCGGGTCGAACCCTGGCTCGACGAACTGCTCATGGTGGTAATGCCGGCAATCGCGCCGAAGGAACGCTCCAGCGGCGTGGCCACCGTAGACGCCATCACCTCGGGGCTGGCCCCCGGCAAGCTGGCCGACACCACGATCACCGGGAAATCGATCTGCGGCAATGGCGACACCGGCAACAGGTTGAAGCTGACGCCGCCCAGCAGCATGATCGCCAGGCTCAGCAGCATGGTGGCTACCGGCCGGCGAATGAAAGGTCCGGACAGGTTCATGACTCAACCGGCTCCAGGCGCACCGGCTCTTTGCGCCAGCGACGGCCGAGGCGGTCGAAATACAGGTAGATCACCGGGGTGGTAAACAGGGTCAACACCTGGCTCACCAGCAACCCGCCCACCATCACCAGGCCCAGGGGCTGGCGCAACTCGGCGCCGGAGCCGGTGGCGAGCATCAACGGCACGGCACCGAACAGCGCCGCCAGGGTGGTCATCAGGATCGGCCGGAAGCGCAACAGCGCCGCCTGGTAGATCGCGGTTTGCGGGTCCAGGCCCTGGTTGCGCTCAGCGTCGAGGGCAAAGTCGATCATCATGATCGCGTTCTTCTTCACGATGCCGATCAGCAGGATGATGCCGATGATCGCGATCATCCCCAGGTCGTTGCCACTGAGCAGCAAGGCCAGCAAGGCGCCCACCGCTGCCGACGGCAGGGTGGAGAGGATGGTGATCGGGTGGATATAGCTCTCGTAGAGCACCCCGAGCACGATGTACATGGTCACCACCGCCGCCAGGATCAGCAGCAAGGTGCTCGACAGCGAAGCCTCGAATGCCTGGGCCGCGCCCTGGAACTGGGTCTGCACGCCCACCGGCATGCCGATGTCTTTCTGGGTCTGGTTGATCAGTTCGACGCCCTTGCCCAGCGCCACGCCGGGGGCCAGGTTGAACGACATCATCACCGCCGGGAACTGACCGATATGCGCGATTGCCAACTGGGCCTGGCGCTGTTCCACATGGGCCAGGCTCGACAGCCGCACCTGGCCGCCGTCGGTGGTTTTCACATGGATCTGGTTCAGGGCGTCCGGGCCGAGGGTTTCACCGGACTGGGCCTGCAATACCACGCGGTACTGGCTGGCCTGGGTGTAGATGGTGGATATCTGCCGCTGGCCGAACGCGTCGTACAGCGCGTCGGTGATGGTCGACACCGACACACCAAGGCGCGATGCGGCGTCACGGTCGATCACCAGGTACACCTGCAGGCCCTTGTCCTGCAGGTCGCTGGCGACGTCGGAGAGTTCCGGCAACTGGCTGAGGGCGTGTACCAGCTTTTCACTCCACAAGGCCAGCAGCTCGGCGTCCGGCGAGGACATGCTGAACTGGTACTGGGTACGGCTGACGCGGTCTTCGATGGTCAGGTCCTGCACCGGCTGCATGAACAGGCGAATCCCCACCAGCTTGTCCAACTGCGGCTGCAGGCGCGTGATGATCTGCGCCGCGCTCAGGTCCCGTTCGCCGTGGGGCTTGAGGTTGATCAGCAGGCGACCACTGTTGAGGGTGGCGTTATCACCGTCTACCCCGATATAGGACGACAGGCTCTCCACCGCCGGGTCTTCGAGGATGATCTTCGCCAGTTCCTGCTGGCGCTGGCTCATCGCCGCAAAGGAAATCGACTGTGGCGCTTCGGAAATGCCCTGGATCACGCCGGTGTCCTGCACCGGGAAGAAGCCCTTGGGCACCACCATGTACAACACCACGGTCAGGCCCAGGGTGGCGATGGCCACCAGCAGGGTCAGCGGCTGATGCCTGAGCACCCACTGCAACTTGCGCCCGTAGGCCTCGATCAGCCAGTCGATCCAGGCGCCGCTGGCCTTGTAGAAACGGCCCTGCTCGTCCTCTTTCGGCTCACGCTTGAGCAACCGCGCGCACATCATCGGCGTCAGGGTCAGGGACACCACCAGGGAAATCAGGATCGCCACCGCCAGGGTGATCGCGAATTCACGGAACAAGCGCCCCACCACGTCCGCCATGAACAGCAGCGGGATCAATACCGCGATCAGCGACAGGGTCAGGGAAATCAGGGTGAAGCCGATCTGCTTGGCGCCCTTGAGCGCCGCATTGAGCGGTGTATCGCCTTCCTCGATGTAGCGGGAAATGTTCTCCAGCATCACGATGGCGTCGTCCACCACAAAACCGGTGGCGATGGTCAGCGCCATCAGCGTCAGGTTGTTGATGGAGAAACCGGCGAGGTACATCACGCCGAAGGTGCCCACCAGGGACAGCGGCACGGCGATGGACGGAATAATGGTCGCGCTGAAGCGGCGCAGGAACAGGAACGTCACCATCACCACCAGGGCAATGGCGATCAGCAATTCGTGCTGTACATCCTTGACCGAGGCCCGGATGGTCTGGGTACGGTCGGTAAGCACCGTCACGTCCAGGCCCGCCGGCAGGTTGTCGGTGATGCTTGGCAACAGCGCCTTGATCCGGTCCACCACCTCGATGACGTTGGCCCCGGGCTGGCGCTGGATGTTCAGCAGGACCGCCTGGTTTTCGTTGGCCCAGGCCGCGAGGCGTTCGTTCTCGGCGCCGTCGACGATCTGCGCCACATCCTTGAGCCGCAACGGCGCGCCGTTGTTGTAGGCGAGGATCAGTTCGGCGTATTCCTTGGGCGAGACCAACTGGTCGTTGGCGTCGAGCATCGACACCCGCGTGGGGCCGTCAAAGTTACCCTTGGGCTGGTTGACGTTGGAGGCGGCGATCAGGGTGCGCACATCCGACAGGTTCAGGCCGTTGGCCGCCAGGGCCTCGGGGTTGACCTTGATCCGCACCGCCTGGCGCTGGCCGCCGGCGATGCTGACCATGCCGACGCCGCTGATCTGCGCGATCTTCTGCGCCATGCGCGTGTCGACCAGGTCATTGAGCTTGGGCAGCAACATGGTCTTGGAGGTGATGGCCAGGGTCAGCACCGGGGTATCCGCCGGGTTGACCTTGTTGTACACCGGCGGCGCCGGCAGGTCCTTGGGCAGCAGGTTGGTGGCGGCGTTGATCGCGGCCTGCACCTGTTGCTCGGCGACATCCATGTTGATGTCGAGGTTGAAACGCAGGGTCAGCACCGAGGCGCCGCCGGAGCTGGTGGACGCCATTTGGGTCAGGCCGGGCATCTGCCCGAACTGACGCTCAAGGGGCGCCGTGACCGCGCTGGTCATTACGTCCGGACTGGCGCCGGGGTACAGGGTCATCACCCGGATGGTCGGGTAATCCACCTGGGGCAAGGCCGAGACCGGCAGCAGGCGATAAGCGATCACGCCAGCCAGGACAATGGCCAGCATGCTCAGGGTAGTGGCTACCGGGCGAAGGATGAACAGCCGCGAGAGGTTCATGCGCCGCCCTTTTGCGCCTTGGCGGCATCAGCCGGGCCTTGTTGCGTCTTGGCTGCCGGTTGACCCTGGAGGTGTTCGGTCGGCGTGGTCGGCACTTCAGTGCTGTCGTTGACCACTTCAATGTCACTGCCGTCCTTCAGGCGGTCGGTGCCTTCCAGCACCACGCGGTCGCCGGCGGCCAGGCCTTGCTTGACCACGGTGTTGTCGCCGTCGGAATCACCGATCACCAGCGGACGCACCTTGACCTTCTTGTCGCCATCGAGCACGTAGACGAAGGTGCCGGTATTGCCGAACTGAATCGCCGCCGACGGCGCCAGCACCACGTTGTGCAGGGTGTCGGCCAGCAAGTGCACGTTCACGAACTGGTTGGGGAACAGCGCCTGGTCCTTGTTATCGAACCGCGCCTTGAATTTCAGGGTGCCGGTGGTGACGTCGATCTGGTTATCGAGGCTCTGCAGCACGCCCGTGGCTTTCACCGCGACATCGCCACGGTCCCAGGCTTCCACCGGCAGCTTGTTGCCGGCGTGATAACGCGCCAGCACGGTTTCCAGGGTGTTTTCCGGCAACGTGAAGACCACGCTGATGGGTTGGGTCTGGGTGATCACCGCCAGGAAGGTGGTGTCGTTGGCGGCGACGAGGTTGCCCACGTCCACCTGGCGCAGGCCGACACGCCCGGTGATCGGTGCGCGGATCTTGGTGAATTCGAGGTTGAGCTTGGCGTCATCCACCGCGCCCTGGTTGGTCTTGACCGTGCCCTGGTACTGCAACACCAGCGCTTCGGCGGTGTCCAGGGTCTGCTTGGCGATACTGTCCTGGGCATACAGGTCGCGATAACGCTGCACGTCGACCTGGGCGTTTTTCAGCTGGGCCTGGTTCTGCAGCAACGTGCCCTGGGCCTGGAGCAAGGCATTCTGGTAACTGCGCGGGTCGATTTCCGCCAGCAGGTCACCGGCCTTGACCATCTGCCCCTCTTCAAAGGCGATCTTGACCAGTTCTCCGCCAACCCGGCTGCGCACATTGATAGTGTTGAGTGCCGTCACCGTACCCAGCGCCTTGTAGTACACCGGGAACTCGCCCAGCACCGCCGGCGCCACACGCACCGGCACCGGGCCAGTAGCCCCCCCAAAGCCCGGGCGCATCATCCCCGACTTGCCGGCATGCCCGGCGGGCTTCTTCTCGGCGCTGTCCTTGTGGCTGGTGCCAGGCCAGAACTTCCAGCACAGGCCGGCAATGACCAGCAGCACGAGCAGGCCGAACAGCCAGCGGCGGGAGTGACGAGGGGTGGATTGCATGGAGTGATCAACCATTGGGTGCGAGAGCTTCTTCTTCGGGAGGCTGAAAGATAAGCACTGGGGCGCGTTAAGAAAAGCGCCTTTACCGGCTATTTACCTTGGATTACAACTTTTAACTTCTGTGCTTAGTCCATTCGCTATCTGGCTAAGCCTCTGAAGCACAAATAAAAACGGCCTGGACTAGGCCAGGCCGCAATACTGCATCACGCGTGTTACTGCAAAACGACAGTAATGCGTAGTAACAGTTACTTCAAAACAGCCAGGGCTGCCTCGTAGTTCGGCTCTTGGCCGATTTCACTGACCAGTTCGCTGTGCAGTACGTTGTCGTTCTCGTCCAGTACCACGACGGCACGGGCGGTCAGGCCGCGCAGCGGGCCTGCGGCGATCGCAACGCCGTAGTCAACGGCAAAGCCGGCATCGCGGAAGTCCGACAGGTTCTTAACGTTTTCCAGGCCTTCGGCGCCGCAGAAACGTGCCTGGGCAAATGGCAGGTCAGTGGAGATGCACAGCACCACGGCGTTGTCCACGCTGTTGGCCTGGGCGTTGAACTTGCGAACCGAAGTCGCGCAGGTCGGGGTATCAACGCTTGGGAAAATGTTCAGCACTTTGCGCTTGCCGGCAAAGGTAGCCAGGGTCGCGTCCGACAGATCGCCAGCAGTCAGGGTAAAGGCTGGCGCTTTGGCGCCGACTTGTGGCAAGTCGCCGTCGACCTGGATAGGGTTGCCTTTATGGGTAACTTGAGCCATGAACGGAATCCTTCTAGTGGTGGTAGTGAAACGAATTTCAGGTGCCGAAGTTAAACACAAAGTTCGATTGGCACCTATGGGCGGACGCAAATTGTCATGGTGCGAGGCTCAACGCCCCGCCGCCACGAACCCGCGCTGCAGGTCCTCGATCAACGCCTCCACATCCTCCAGCCCCACATGCAGGCGCACCACCGGGTTCAATCCACGGTCGGCGGCGTTCTGGCGATCCTGTGTATCGGCCAGGGTCACCAGGCTTTCAAAGCCGCCCCAGGATGCGCCCAGGCCAAACAGCTGCAGGCCGTCGATAAACCGTTCGACGTAGCCGGCATCCGCGCGGTCGAGTTCGAAGGACAGCAAACCGTTGCTCCCGCTGAAGTCACGCTTCCACAGCGCGTGGCCAGGATGCTCCGCCAGTGCCGGATGAAACACCCGCTTGACCTGCGGCTGCAACCACTGGGCAATCTTCAACGCCTGGCGCTCGTGCACGTCCAGCCGGGAAGCCAGGGTGCGTGCGCCACGCAGGATCAGGTAGGCATCGTCGGCACTCACTGCATTGCCAAAGGTATCGCTCATTTTCGCCAGGGCCGGCCATGCCGCTTCGGTGGTGCAGACGCTGCCCATCATCACGTCACTGTGGCCGCCAAGGTACTTGGTCAAGGCCATGATCGAGATGTCGGCACCCAGCGCCAGCGGGCGGTACAGGTACGCCGAGCCCCAGGTGTTGTCCACCGCCAACAGAATGCCCCGCGGCTTGCACAGTGCGGCTAGCGCGGGCAGGTCACACAGCTCATACAGCAGCGAACCCGGCACTTCGGCGTAGACCATTTTGGTGTTGGCCTGCAGTTGCGCTTCCAGGCCGCTGCCGTCCGGGGCGAAATAGCTGACTTCGATGCCGAATGGCTGGAGGAACTCCCGGACCAGTTTGCGCACCGGCGAATAGACGGCGTCGGTGATCAACACATGGTCGCCGGGCCGCAGGTAGGCCAGGAACGTCTGCGCCGCGGCGGCGAGCCCGGTGCCATACAGCCGTGTGCGATAGCCCCCCTCAAGTTCGGTGACCAGGTCTTCAAGGGCAAAAGCGGTGGGATTGCCGCGTGCGCCGTAACTCAGGACCCGCTCACTGTCGCGTCGGGAGCGCGCGTCACGCATCTGGGCCAGGTTGTCGAACAGCACGGTGCTCAGGCGGGTGATCGGTACGTTCACCGCCCGACCACCATTGCCGCCTTCGGTACGCGCCGCGTGAATCAGCCGGGTACGCACCCGTGACGCGGGCAACAACGGCTTGAGACTGGCGATTTCCGCTTCGCTCATCTGTGCCAACAGGCCAATTTCCCAGGCGAGATATTGGCGGGCAGCGTCCTTGTTGCCGCTGTGACGGTCGTGGGTGAAGAACAGGAAGTCGATGCACTGGTTGTCCGGAGGCGTTTGCGCATCCTCGATCACCGGCAAACCGGCCGCAACCCACGCGGCATAACCGCCGTCGAGCAAACGCACATCGCCGCCCAGGCCCAACGCAGCAAAAGCGGCCAGCGCCGGATCATCAGCCAACAGCACCAGTGGACGCCCACCCGCGGTCAACCGCGAACGAATCGACCAGCGCGAACCGACAATCCGGCCCTTGCGATGGATCATGCTCGGGCGCAGGTCCACCAGGTCCACGGTGTCGTCCTTCAGCGCCTCGGCCAGCGCCTGCACCGAGATCAGCGGCAGCGCGTCAAAGGGCACGGCCTCCTTGACCTCCAGCGCCAATCCACTGTGGACGCCACCCTCCAGCACATACGCCTCATGCCCCAACTGCCGCAGCCAACTGGCGACAATCGGCGCACGCACACCATCACTGTCCAGCAGCACCACCCGTGCCTGACGCACGCCGATGTACAGGTCGGTGGACTGGATCAATTGCCCGCCCGGCGTGTGTTGCGCCCCCGGCAAACTGCCGGCGGCAAATTCTTCAGCGGTACGCACATCGCACAGGAACAGGCTACGGGCCGGGTCCGCCGCCCATTGCCGGACCTGCTCCGCCTTGACACTGACCACCCCTGCCCGCTCCGCCAACTGCCGGGCAGCTTCGCGCTGCCGGCCCAGATCCGTCGAGACCTGGTCGGCATAACGCCGAGTGCTGCCATGCTCCAGCTTGAAGTCCGCCAGGTACCAACCCTGGGTACCGTTTTCCAGGGCATAAACCGGGTTCTTCACACCCAGATTGATCAACGTCTGGGCACCGATAATGCTGCGGGTACGCCCGGCGCAGTTGACCACGATCGGCGTGGTTTCATCCGGCACCAGGTCGTGTACGCGGTAGCCCAGCTCACCATTGGGGCAGCAGATCGAACCGGGAATGGTCATCTTGCGGTATTCATCGAACGGCCGACCGTCCAGCACCACCAACGGCTCGCCCGTGGCCTGCCAGTCCGCCAGTTGCTGCGCGGTGACGTGGGGTGTGTGGCTGGCCTCTTCCACCAATTCGCCAAAGGCTTTCGACGGCACATGCACCCCGGCGAACAACTGCAAACCCGCCGCCTGCCAAGCGTTCGCACCACCTTCCAGCACATGCACATGGCGGTAGCCCAGCGCTTGCAAACGCAGTGCCGTGCGCGCAGCCACATCGCCGCCGTCCTGGTCGTAGATCACCAGGCGCACCCGGGGATTCGGTGCCAGGCGCTGCACCTCCAGTTCCAGGCGGCTATAGGGCAGGTTCACCCCGTGAAACAGGTGGGCCTCGCCGTATTGGCCGTGCTCGCGTACGTCGAACAGGGCGATTTCCTGGCCGTCAAACAGCCATTGTTGCAATTGCCCGGGTGTGATGGTCTGGCTCATGGAAGTCCCGCAAAAAATAGATGGGTTACTGCAAGGCCAGCGAACGCTCGCCGGCGGCCACTTCACGGCCCTTGGCATAGGCCCGCTGGACTGCCGGGCGCGCCTTGATGCGCAGACGCCAGGCCTGGATGTTCGGGTAGTCCGCCAGGTCCTGGCCTTGGCGCAGGGGCTGGATCCACGGGAAAATCGCCATGTCGGCCACCGAATATTCGCCCGCCACATACGGCACCTCGGCTAGGCGCTGCTCCAGCACCCGATACAGGCGCGTGGCTTCGGCGTTCAGCAGGTCCAGGGCAAAGGGAATCGGTTCCGGGGCCTTCTCCTTGAACAGCTGCAACTGGCTCAGGTACGGGGTGATATGCCCTACCTGCCAGAACAGCCATTCCTGGACCCTCTGGCGCTCGGCGCTGCCGGCGGGCGGCAGGAAGCGCCCGGCCTTGTCCGCCAGGTAGTTCAGGATCGCCCCGGACTCGAACAGGCTCAGGGGTGCTTCAAGGCGGTGGTCGACAATCGCCGGAATCCGCCCATTCGCACTGATGCGCTGGAAGCTTTCCTGCTTCTGCGCGCCTTCGCGGATGTTGACCGGAATCAGGCGGTACTCCGCCTCCAGCTCTTCCAGCAGGATGCCGACTTTCAGGCCGTTGCCCGTAGGCCAGTAATACAGATCAATCATAAAAAAACCTGGATGAACGCTGATCCAATTGTGGGAGCGGGCTTGCTCGCGAATGCGGTGGGCCAGAAACGCATTCATTGGCTGACACACCCCATTCGCGAGCAAGCCCGCTCCCACATTTGATGTGTGTTGTGCTCAGGAATAGGCCCGGATTGAAGGCGCCATCTGCGAGGCGTTGTAGTTGAGGATCCGGCCGTCTGCTTCAACGCCGTAACGGCCGTTGAGGGATTCCAGCGGCAAGCCGTACAGGTGGAAATGCAAGGTCGCCTGCTCACCCTCAACGCGAATCCCGTGCAGGTCTTCACCGAGGAACGAGATAGAGGTGCCCGGCTGCACGACGACTTCTTTCTCAAGGGTCAGGGTGGTGAAGCCTTCCTCACGCCCTTCATCGTTGCGGCCATACACGTAGTTGATTTCCTGGCCTTCAACGGCACTGATGATCGCCCAGGTTTCGTGGTTGTGCGGGATGGTGCTTTTGCCCGGCAGCAACGAGTTCAGGTACAGGGTGGGCGTGTCGCCGTCGTCGTTCAGGCGATAGCGGAACGCGGTACTGCCCTGGCCCGGCACCGGCGCGGGGAATTCGCTGAAGTTGAACAGGTCCCGGCGCTCGGCCAGGGTTTCCAGCAGCCCGACGATTTCCACCAGGGCCGCGCGGTCTACGCCACGCTGGTTGATGACGCGGATCTGCTGCAGGAAGTCTTCGATAACGGCGGCACGGTTTGCGGTACTCATGACGAGGTTCCTCTTGTTAGACGGACAGGGTGTAGCGGCTCAGGTTGGTCAACAGGTACGGATCGTTGGCGATCGGCGGCCGACGGCCGGGATCGCCCAAGGCATGGCGCAGGAATTCCTGGGTCCGTTCACTGGTGGGGCGCTGGAAGATCTGCTCGGCGCTGCCGTGCTCGACGATCACGCCGTTTTCGGTGAAATAGACGATGTCGCTGATCTCTTCGGCAAAGCGCATTTCGTGGGTCACCAGCACGCAGGTCATGCCTTCTTCGGTCAGCTCGCGAATCACCGTCAGTACTTCACCGACGGTTTCCGGGTCCAGGGCCGAGGTCACTTCATCGAACAGGATCAGCTCGGGGCGCATCGCCAACGCCCGGGCAATCGCCACCCGCTGCTGTTGGCCGCCGGACAATTGGCCCGGATAGGCATCGGCCTTGTGCTCCATGCGCACCTTGGCCAACAGCGCCCGGGCATCTTTCTCGGCATCGGCACGGTTGCGGCCGAGCACTTTGCGCGGGGCGATCACCAGGTTTTCCAGCACGGACAAATGCGGGAACAGGTTGTATTGCTGGAATACAAAACCCACACGCTTGCGCAACTCGATGCGCTGCGCTTCCTGGGTCAGCGTATCGACCCGGGTTTCGCCCACGCGAATGGTGCCGCGCTGGGGCTGCAACAGGCCGGTGATACAGCGCAGGATGGTCGACTTGCCCGAGCCCGACGGGCCGATGATCGACACCGCCTGGCCGCGATGCACGTCGAGGTCGATGCCCTTGAGCACCCGGTTGTCACCGAACGACAGCTGCAAATCCCGCAGGCTGACCAGGGGTTCAATAGAAGGCATAACGGCGCTCCAGGCGTTGGGTCAAACGGGAAATCGGGTAGCAGTAGGCAAAGAACAGCACCAGCAAACTCAGGTAGATCACCACGGTAAAGCCGGTCATGTTCACGGTGTTGCTGGCGATCTGTGCGGTGTCGATCACGTCGTGCACGCCCACCAGCGACGCCAGGGCGGTGCCCATGGTGACCACCGCGTAGAGGTTCATCCACGGCGGCAACATGCGCTTGAAGCACTGGGGCAGGATGATCGAGCTGAATATCTGGCCGCGGGTGAATGCCAGTGAGCGCGCCGCTTCCCATTGGGTGCTGGGGATCGAGCCGATGGCGCCGCGAAAGATCTCCGCCACGTTGGCGCTGGCCGGCAATGCCAGGCCAATCGTCACCTTGACCCAGTCCGGGAACGACACGTAGCTGCTGCCGATATGGATCTCGAACGGGAACACGTAGGTGGTGAAATAGATCAGCACCAGCCACGGTGCATTGCGGAAAACCTGCACCCAGATCCGCGCGGGCAACCGCAGCAGGCGCAGGGGTGACAGGGCCAACGCGCCCACCATCAGGCCCAGCAGCGAACCAAGACCAATCGCCACCAGGCTGATCAGGATGTTCTGGCCGAAACCAGTCACCAGCGCCGGCGACCATTGCAGCAACGCCGACAGCACCGGGAATGAATCAATGGCCATAGCCGGGCATCCTCAGGCGCGCTTCCAGCCAGCGCCCCACACAATTGACGGTAAAACTCAGCAAGCCGAAAAAGCTCAGGATCAGAATCATCAGCTCCAGCACGTTGTCGCTCTGGGTCCAGATCATGATCGAGGCGTAGGTGATATCGCCCACGGCGATGGCCGAGGCCACGGCGGTCATTTTCACCAGGTCGATCAGATTGTTGATCAGCGACGGCAGCGCGAAACGCAGGGCCAACGGCAACTGCACATTCCACAGCAATTGCCGGCTGCTGAAGGCCAGGGAGCTGGCGGCTTCCAGGGTCACGGCGGGCACCGCCTCGATGCCGGCGCGCAGGGCTTCGGCGTGGAACGCGCCCTTGTGCAGCGAAATCACGATCACCACCCAGGCAAACGGCGTCAGCGGGTTGGCCGCGCCGACGGCCTGGGTCAGCAGCATGTTCAACACCAGGAATGCGCAGTACAGCTGCACCAGGGTCGGCGTGTTGCGGGTGACTTCGATAAACACCCGCGCCGGTTTGGCCAGCCACGGGTTGCCGGAAGTCAGCAGCGCTGCCAGGCTGATCCCGGCCAGCAGGCTGCCGACGATGGTGAACAGGCACAACAGCACCGTGGTCAGCGCGCCCTGCTCCAGGGTGCCGCGCTGATAGGCATCCAGCAGGAAGCTGTAGTTGAGGCCGATACCGGCGGCCCAGTGCACAAAAAGCTCCAGCCAATGACTCATTCGACGCCCCGCAGCTTGCCGCAGGCGACAGCGATACGGCGGCCGGCCTCGGCCACGCTGTCGGTCGCCGTGGCGATGGACAGGCGAAACCACGGCGACAGGCCGTAGGCACTGCCCGCTACTCCGGCGACGCCCTCCTCCAGCAAGTACGCGACGACATCGCCATCATCGTTCAGGCGCTGACCGTCCGGGCGATAGCGGCCAAGCAACCCGGCGCAACGCACGAACACGAAAAAGCCGCCCTGGGGTTCGAGTACTTCCAGGCCCTCGACGGTGCCGAGGGCCATCATCAACAGGTCCCGGCGCAGCTGATAGGCCGCTACCTGCTCGGCCAAAAAGCCCAGCCCGCCGGTGAATGCCGCCAATGCAGCAGCCTGGCCCACGGAGGAAGCACCGGAGGTGGATTGCGACTGAACAACCGCCATTGCATGGGCCAAGGCCTGCGGCCCGGCGCCGAAACCGATGCGCCAGCCGGTCATGGCGTAGGTCTTGGACACGCCGCCCACCAGCAGGCAACGGTCCTGCAAATCCGGCGCGACGTTCAGCAGGCTCTGGGCCGGGCGACCGTCGAAGCGGATGTGTTCGTAGAGTTCATCCAGCAGCACCAGCACCTGGGGATGGCGACGCAGCACCTCGGCCAGCGCATGCAGTTCAGCCTCGCCATACACCGCACCGCTCGGGTTGCCCGGGCCGTTAAGGATCAGCCAGCGCGTGCGTTGATTGATGTGTTGCTCCAGCTGGGCGGGCAGCAGTTTGCAACCCTGCTCCAGCCCGCACTCGATAAAAACCGGCTCGCCACCGTTGAAGCGCACGCTGTCGGGGAACGACGGCCAGTAAGGCGTCGGCACCAGCACTTGATCGCCGTCGTCGAGGGTTGCGGCGAAGGCGTTGAAGATGATTTGTTTCGCGCCGTTGGCGATCACGAT
The DNA here is from genome assembly GCF_013385455.1 of Pseudomonas sp. G1002. NCBI lineage: Bacteria > Pseudomonadati > Pseudomonadota > Gammaproteobacteria > Pseudomonadales > Pseudomonadaceae > Pseudomonas > Pseudomonas sp. G1002. The sequence goes on from NZ_JACAPY010000019.1 coordinate 100,201, forward strand.
ATTCGGCAGCGAATAGTCCAGGTGGTTTTCTTCGGCCAGTTTTCGCTGCACGGCCACGCGCAAGGCTTTTACCCCGGGTGTCGGCGTGTACTTGGTGGCGCCCGCAGCAATGGCTGCGCAGGCGGCTTGCTTGATGTGCTCCGGGGTATCGAAATCCGGCTCGCCGGTGGTCAGGTCCAGGATGTCGCGCCCGGCGTCACGCAGTTCCGTGGCGCGGGATTTGGCCGCCGCATTGGCCGACAGCGACACGCGCTGCACCCGCTTGGACAGGTGAACGGTCATGGCTGTACCTCCAGGACTTTGCCGGGATTGAGCAGGTTTTTCGGGTCGAGGGCCCGCTTGATGCGGCGCATCAGGTCCAGTTCCACCGGGCTTTTGTAGCGGCCCAGCAGGCCGACCTTGCGCTGGCCAATCCCGTGTTCGGCGCTGATGGAGCCGCCGTGGGCGTGGGCGCTGTCGTGTACCAGCAAGCTCAATTCGGCGTAGTTGCGCATGTGCTCGTCAACCGTTGAATCCAGCGGATGGGCCACGTTGTAATGCAGGTTGCCGTCCCCCAGGTGCCCGAACGTGAAGTTGCGAACACCGGGGAAATGCGTCTGCAACAGCGCATCGGTATGGGCGACGAAGGCGACGATTTGCGAAATGGGCACCGAGATATCGTGCTTCATATTGCGTCCGGCACGCTTCTGCGCTTCGCTCATGTTCTCCCGCAGCAGCCATAGCGCTTCGCTTTGCGCCAGGCTTTCGGCGATCAGTGCGTCGGCCAGCAGTGACTGTTCGAAGGCTTCACCGAGGACCGTTTCGAAGGCTTCGCGGGCGTGGGTTTCACCGTGGTTATCCGACAGCTCCAGCAAGGCAAACCAGGGTTGGCTGGCGTTGAAAAACGGTTGCGGGCCCTCGGGAAATTGCTCACGCAGCAACGCCAGGCAATCGGCGCTGAGCAATTCGAATGCAGTGAGGTTTGCACCAAAACCGGCGCGGGCATGGGACAGGAACGCCACCGCCTGGGCCAACTCGTCAAACGCCAGCAGCGCTGTCGCCTGGGCCTTGGGCAGCGGGAACAGCTTCAGGGTCGCGGCGGTGATAATCCCGAGGGTACCTTCGCTGCCCACATACAAATCCCGCAGGTCGTAGCCGGTGTTGTCCTTGCGCAACCCTCGCAGGCCATTCCAGATTTCGCCTTCGGCGGTCACCACTTCCAGGCCCAGGGTCAACTCGCGGGTGTTGCCATAACGCAGCACGGCGGTGCCGCCTGCATTGGTGCCAAGGTTGCCGCCGATGGTGCAACTGCCTTCGGCGCCCAGACTCAATGGAAACAGGCGACCGGCTTCACGGGCCACGTCCTGGATGTTTTGCAGGATGCAGCCGGCTTCGACGGTCAGGGTGTCGTTGTCGGTATCGATCACGCGCACCCGGTTCATGCGGTCGAGCAGCAACAATACCGCGCGGCCGCTGGCATCCGGTGTGGCACCCGCCATCAGGCCGGTGTTGCCGCCCTGGACCACGATGGGCGCTTCCAGGGCGACACACGCACGCACCACGGCGGCCACTTCCTCGGTGTTGGCCGGGTGCACCACGGCGATTACCTGGCCGGTGTAGCGGCCCTGTTTGTCGGTCAGGTACTGAGCGGCGTCTTCGCTGCGCTGCACATGGGCGGCGCCGAGCAGTTGTTGCAGGGTGGCGAATAGCGCTTCACTCATGGCTGTACTGCTCGTGCAGATCACGCAGGGCTTGGGACGGAGCCATGCCGGTACGTTCGCCGAGGGCGATCAACCAGCCGCTGCGATGCCAGTCGCGCACGATGGCGTCGAGCCTGGCCTGGGTGTCGTGTTCGCCTTTGCGGATCCAGATCACGGATTTGGACGGGATCAAATCCCCCGGCAACGGGATCTCGTAGCCGGACCATTCGGCATCCTCCAGCAGCGCATGCATGGTCGGGCTGACGTGCACCGCCGCCACGCAGCCATTGCCGCGCAACGACAGCAGGGATTCGGACTGGCTGCGGAACGCCTTGATCTGCGCGCCGTAGGTTTCCTGCAACGGCTTGATGAAGTTGCTGCCCTGGGACACGCACACCGGCTTGTCCTTGAGGTCGGCCCACTGGGTGATGCCGGCGCCTTTGCGGATCAACGCCGCGCCGCCAACTTCTTCATAGGGCGTGGGCACGTAGTCGAGAATCTCGGCGCGTTCGTCGGTGTACTGCATGTTGGCGATCAGCACGTCGACCTTGCCCTGTTGCAGGAACTGCACGCGGTTGGGCGCCAGTACCGAAACGGTCCTGGTCTCCACACCCAGCGCCTGGCCCAGGCCCTTGGCCAGTTCGACGTTGTAGCCCAGGTGTTCGCCGGTCTTGGGGTCGATGGTGCCAAACGGCGGACCGCTGAGGATCACGCCGACGCTGATGGCGTGGCGTTGCTGGATCTTGTCGAGGGTGGCGTCGGCGTGGGCCAGGCTGGCGCACAGTGCCAGGCCCAAGGCAGTCAGGGTTCTCAATGTCATGTGTCAGGCACCCTTGAACTGTTTCTGCAACTCCACCAGCGCCGGGGACGCCGGGGTGATGTGGTTGCGGGTCTGGGCTTCGATCAGCCAGCCGCTGCGGTGCAGGTCCTTGACGATAGGGTCGAGTTTGGCCTGGGTGTCGCTCTCGCCACGGCGGGTCCAGATTACCGATGGCGCCGGGTTCAGCTCGGGACTGAGGGTGCGGTAATCCTTCCATTCGGCGCTGTCGTTGATCAGCGGGTTGACCAGGGTGGAGTCATGCACCGCGGCGACGCAGTTGTTGCCGCGCAGGGCCAGCAGGGATTCCGAAGAGCTCTTGAAGGCCTTGATCTGCGCGCCCAGTTCGGTCAACGGCTTGACGTAGCTGCTGCCCTGGGAGGTGCACACCGGCTGGTCCTTGAGATCTTCCCAGCGGGTGATCTTGCTGTCCTTGAGTACGGCAGCAGTGCCGCCGATCTTGTAGAACGGCGTCGGCACGAACCCGAGGATCTCGCCACGCTCGGCGGTCCATTCCATATTGGCGATCAGCAGGTCGACCTTGCCCTGTTGCAGGAACTGCACACGGTTGGCCGGCAATACCGGCACCAGCTGCACCTCGGCGCCCAACTGACGGCCCAGCTCGTTGGCCAGGTCGACGTTCAAGCCCCTGGGCTTCTGGGTGGTGGGGTCGATGCCGCCAAACGGCCCGCCAGACAGCAGCACGCCGACCACCAGCACATGGCGCTGCTGGATCTTGTCCAGGGTCGCATCGGCCTGAGCCACTGCGCTGCCGCCCAGGGCGATCAACGCGCCCAGGACCACAGGCAACCTTCGTTTTACCGCCGCGCGCACAAACCCCATGGAACTCCCCTCATTAGCGATCGGCGTACCCCGACCTGATGTGGGGGCATGCTAGGGAGAGTGCCGGGCTAACGGAAATTCAAATATCTAATATCGTTATAACTTCCCGTATATGGACGCGCTGACTTTTGGCCATATACTCGAATTCATTAGCCCTCGTAAAAACCCGGCGCGACAAAACATAAACATCTGTAATGTTTATCTTCGCACCCTTGATATAAAAACGCCCTGGAATGGCCATGTCGACCCTCGATCTTGAACTGCTCCGCACCTTTATCGCCGTGGTCGACCACCACAGCTTTGCCGAAGCCGGCACTCACCTGGCACGCACACAATCTTCCGTCACCCAGCATATGCAGCGCCTGGAACAACAAGTGGGCGTCAGCCTGTTTGAAAAACGTGGCCGGCAAAAACAACTGACAGAACCCGGGATGCAGCTGTTGCGGCATGCGCGGCAGATGCTCTCGCTGAATGACGATGCACTCAATTCCCTGCGGGAAAGCAGCCTCAGCGGCGTACTGCGCATCGGCTCGCCCCACGACATCGCCGACACCATCCTGCCGCCGATCCTCAGCCACATCGCCCGCTCGGCACCGCGCCTGCGCCTGGAGATCGACGTCGGGCGCAGCCCGTTCCTGATGGATGACCTGCACCGGGGCAAGGTCGACATGGTGATTTCCACCCGCGCCGATGCCAACCTGGAGGGCTTTGCACTGCGGACCTCGCCGGTGTGGTGGATTTGTTCGGCGCAATACATTCACTCGCCAAGCGAGCCGCTGCCATTGATTCTGGTGGATGAGCCGAGCATTTATCGGCGCTACGCCCTTGAGGCGCTGGAACGGGCGAATATCCCGTGGCGCCAGGCGTACCTGGCATCGAACCTGATCGGTATCAAGGCGGCAACCCGCGCAGGGCTGGGCGTGACCCCACGGAGCATGGAGATGCTAGGGCCGGATATGCGGGTATTGGGGGAAAACGATGGATTGCCGAGGATGCCGGAGGTGACGTACTACCTGTGGATCCGTCCGAACACGGCGAACCCGATTGCGCGCAAGGCATATGACCTGATCAGGGCCAGCCAGGGGCTGGCGCTGGGGTGACGGTTATTGCTGGGTCAATTGGGTCCATAGCGCGGGTGCGCCGGCAGACTTGGCGATCGCCTCGAGGCGCGCTGCATGCTCGGCCATGTCCTGCTCGCTGGCACGAATGATCGTAGTGGGCTGACGATCCGCTGGCAGGCGGCGGATTTCCGAAGGACGATTGCCCGAGCCTTCCGCCGAACCATTGCCGTCCGAGGCATTACCGGCCAGGGACAGACTGGTCTGGCCACCGGTCATGGTCAGGTAGACGTCAGCGAGAATCTCGGAGTCGAGCAACGCGCCGTGGAGTTCACGGCCGGAGTTGTCGACGCCATAGCGTTTGCACAATGCGTCGAGGCTGTTGCGCTGGCCCGGGTGACGCTCACGCGCCATCATCAAGGTGTCGAGGATCGAGCAGTGCCGGGTAATATCAGCCCGGTCGGTCTGCCCCATCAGCGCGAATTCGTTGTTGATGAAGCCAACGTCGAACGCCGCGTTATGGATGATCAGTTGCGCGCCGTTGATGAACTCAAAGAACTCATCCGCCACTTCGGCAAACCGTGGCTTGCCCACCAGGAATTCGTTGGTGATGCCGTGGACGCCGATGGCGCCTTCGTCACTTTCCCGGTCCGGTTGCAGGTAGACGTGGAAGTGCCGGCCGGTGAGGCGGCGGCCCATCAGTTCGACACAGCCGATTTCAATGATCCGGTGGCCGTCGGTCACCGGCATGCCGGTGGTTTCGGTATCGAGTACAACAGATCGGATGGCCATCAGGGTTCAGCTCTCAACGGTTTGGTACATTTCAAAGGGCGGGATCTTAACACGTCAACCGGCATCAGCTCTGTTTGTAGCCGCGCACTTCATCCACACCGCGGTTGGCCAGTTGGTCGGCCCGCTCGTTGCCGGGATGGCCGATGTGCCCGCGCACCCATTTCCAGGTGATGTTGTGGCGATTGCATTGCTCATCGAGCAATTGCCACAGGTCGGCGTTTTTCACCGGCTCCTTGGCCGCAGTCTTCCAGCCGCGCTTCTTCCAGTTGACCATCCACTCGTTGATGCCCTTCATCACGTACTGGGAGTCGGTCACCAGCAATACGTCGCAACGGCGCTTGAGCTCTTCCAGGCCACGGATCGCGCCCATCAGTTCCATACGGTTGTTGGTGGTGTTGGCTTCGCCGCCCCACAGTTCCTTCTCCACGCCCTTGCACACCAGCAAGGCGCCCCATCCGCCGGGGCCGGGGTTGCCCTTGCAGGCGCCATCGGTGAAGAGTTCTACGGTATCGGTCATTTCACTGTCCATTAAAGCGGGATCCATCAAAGCGGGTTGCCGATAATCGACCGACAAGTGCCCGAGGTCGAGAGGCTCGACCTGAAATCAAAAAGGTATGTTTACTGTTCGCTCTGCTTGCGATTGACCTTGGCCATCGGCATCGGCACCAGCTTGCCCATCGGCTCGCGACGCACCTGGCGCACCGGGCGCAGGCCAACGACGATCTTGCGCGCCACCAACAGGTAGAAACCCCCGCCGGACAATTGCCAGGCACCGGCCCTGCGTTCCCAGCCGGCCAGCCGGCCTTGCCACTTGGCAGACGCAAGCGGCGGACGATAGCACCCGAAGCGGCGTTTCTCCAGCGCAAAGCCCAGCAGGTTCAACCAGTCGCCGACTCGCGACGGCGAGATGCAGCGCGCCTGGCGCAGCCCGTCATGGGCGAACACATGGCGCAAGCCCCAACTGCTCCAGGGGTTGATGCCAATGATTAGCAAATGGCCACCAGGGCGCACGCTGCTGGCCGCTTCGCGCAGCAAACCGTGGGGCGACAGGCAGAAATCCAGGCCATGCTGCATCACCACCACATCGGCCGCATGCTCGCTCAACGGCCAGGCCTGCTCCTCGCAGACGATTTCAACCCCCGGCAGCGGCGCCCCCAGGCGCACATTGCGTTGCACCTGGGGTGCCGACGGCGGGGTTTGTGCCGACGGCCCGTAATGCACCAGGTAACCACCAAAGAACCGACCCAGCTCGTCTTCGAGCATGCGCCGTTCTTCATCCAGTAAAAATTGCCCGACAGGCCCGGACAGCCATTCACGGGCGGCACCGATCAGTGCCAGCCACTCGGGATCGGCCTGGGCGAACGCTTTATCAGTCATTGCATTCTCCAACGCGCCAAGAAGCTCTAAGATGCACCAATGTGTTCAGCTTGGCGAATCAAAGAATGATACAGATCAGTGCCCTGCCCGCCTTCACCGATAACTACATCTGGTTGTTACAGGATCAGCCGAGCAAGCGCTGCGCGGTGGTCGATCCCGGTGATGCCGCGCCCGTGCTGGCCTGGCTCCAGCAGCATCCCGAGTGGACCCTCAGCGACATCCTGGTGACTCACCATCACCATGATCATGTCGGCGGCGTCGAGCAACTTAAAAGTGTTTCAGGCGCCACGGTCTACGGCCCGGCAAATGAAAAGATCCCGGCGCGGGACGTGGCACTCCAGGATAACGACCGCATCAACGTGCTGGGTTGGGACTTCGAGGTGTTTGCCGTACCCGGCCATACCCTGGGGCACATCGCCTTTTATCACGAGGGCGTGCTGTTCTGTGGCGACACCCTCTTTGCCGCCGGTTGTGGCCGCCTGTTCGAAGGCACCCCGCAGCAAATGCACACCTCACTGGAGCGCCTGGCGGCCTTGCCGGCCAACACGCTGGTGTACTGCACCCACGAATACACACAAAGTAACCTGAAATTCGCCCAGGCCGTGGAACCGCATAACGCGGATATCGCCGAACGGGTGGAAAACGTGCGGCAACTGCGGGCGAACGGCCAGATAACATTGCCTTCGACTTTGGCCCTGGAAAAACGCACCAACCCTTTTCTGCGGACCTCTGAAACATCCGTTAAAGAAAAAGCGGACGAACGGAATGGCCGCGATAACCGGGCCGGGAGTGAGGTGTTTGCTAGCTTGAGGTCGTGGAAAGATACGTTCTAAGCGCGCGGAATTTAGTACGTAATTTCTGAATGGTTGACCGCAACCCACGCGCTTTCTAGAATCGCCCGACATTTTTGCCCGGAACTTACTTCCAGCCAATGTCGTCATCTATTCGTAAAACCAACCATTCAGACGCATTGACCCGCCTGGCTCAAGCCGTGGCGGTGGCTGTGTCCGCTACTCTGGCGGGCTGCCAATCGACCCATTTTGCCGCACAATCCACCGTGCAACCCAAGCCAAACCTTACCGCCAAGATCAAGCAAAAACCCCTTTGGCTATCAGAGAAGCCAAGCCCGGAAGTGCCCCAGGATGTCTGGGAACGCATGCGCCGGGGCTTTCAATTGCAGGACGGGTTAGGCGTCAACCCGCGCATTGAACAGCAACGATTGTGGTTTGCCAGCAACCCATCCTTCCTCGAGAACGCCGGCGAACGCGGCAGCCTCTATATTCATTACATCGTCGAACGCCTTGAAGAACGCAACATGCCGCTGGAGCTGGCGCTGCTGCCAGTGATTGAAAGTGCCTACAACCCAATGGCCTATTCCCGCAGCGATGCGGTCGGCCTGTGGCAGTTCGTTCCCGCCACCGGGCGCTATTTCAACCTGCGTCAGACCCGCGCCTACGACGGCCGCCGCGACATCACCGCCTCCACCACCGCCGCCCTCGACTACCTGACGCGCCTGCATGACATGTTCAACGGCGACTGGTTGCTGGCCCTGGCGGCTTACAACGCCGGTGAGGGCACGGTCAGCCGGGCCATCGAGCGTAACGAGAAGCTCGGCTTGCCGACGGACTACTGGAACCTGCCACTGCCCCAGGAAACCAAGGACTACGTGCCCAAGTTCCTGGCGCTGTCCCAGGTGGTGCTGGCCCCCGAGGCGTATGGCGTCAACCTCAACCCGATCGCCAACACGCCGTACTTCGAAGTGGTAGAAATCAAGACCAGCATGGACCTGTCACGGGTCGCCGCGCTGGCCGAGATCGACGAAGACGAACTGTTCCAGCTCAACCCTGCCTTGAAACAGCGCACCACCCTGGACGGCCCGCAGCATTTGCTGGTGCCGACGTCCAAGGCGCAGCTGCTGGCCAGCAGCCTTTCGGCGATGAAGCCGGAAGAATTGCTGAGCATGCGCCCGAAAAAGCCGGTGTTCGACGACGTTGAGCACAAGGCCATTGCCGGTCGCACCCGCAACTACAAGGTGCGCAGCGGCGACAACCTGACGCTGATCGCCAAGGCCAACAAGGTCGATGTACATGACCTGCAGCGCTGGAACAAGCTCAACGGGCAGGCGCTCAAGGTCGGCCAGACCCTGGTGATGCAGGACACCCGCAAGCTGGTGGCCAAGGCCGACAGCAAGAAGCCGGTGCAGTACAAGGTCAAGAAAGGCGATTCGCTGTACATCGTCGCCAAGCGCTTCAACGTCGAGATGCAACATCTCAAGCGCTGGAACCCACGCACTGGCCAGGCGCTGAAACCTGGGCAGATGCTGGTGGTTTCCGGGCCGCGCTAAGCAGCAAACACGAGGGGGAACTGGCAACAGCTCCCCCTTTGTTCTTCACCCTGCCAACCCCCATCCAAGCCTGTAGTCTCCCTCCTGCGGCGCCAGCCTTTTTCCAATCGGAACAAGCTGTTACTGTACGGTTCATAAAGCCCAAGCCGCCTGGATCGGATCCCTGACTTGAAGCGTCCCCTCCTTCTACTAATAAGTCTGGCCTTGAGCTTTTCCGCGAACGCGACCATCACCGAGAGCCACGGTTATGCGCAGTTCGGCACGCTCAAGTACCCGGCCAAATTCACCCACTTCGACTGGGTAAACCCCGCAGCGCCCAAGGGCGGCACCTTGCGGGTCATGGCGTTTGGCACGTTCGACACCCTCAACCCTTATACCTTCAAGGGTTCCAGCCCGGTTTCCACCGCCAATTTCCTGCAATATGGCGTCAACGAGCTCAATGAGCCGTTGATGGTCGGCACCGGCCAATATGCCCCGTCCGGCGATGAACCGACTTCCAGTTACGGCCTGATTGCCCAATCGGTGGAATACAGCGAGGACCGTAGTTGGGTAGTGTTCAACCTGCGCCCTGAAGCGCGGTTTCACGATGGCAAGCCGATCACCGCCTACGACGTGGCGTTTTCCTATCGCACGCTGCTGACCGAAGGCCACCCGCAGTACCGCACCAACCTGCAGGAAGTGGCCCGGGTCGACATTCTTAACCGGCATCGCATTCGTTTTGTGTTCAAGCGCGCCGGCAACCCGTTGCTGATCCTGCGCCTGGGCGAGCTACCGGTATTGCCCCAGCATTACTGGAAAAACCGCGACTTCAAGGCCACCACGTTCGAACCGCCGCTGGGCAGCGGGCCTTACCGCATCAGCAAGGTCAGCCCCGGGCGACAACTGGTGTTCGAGCGGGTCAAGGATTACTGGGGCAAGGACCTGGCGGTCAACCGTGGTTTGTATAACTACGACAAGGTCGAGGTGGAGTTCTACCGAGACAGCGACGTGGCCTTCGAAGCGTTCAAGGCCGGCGAGTTCGATATCTATATCGAGCACCAGGCGAAAAACTGGGCCAATGGCTACAACTTCCCGGCGGTCAACCGCGGCGATGTGATCAAGGCGCAGATCGCCCACCAGATACCGACCCAGAGCCAGGGCCTGTTCATGAACAGCCGGCGCCCGGCCTTCAGCCAGGCCAAGGTCCGCGAAGCTTTGGGGCTGATGTTCGATTTCGAGTGGACCAACCGCACCCTGTTCAGCGGCGCCTATAAACGCAGCCTCAGCTATTACCCCAACAGCGAATTCTCCGCTACCGGCGTGCCGACCGGCCATGAGTGGCTGATGCTGTCGCCCTATCGCGACCAACTGCCGGCCAACCTGTTTACCCAGCCCTTCAGCCTGCCCCAGACCGACGGTCGCGGCATTCCTCGCGACACGATGCGCCGCGCCCTCGCATTGTTGGCGGACGCCGGCTGGAAGCTGTCCGGGCAACGCTTGCTCAACAGTGACGGGCAGCCGCTGAGGCTGGAGATTCTGCTGGTGAACCCGAACCTGGAGCGCATCCTGCAGCCCTATGTCGAGAATCTGACAAGCATCGGGGTCGATGCCCGCTTGCGCACGGTAGACCGCGCACAGTACAAACAACGCCTCGATCAGTTCGACTTCGACATGATTCTGATGACCCTCAACCAGACCCTCAGCCCCGGCCTTGAGCAGTGGCAGTATTTCCACTCCAGCCAGGCGGGGATCAAGGGCAGCAAGAATTACGCAGGCATCGCCAACCCGGTGGTCGACCACCTGCTGGACCAACTGCTGGCGGCGCAAACCCGTGAAGAACAGTTGGCCGCCGGCCGGGCGCTGGACCGCGTCCTGCTGTGGCAGCACTACAGTATTCCCAACTGGTACCTCAACTATCATCGCCTGGCGTACCGCAACCGGTTCGCCTTCGTCACCACGCCGCCCTACAGCCTGGGCCTGAGCGCATGGTGGCTGAAAGCTTCGGAGAAAGCCCAATGATACCTTTGCGTACTGCGATCCTTGGCAGCCTGCTGTTTTGCGCCGCGGCCAATGCGGCCCCGCAACATGCCCTGACCCTCTACAACGAACCGCCCAAGTACCCCGCCGATTTCAAACACGTCGACTACGTAAATCCGGATGCCCCCAAGGGTGGTACCTTCCGCGTATCCAGCATGGGCAGCTTCGACAGCCTCAACCCATTCATCAGCAAGGGCGTGCCGGCAGATGATATCGGCCTGATCTACGACACCCTGGCCCAGCAAAGCCTGGACGAACCCATCACCGAATACGGGCTGGTGGCCGGCAAGATCGAAAAGGCCCCGGACAACAGCTGGGTGCGCTTCTACATCCGCCCCGAAGCGCGCTTCCACGACGGCCACCCGATCCGTGCCGAAGACGTGGTGTTCAGCTTCCAGACACTGATGAAGGACGGCTCGCCGATCTTCAAGACCTACTACGCCGATGTCGACGAAGTGATCGCCGAAGACCCGCTGCGGGTGCTGTTCAAGTTCAAGCGCACCAACAACCGCGAACTGCCGCTGATCCTTGGGCAACTGACAGTGTTGCCCAAGCATTACTGGGAGGGCCGCGACTTCTCCAAGGGCAACCTGGAGATTCCGCTGGGCAGCGGCCCGTACAAGGTGGCCGAGGTCAAGGCCGGGCGTTCGATCCGCTACGAGCGGGTCAAGGACTACTGGGCCAAGGACCTGCCGATCAACAAGGGCTTCTACAACTTCGATAACCGGGTCACCGATTACTACCGCGACAACACCGTGGCCCTCGAAGCCCTCAAGGCCGGGCAGTTCGATTACTGGCTGGAAATCAGCGCGAAAAACTGGGCCAATGCCTACAACACCCCCGCCGTCACCCAGGGCCGCCTGATCAAGGAAGAAATTCCCAACGGCAACCCCACCGGCATGCAGGGCTTCGTGTTCAACACCCGCAAGCCGATGTTCCAGGACGTGCGAGTGCGCAAGGCCATCAGCCTGTTGCTGGACTTTGAATGGAGCAACAAGCAACTGTTCAACGGCGCCTACACCCGCAGCCGCAGCTATTTCGAAAACTCCGAGATGGCCGCCACCGGCCTGCCCGGCCCGGATGAGCTGGCGATTCTTGAACCGCTGCGGGACAAGATCCCGCCCCAGGTGTTTACCGAAGCCTTCGAGCCGTCGAAGACCGATGCCAGCGGCATGATCCGCACCCAGCAGCGCGAGGCCTATCAACTGCTGCAAGAGGCCGGCTGGAAGATCGTCGACGACAAGATGGTCGACACCACCGGCAAGCCAGTGACCATCGAGTTCCTGCTGGCACAGACCGAGTTCGAACGCATCCTGTTGCCGTTCAAGCGTAACCTGGCAGACCTGGGGATCGACCTGGTGATTCGCCGGGTCGACATCTCGCAGTACATCAACCGCATCCGTTCCCGGGACTTCGACATGGTGGTGGGCAGCTTCCCGCAATCCTCATCGCCCGGTAACGAGCAGCGCGAGTACTGGAAGTCATCCAGCGCCGACAAGCCCGGCAGCCGCAACTACATCGGCCTGAAAGACCCGGCCATCGACCAGTTGGTGGAAGAACTCATCGACTCCGACTCGCGCAAAAGCCTGGTGGCCCACGCCAAGGCTCTGGACCGCGTGCTGCAGTTCGGCTACTACGTGATCCCCAACTGGCACATCAAGACCTTCCGCGTGGCGTATTGGGACCACCTCGGCCATCCGAAGGTCTCGCCACGGTATGACGTCGGCACCGCCACCTGGTGGAGCAAACCCGACGTGAAACCTGCGATAACCGTGGACACCGACCAGAGCGCCGATCCGGCGAGCGGGGGCGACTGAGATGCTGGCCTATATTTTTCGTCGACTGCTGCTGATCATCCCGACCCTGTTCGGCATTTTGCTGATCAACTTTGTGATCATCCAGGCCGCCCCGGGTGGCCCGGTGGAGCAGATGATCGCCAAGCTCGAAGGCTTTGAAGGCGCCACCAGCCGGATTGCCGGGGGCGGTGCCGAAGTCTCGGTGGCCGGTTCCAGCTACCGCGGCGCCCAGGGCCTGGACCCGGCGCTGGTGAAGGAAATCGAGAAGATGTACGGCTTCGACAAGTCGGCGCCGGAACGCTTGTGGATCATGGTCAAGAACTACGCCCGGCTGGATTTTGGCGACAGCTTCTTTCGCGATGCGAAGGTCATCGACCTGATCAAGGAAAAGATGCCGGTGTCCATCTCCCTCGGGTTGTGGAGCACCCTGATCATGTACCTGGTGTCGATCCCCCTGGGGATCGCTAAGGCTACGCGGCACGGCAGCCACTTCGACGTGTGGACCAGCTCGGCGATTATCGTCGGCTACGCGATCCCGGCGTTCCTGTTTGCGATCCTGCTGATCGTGGTGTTCGCCGGCGGCAGTTACTTCGACTGGTTTCCGTTACGCGGGCTCACGTCCAACAACTTTGATGAGTTGAGCTGGGGCGGCAAGGTCCTCGATTACTTCTGGCACCTTGCCCTGCCGGTGACCGCCCTGGTGATCGGCAACTTCGCCACCATGACGCTGCTGACCAAAAACAGCTTCCTCGACGAGATCAACAAGCAGTACGTGGTCACCGCCAAGGCCAAGGGCCTGACCAACCACCGCGTGCTGTACGGCCATGTGTTTCGCAACGCGATGCTGCTGGTGATTGCCGGCTTCCCGTCGGCCTTTATCGGCATATTCTTCACCGGCTCGTTGCTGGTGGAAGTGATCTTCTCCCTCGACGGCCTGGGCCTGATGAGCTTTGAAGCGGCGATCAACCGCGACTACCCGGTGGTGTTCGGCACCCTGTTTATCTTCACCCTGCTGGGATTGGTGGTGAAGCTGATCGGCGACCTCACCTACACCCTGGTCGATCCGCGCATCGACTTCGCCAGCCGGGAGCATTGAGATGAATCTATCCCCCCTCAATCGTCGCCGGTTCGAGCGTTTCAAGGCCAACAAGCGTGGCTGGTGGTCGCTGTGGCTGTTTTTGATCCTGTTCGGCCTGAGCCTGGGCGCCGAGCTGATCGCCAACGACAAGCCGCTGGCGGTGCACTACGACGGCGACTGGTATTTCCCGGCGCTCAAGCGCTACCCCGAGACCACCTTCGGCGGCGAATTCCCGCTGGAAGCCAACTACAAGAGCCCGTATATCCAGGAGCTGCTCAAGGCCAAGAATGCCTGGACCTTGTGGGCGCCGATTCCGTACAGCTACCAGAGCATCAACTACGACCTGAAAGTTCCGGCACCGGCCCCGCCGTCACGGGACAACCTGCTGGGCACCGATGACCAGGGCCGCGATGTGCTGGCGCGGGTGATCTACGGCTTCAGGATTTCCGTGCTGTTTGCCCTGACGCTGACCGTACTCAGTTCGATCATCGGCGTGATCGCCGGGGCCTTGCAGGGTTTCTACGGCGGTTGGGTCGACCTGGCCGGCCAGCGTTTCCTGGAGATCTGGTCCGGCTTGCCGGTGCTGTACCTGTTGATCATCCTCGCCAGCTTCGTGCAACCCAACTTCTGGTGGCTGCTGGGGATCATGCTGCTGTTTTCCTGGATGAGCCTGGTGGACGTGGTGCGCGCCGAGTTCCTGCGCGGGCGTAACCTGGAATATGTGCGGGCGGCGCGGGCGCTGGGGATGCAGAACGGCGCGATCATGTTCCGCCATATCCTGCCCAACGCCATGGTCTCCACCATGACCTTCATGCCGTTCATCCTGACCGGGGCGATCGGCACCCTCACCGCGCTGGACTTCCTGGGTTTTGGCCTGCCGGCCGGCTCGCCGTCCCTGGGTGAACTGGTGGCCCAGGGCAAATCCAACCTGCAGGCGCCGTGGCTGGGCATGAGTGCGTTTGCCGTGCTGGCGATCATGTTGAGTCTGCTGGTGTTTATCGGCGAGTCCGCTCGCGATGCATTCGACCCGAGGAAATGAGATGAATCAGGACAATCTGATCGAAGTCCGCGACCTCTCCGTCGAGTTCGTCGTAGGCAACAGCCACCAGCGGGTGGTGAACAACGTCAGCTTCGATATCAAGCGCGGCGAAACCCTGGCACTGGTGGGCGAAAGCGGCTCGGGCAAGTCGGTCACGGCGCACTCGATTTTGCGCCTGCTGCCCTACCCGCTGGCGCGTCACCCGTCGGGGACGATCCAGTACGCCAACCACGATTTGCTGACCCTGAAAGAAAAGACCATCCGGCATATCCGCGGCAACCGGATTGCGATGATTTTCCAGGAGCCGATGACTTCGCTGAACCCGCTGCACTCCATCGAGAAGCAGATCAACGAAGTGCTCGGCCTGCACAAGGGGCTTACCGGCAAGGTGGCCACCAAACGCACCCTGGAGCTGCTGGAACTGGTGGGCATCCCCGAGCCCTATAAACGCCTCAAGGCGCTGCCCCACGAGCTGTCCGGCGGCCAGCGCCAGCGGGTGATGATCGCCATGGCCCTGGCCAATGAGCCGGAGTTGCTGATTGCGGACGAGCCGACCACGGCACTCGACGTCACCGTGCAGCTGAAGATCCTGGAGCTGCTCAAGGAACTGCAGGCGCGCCTGGGCATGGCGTTGCTGTTGATCAGCCACGACTTGAACCTGGTAAGGCGCATTGCCCACCGGGTATGCGTGATGCAAAAAGGCTGCATCGTCGAGCAGGCCGAATGCGAAAGCCTGTTCCAGGCGCCGCAGCACCCTTACACCCAGGAGCTGCTGGCAGCGGAACCCAGCGGCGGCCCCGCCACCAATGAAGTCGGCCCGCCGTTGCTGGAAGTCGATGACCTGAAGGTCTGGTTCCCGATCAAGAAAGGCTTCCTGCGCAATACCGTCGATTACGTCAAGGCGGTGGATGGCATCAACTTCAGCCTGCCCCAGGGCCAGACGCTGGGCATCGTTGGTGAAAGCGGCTCGGGCAAATCCACCCTGGGCCTGGCAATTTTGCGGCTGATTGCGAGCAATGGCGGCATCCGCTTCGAAGGCCATCAGATGGACAAGCTCAGCCAGCAACAGGTGCGCCCGCTGCGCCGGGAAATGCAGGTGGTGTTCCAGGATCCGTTTGGCAGCCTGAGCCCGCGCATGTGCGTGAGCGAGATCGTCGGCGAAGGCCTGCGTATTCACAAGATGGGCACTGCCGCCGAGCAGGAAGCGGCGATTATCGCCGCGCTGAAGGAAGTGGGCCTGGACCCGGAAACCCGCAATCGCTACCCCCACGAATTTTCCGGCGGCCAACGCCAGCGCATCGCTATTGCCCGCGCACTGGTGCTCAAGCCCCGGCTGATTCTGCTGGACGAGCCGACCTCGGCCCTCGACCGTACCGTGCAGCGCCAGGTGGTGGAACTGCTGCGCAACCTGCAGGCCAAGTACAACCTGACCTACCTGTTCATCAGCCACGACCTGGCGGTGGTCAAGGCCTTGAGTCACCAACTGATGGTGGTAAAACACGGGCAGGCGGTTGAACAGGGAGATGCACCCGCGATCTTCGCCAACCCCCAGCATGCCTACACCCGGCAACTGCTGGAGGCGGCGTTTTTGGTGCCCGGCCCCTAGCAGTAGAACCACCGTAGCAGCTGTCGAGCCCCAGCGAGGCTGCGGCTCGACAGCTGCTACGCCATTGGGTGTCAGAAATCGGTTGAGGCCGACAGTTCACGCCAGGCGGCGGTCTCTTCCTTGACGTAAGCCAGCTTGTCCTCAATCGCCTGCAACGTATCGGTGCCCAGGGCCAGGCGCATCGGCGGATGCGGCGCTTCCACCAGCTTGATCATGGCCACTGCCAGCAGCTCCGGGTTACCCGGTTGCTGCTGGTTGTAGACCTTGGCCAGCTTGCGCACCTCGCCGGACGTGGCGGCGTAGTCGTCGATGATCAAGGGCGACTCCACCAGGGAGTTGCCATCCAGGAAGTCGGTGCGGAAATAACCCGGCTCCACCACCGTCACCTTGACGCCCAAGGGTGCCAGCTCTGCGTGCAGCGCCTCGCTCAACCCTTCAACGGCAAACTTGGTCGAGCAATACGTGCCGAATCCCGCCCCCGAACGGAAGCCGCCCACCGACGAAATATTGATCACGTGCCCACTGCGCGCCTGGCGCATGAACGGCAATACACCGCGGGTGACATTGAGCAGCCCGAACACGTTGGTTTCATACAAGCGGCGAACCTCATCGGCAGACGCCTCCTCCACCGCGCCCAGCAGGCCAAAACCGGCATTGTTGACCAACACATCAATGCGCCCGAAGTGCTCAATGGCGGCACGGGCAACGTCGGCAGCCTGGGATTCGTCGGTCACGTCCAGTTGCACCGCCAGCAGCCCGGGTTGCTCACCGAAGCGTTCGGTAACGGTATGGGCGTTGCGGGCCGTCGCCACCACCGCATCACCGTGGGCCAGAGCTGCCGCGACGATTTTCGCGCCGATGCCCCGGGAAGCCCCGGTTACCAGCCAAACACGCTTGAAGGAATGTGCCGTTGTCATGATCCGTACCTGATGGAGTGAATGTGGAGCCAAGGTACGCTGAGGCATTAGCCTGAAAAACCGTCTCGTGCTACAAGCACTCTGAAACAGAATTTCATAATGGCTGACTGATGAACCTTGATCCCTTCAATGGCTTGACCGAATTTCTCGCCGTGGCCGAACTGAAGAGCTTCACCCAGGCCGCTGCACGCCTCGGCGTAACACCGACGGCGGTCAGCCATGCGGTGAAGACCCTGGAGAAGCGCACGGGTGTGGTGCTGTTCCAGCGCACCACGCGCCGGGTAGCGCTGACCGAGGCCGGCATGACGCTTTACAGCCGCCTGCGCCCCGCCGCCGGGGAGATTGACGATGCGCTGGCGGCCCTCAGTGGCTACCGCGACCGGCCCATGGGCACTCTGCGGCTGACGGTGCCAAGGTTGTCGGGCAAGTTGCTGATCGAGCCGTTGATCCCGCGCTTTCGCGAGGCCTTTCCCGATGTGGTGCTGGATATTTCCCTCGATGATGCCACGGTGGACCTGGTGACCGAGGGCTTCGACGCCGGTATTCGCCTGGGGGAATCCATCGACAAAGACATGGTTGCCGTGCGCCTGACCCCGGACCTGAACTGGTCGGTAGTGGGCTCTCCCGCCTACTTTGCCAAGGCCGGCAAGCCGACAACGCCGGAAGCGCTCACGGCCCATCAAACCATCGGTTATCGCTTCCTGACCTCGGGCATGGCACACCGCTGGGAATTCGAGCGGGCGGGCCGGGAATTTACGGTCGGCGTTCAAGGCGGGTTGATCGTCAATGACCGCAACCTGATGATCGCCGCCGCGCGGGCCGGCCAGGGCCTGGCGTACGTGAGTGATTTCGAGGTCATGGAGGACCTGGCTTCAGGCGCACTGGAGCCCGTGCTGCAATCTTTCGTACCGCCAAGCAGCGGGCTGTACCTGTATTTCCCCGCCCGAACCCAGAGCCAACCGAAACTGCGGGCCTTTATCGACCTGGCCACCGCATGGATTGCCGAAAAGCGTGGGCTCTGACAACGCCGCAAAAGCAAACCAATATCATTTGCGCAGTGCCCGGCCCTTTGGTTTAATCGCGACCAATTCTTATTTACGCCAAGGCTTCTGCGCCACATGGATACTGTGTCGACCCCGTCCACCTCGTTCAGCGACCTCTACGGCAATCACCATTCCTGGCTGCTGGGGCTGCTGCGCCGGCGCCTGAGCAATCGCTGGGATGCGGCGGACCTGGCCCATGACACCTTCATCCGGGTACTCAAGCGCCCGCCGGCCGGCGCCGATGAGACGCGGGAGCGCTCCTACCTGGCCACCATCGCCCGGGGGTTGTGCATTGATCACTGGCGTCGGCGCCAACTGGAACAAGCGTGGCTGCAAAGCCTCGCGGACCGGCCGCAAGCCCTGCAACCGTCGCCGGAGCAGCGGGCAATCATTGTCGAAACCCTGTACGAAGTGGACGCCATGCTCGCGCGGCTGCCCCACAAGGTGCGCGAAGCGTTCCTGCTGGCGCAGTTGCACGGCCTGCCCTACAAGCAGATCGGCGAACAGCTCGGGGTAGGCGAACGGATGGTGAAAAAATACCTGGCCCAGGCGCTGCTGCATTGCGCGGTACTGGAAGCGGAACTGGACGGGATGCTCGTGGAGTGAACAGTCCCGGAAAGCTCAGCCATGCCAGCCTTGAGCAAGCGGCCCAATGGTACGTACGCCTGCAGGATCAGCCAGAGGCTGCCCAGCACTGGCAGGCATGGCTCGGGCAAAGTCCGGAACACCAGGCCGCCTGGGGTTATGTAGAACGGGTCAGCCAACGCTTTGCGCCGTTGGCCGAGCAATCCCACAGCGCCAGCCGTGCGTTGCGCAGCTCTCGGCGCCAGACGCTCAAGACCCTGCTGGTGCTGTGTGCCGGTTCAACGTTGGCCTGGGGCACCTGGCGCAACACCGCCCTGCCCCGGTTGGTGGGAGGCTGGAGTGCGGATTACGCAACCGCCGGAGGTGAAACCCGCGAAGCGCTGCTGGACGATGGCAGTCGCCTGTGGTTGAACGCCTTGAGCGCCCTGGATGTACGTTTTGACCGGGTCCAGCGCTTGCTGCACCTGCGTTTCGGCGAAGTGCTGATCGAGACCGCCAAGGACCCGAACCGCCCGTTTCTGGTGGAGACTGAGCAGGGTCGCCTGCGGGCACTCGGCACCCGTTTCAGCGTGTTGCAGGACGGCGACAGCACCGTGCTCAATGTGTTTGAAGGCCGGGTCGAACTGCGCACCGCCGCCAGCCAGCAACAACGAATCATCGAGGCCGGGCAACAAGTGGCGTTCACCCGCGATGGGTTCAATCTCCATTCACCCGCATCCGCCACCCGTGAGGCCTGGAGCCGTGGCGTACTGCTGGCCGACAACCTGCCGCTTGGCCAACTGGTCGCCGAGCTCAACCGTTTTCGCCCCGGCCACCTGGGCTGTGATCCAGCCGTGGCGCAATTGCCGGTAATGGGTTCGTTCCCCCTCAAAGACAGCGACCACGCACTGCGCCTGCTACAGGCCGCGCTGCCGATTCAGGTCGACACGCTCATGCCCTGGTGGGTCACGGTCAGGCCCAAACACCCAGGCACATAAAAACTTTCAGCCGTCAGTTCCCTTTTCCAAAACTCGTTCGGTTAACCCTGCAGATGCTTTCAATTCGCCGATCGATTTGATCCAAAGGGAATGTTCATGTCGCAACCCGTTCGCTTCACTTTGCGCCCGCTGGCGCTGGCCGTTACTGCTACCCTGTTGTGCCTGGGCGCGCTCGACGCGCAAGCCGCCGAGTCGCCGTCGACTCAGGAAACGGCCCGCCACTACACCATCGCCGCGGGTTCGTTGGTCAACGTGCTGAACAGCTTCGCCGAGCAGTCCGGGATCTTTTTCGCCGGCCACAACAGCCTGGCCAGCGGAAAAACCAGCCCGGGCCTCAACGGCAGCTACACCCCAGCCAGCGGTTTGCAACGGCTGTTGCAAGGCAGCGGCTTGCAGGCCGTGCCCCAGGGCAACAACGGCTACGTACTGGAGTTGGTCCCGGCCAACACCGGCGCCCTGGAACTGGGCGCCACCACCATCTCCGGCGAAGGCCTGGGCGCCACCACCGAAGATACGCACTCCTACACCACCGGCGCCATGGCTTCGGCCACCGGCCTGGCGCTGTCGATGCGCGAGACGCCGCAGTCGGTAACAGTGATCACCCGCCAACAAATGGACGACCAAGGCTCTACCAGCATCGCCGACACCCTGCGCCGTGCGCCCGGTGTGAGCGTGCAGAATTACGACAGCGAACGCTGGGAGTTTTCCAGCCGCGGCCTGCCGATCACCAATTTCCAGTACGACGGGGTCAACTCCACCTACGACGGCGTGTATGACTACGGCACCACCAGCACCGACATGGCGGTGTATGACCGCCTGGAAATCATCAAGGGCTCAGCCGGCCTGATGTCCGGCTCCGGCGATCCTTCGGCCACGGTCAACCTGATTCGCAAAAAGCCCACCCGGGACTTCAAGGCTTCCGTCACACAGACCTTCGGCTCGTGGGACAACTACCGCACCGAAGGCGATATTTCCGGGCCACTGACCGACTCCGGCAATGTGCGCGGGCGCTTCGTCGGCGTGTATCAGGATCGTCAGTCGTACCTGGACCACTACCAGAACACCAAGGACATTGCCTACGGCATCCTCGAAGCCGACCTGACGCCGGACACCCTGCTGACCTTCGGCATCGACCAGCAGGACACCCGCTCCCGTGGCGCCAGCTGGACCGGCTTCCCGATGTACTTCAGCAACGGTTCACGCACCGACTTCTCGCGGTCCTTCAACCCGGCCGCCGACTGGAGCCGCCGCGACTTCCAGAACCAGACCCTGTTTGCCTCGGTGCAACAAAAGCTCGCGAACGACTGGTCGCTGAAAGTCAGCCTTGACCGCAAGCGCAGCCAGCACGATACCCTGCTCGCCTCCGCCAGCGGCGGCAACCCGGACCCGGTCACGGGTGACGGGATGTACATGTTCATGGGCAAATACAAGGGTGACCAGGTGCAAAACACCCTGGACATCAACCTCAATGGCCCCTTCAGCCTGTTCGGGCGCGAGCATGAGTTGATCATGGGCTTCATGGCCACCCGCTCGAAACAGGACGTGCCGGTGTACGGCTCGATCTACCCGCCCGTGGGCGGCAGCATTTACGACTGGCGCGGCGAATACCCGAAGCCTGACATTCCCCGCAGCGGCCAGAACGACATCGTGCAACGCCAGACCGGCGCGTACCTGGCCACGCGCTTGAAACCCACCGATGACCTGTCGGTGATCCTGGGCACCCGCGTCAGCAACTTCAGCGGCACCGACAACACCGACTTCTACGACCCGACCAAGGCCGACAACCGTTTCACCTACCGCCAGACCGGCGTCGTCACGCCCTATGCCGGTATCGTCTACGACCTGAATGACATCTGGTCGGTGTACACCAGCTACACCAAGATCTACAAACCGCAAAACAGCAAGGACGCCGACCGCAAGTTGCTCGATCCGATTGAAGGCGACACCTACGAAGCCGGGCTCAAGGCAGCATTTTTCGACGGCCGCCTGAACGCCAGCTTCGCCGCATTTCGCATCGAACAGGACAACGTTGCGCAGTACGTTTCCGGGTTTGAGACCGACTCGGTGTATCGCCCGATTGCCGGCGCCACCACCAAGGGCTTTGAAGTCGAACTGGCCGGTGAAGTGCTGGACGGCTGGAACGTCTCGGCGGGCTACACCTACCAGCACAGCCGTGACGCCAACGGCGATTACGTCTATGGCTCCGTGCTGCAAACCACCACGCCCCAGCAAGTGGTGCGGTTGTTCAACACCTATCGCCTGCCCGGCGCCCTGGAGAACCTGACCGTGGGCGGCGGCGTGAATTGGCAGAGCGAGTTCTTCGGCAATGTGTTCCAGCCCGATCCCAACGACTCGGTGAATTTCGGCCACAACTCACGCATTACCCAGGACAGCTACTTCCTGGTGGACGTGATGGCGCGCTACCGCTTCAACGAGCACCTGAGCACCACGTTGAACGTGAAGAACCTGTTCGACAAAAAGTACTACACCGGCCTGGGCAACTTCGGTACCGGTTTCTACGGCGAGCCGCGCAGCCTGCAATTGGCGACCCGCTGGGATTTTTGAGCCCAAACGCCAGACTGCCGTAGCGCTTGCAACGGCAGTCGACTCGGGCTACATCCCGTCAGGAAGGTACGTCTTTTGTTCTGGCCCGGCCCATCCGACGATGCAGGCTCCGGTCGCCCATAGCACGTGGGCGACCTTGCACAGAGCCTGAACGCCATGGATGACTTACCCTTTCTGTCCCACCTGTTGAAGAATATTTCTCCCTCCGCCCTGGACCTGATCAAGCACCAGGCATTGCGCCTCAAGGACGATCAAGTGCTGATCGCCGAACTGATCGCCGGTTTGATCAGACTGGTTGCCCAAGGCACCACCCCGGCAACCGAACCCATCTTGATCAGCGTGCCGGAAAATACCATGCTCGGTCGCTGGGTGCGGCTCTTCTGTGACGCCATCGGCCGCCCGGCCTTCCGTGAGTGGGCCTCACGCCATGACCTGGAACTGGCGAGCCTGGTGTTTCGGGGCGGCGATCTGCAGGCCACGATCCTGGAAGGCACGGTCAAAACACCGTACACCTTCACCCTGGACAAAGACTCTGATTGGTGGCGCGTCGCGAATCCGATCCTGGAGGTGGTGCAGATTATCGATACGGTCAACGCCGGCTTGCCATTCATGGAAAACCTCGTCGAACCTCATTCGAGGACACTGCCTCTGAACCTGGTATTGCCCTTCTATGGCTACCCGGTACCGACCAATCATTTGCAGGCTCAGGTGATTCTCGAAGAGATCCATACCCTCGACACGCTGCCCGGTGTCGATGAAAGCGGGCGGCTCAAATCCACCCTGCGCAAGCGCTTGACCGAGGAGCAGCGGGATTACCAACAACTGGCCGATGCGCTGCAGACGCTCCTGGAACAAAGTACAAACGGCAGCCCGCCTTTCGATTGGCTGCAGCTCTACCTGCAACGATGCACGCTGGACTCGGACTCAATGTTGTCGAGCACCTTAAAGTACGCGGCACAGCTGCTTTACGCCGTGACGCAGGGAGAAGAGTTCGCGAGCCTCAACCCTGCCAGTCAAGGCGCTGCCCCCACTTACCGCTATTCCGTCGACCAAAAAGTAGTGATCGCCGTGACCGACGGCCGCGAGGCCAATACCTCACCTCTGGATCGCTCCAACAACTCAGCGCTGAATCAGCAATGGGATGAGCTGGAGCGCCTGGCCAATCTCGCCCATACCGACATATTGCCGGACGCCAGCCTCAGCCTGGCCGCGCTGATGACGGTGTATCGGCTACCCCGTCCTGCCAGTGCAGGGGACGTTCAGGTCCTGGTGGAACAACTGCGCGCCACCAGCGCAGCGACGTTTCCCTATGTCAGCTCGGCCGCCCACTCGTTGGTGGCCGTCAGCAAACACATGCGCCATATCGCAGTCCTCAATGACCGTTACACCATGCAAGCAGCACTCAAGTCGATCACCCTCGATACGCAGCTCACTAGCACCCTGGACATGACGTTCAACCTGGCGGCTGACTCGCCCTTTGCCACTCTGGTGGACAAAGGGGCGCAACTGCTCGCAGGTTTGCGCCAGGAATCGGCCTTTCAACGCGTGAGCGCCACCCGCCAATTCAACCTTGCCCGGGTGTATGTACTGAACGCGGACGGCGAACTCAGTGGTTACGCGCTGGACGATGCGCCCAAGGTACTCACCCGTGCGGACACACCGCTTTCAAGCCTGACCTCGATGGCCGAACCCCTGTTGGAACTGGCCCGCCAATCCGGCGGGCGCATCAGCACCAATGGCCAGGTCAGCTTGCGCCAGTTACTCAACCTCTACCAGATGGCGCTACCGGCTACCCGTGACGAAGCCCATGCCACGGCACGCATCCTGCGCATCCCGACAACCAAACAGCCACGCCACGGCAACTACTGGCGGGCATTGCAGGTGATGCCACTGCTGGCGGCGCAACGCAAACAGGTGCTGCAGACCGTCGCCGCCTTCCTGCCCAACCAGGACGTAAAACTGTTCGACTACCTGAGCGAAACAATCGTCGGCGAAAAAAACCGTGACCAGGTGCGCGCCGAGGCTGATCTGCTGCTGCACCAACTATTGGCATCGCCCCCGGCCCAGGCACTGGCCGCGCGGCTATCGGAAACCGTGGGCTGGTACGGTGAACACGCCAGCGCTGCAAACACCCGTGCCAGCAGAAACGCACTGTTGTTTGCCGCACTGATTCTCAGCCTGGACGCGAATGCTGGTAAGCAGCGGGCCACTGTCGCCGGCTATGACCTGACCGATTCCTACAACTGGGGCCTGACCTTCCATGAAGTCCGTAACGCCGTAGAAGCCATGGTCCAGTTCAAGGTCCTGCGCACCAGCGCCGTACCCATGGCCGCGCACCTGTTGCTGGCGGGCATCGCCCCGGAATTCCTGGTGCGGGACATCCCTGATGAGGTGTCGTACATGAGTTCCCATACCTGGGTACATTTCAAGCAATACGTGGACCTGATCGAAGCTGAAACACCGGGTGCATCACGGGCCATGCGCTTCACCGACTTCATGGCGGTGATCTACTTCATCATGCCCTCCCGCCGGGTTCGCCGAGGCAGTCTGCCGATCGTCGACTGGGCCGTGGCCAACGGAGTACTGGCCAAAAACGTTGATGGGCACAGTACCACGCAGAAGAATCGCGCCATTGCCGCGTTGAACGAGCAGCTCAACCAGTTGCAGATCAGTTCCGAGTTGAAGAAGAACGGGCATACCAGCCTGTATGAGATAGCCTTGCAGGATCTTCAGCGGGTGTTTGCCGGTAGCACCGATCTGGAGCGAATGGTCATACAATGGCAGGCCAGGCCTGGTAACCGCTCGGAGCCGGATATCGCCGCCAATACCGCCGTTTCCCTGGTTCAGTTGCACATGGCAGGCAAGCTGACCAAAGGCACAACGCAATGGCGCTCGACCCTCAAGGACGTTGATTTCGCCAGCATGGCGTCACGGTTCGATGAGTTGGGGTCAATCCATTCCACTTTCGCGGCCGAGTTCGAGAAGCGCTACACGGCGGTGCGCGCCGCGCTGCTACAGTCGATCGTGTATTGGATGTCACAACTGCCCCTGCTTAGCCGTAAAGGCATGGAATATGGCAGCCTGGAATTCCATCGCCTGCAAACGTCACGCACCAGTGCTGGCGGGCAGACATCGGGCATCGGGAGATTCGGGGTGCTGGTGTTGTGCAGGTACGCCGGCGACAAGCGCTTCTACGAATTTCTCCCAAAGCAACTGAAGGTTGCCCCATTACCGGGCCTGACCCTGCAAATATTCGAACAGGCCCTGCGCACCGGCAATACCCAAGGCAGCCCGCTGCCGATCGATTGGTCAGCGTACGCGCGCGGCACCATTCCCAACGGGCAGCAACACGCGACGGTCATTGCCCAACGTTTTGCCGAGCTGCCTGCCGTCTATGGGCCGGGCCCTGTGGTACCCAACACCTTCACCTCGCCACGCAGCCTGGCCATTGCCAGCATCGTGATTGACCAGCACTTGCTGGTAGGCGCCGATGAGGCGCGAGCGGCGGCGAAGCAACCCCTTTCCCTGGCAGACGCCATCAACGGCGTAGATCCGCGGATCGGCTTCCTGCGCAGAATGGAACCCGAAACCATGAAATGAAACGTTGCAGGCCGGTTTCTGTGTAATCATTCACTGCATTGTTTCCCGGTGAGACTTGTAGTGATGCGATCGCCCCTCGAACCGACTGCCCCTTCCTTCTGGCGCGACGAACGCCTGCCGTTCATTGAGGCTCGCACCATCGCCGACGGGCGGAAGGTCTGCTACACCCGCCACGCCCACGAGCACTTTTCCATCGGCGCGATCACGGCCGGGCAGAGCCTGTACATCCATGGGGCATCGACCTTCAAGATCAGCACCGGCACCGTGGTCTTGATGAATCCCGGGGATGTCCACGCCTGCAACCCCATTGATGATCTGCCCTGGTCCTATCACATGCTGTATATCGATACGGCCTGGCTGACCGACCTGCAGCACCAGTTGGGTTTCAGCAAGGACCAGGACTTTCGTCCGTTCACCGCCACCCACACCACGGATGTCGCGTTGTACCGCGGGCTGAACGAGCTGTATGAGGTGCTGGTGGACAACCACGCCGAACACCTGCACAAGCAGAGTGCGGTGGTGAGTTTTTTCACCGAGGTGCAGCAACGCCTCAACCCGTCGACAACTCCGGTGCGCGAGGTCAATCACAAGCTGGAGCGCGCCGCCGACTATATCCGCGAACATTGCACCGAGGCCCTGAAGCTCGAAGACATTTGCCAGGCGGCTGAACTGTCGCCATCGTACCTGATTCGTGCGTTCAAGCAGTATTACGGCATGACGCCCCACGCATTCCTGGTCAATCGCCGTATTCAGTTTGCCCGCACCCAGTTGCGCAGCGGCCAGTTGATCGCCGACGTCGCACTGGCGGCCGGCTTTTCTGATCAGGCGCATTTCCAGCGCACGTTCAAACAGCACCTGGCGGCGACGCCCGGGCAATATCGCGGCTGAATCAGGCCAGCAGCAGATACCCCACGCTGGCCACCAACAAGGCGGCCATCGAGCGATTGAACAGGCGCATGCCCTGGGGATTGCTCAGGTAGCGGCGCAGGAACGTCCCGGCGTACGCCCAGCACGCCACCGACAAGTAGCAAATCACCAGGTAGATCGTCGCAAACAGCCAGACTTGCTGCGCATCGCCATCGGCGACAAACAGCCCCATGCCTGCCACACACGCCAGCCAGGCCTTGGGGTTGAGCCATTGCATGATCGCCCCATAGAGCATCGACGGCGCCGCGGCCGTGCCTTCAGCGTCCAGGCGCCCATTGTCCACGGCCAGTTTCCAGGCCATGTACAACAGGAAGGCCACCCCGCCCCATTGAATCAACTGCGTCAGCAGCGGCCAGCGCACCAGCACCTCATGCAGCCCCAGGCCAATCAGCACCAGCAGCAAGGTGAACCCCAGCGCGGCCCCGGCTACATGCTTCTGGCTGGCGGCAAACCCAAAGCGCGCGCCTGAACTGAGGGCCACCACATTCACCGGTCCCGGGGTGATGGACGTGGCCAGGGCGAAGGCGGCCATGGAAATGATCAAGCTCATTGCAATTCCTTTTTGTTGTGCGGGTATGAGCTGAACCTTAAGGAGAAGATGGATCGCGGTATTGAAGAAAATGCCCCTGCCGGGAATGACCGAAAAAACCATCAGTTGAAACCCTTAGCCCACCCGCTGCAAAAGACAAATTTATTCCATTGATATAACTGTATTTTTCTCTTTCCAAAGGGCGTTTTTGATAGGAAAAAATGCGTGTTTCCCAAGGTAGGCACGGTGCTAGAGTCGAGCGCACATCTGGCCGGATGACCTCAACCTGCTCACAAAAAAGGAATCGCCATGTCACGTCGCTTATTGGCAGCTGCCTGCCTGTTGCTGTCCCTCTCCGGGGTTCAGGCCGCGGAACGCTGGGAAACCCTTCCGCCCACCCCGGCGCCGATTGCGGGGGCCAAGACCGGCTATGCCGCCGTCAATGGCATCAAGGTCTACTACACCAAGACCGGGCATGGTTCGCCGGTCATCCTGCTGCACGGTGGCCTGTCCAATTCCGATTACTGGGGCAACCAGGTCAAGGCGCTGGCCGCCAAACACACGGTCATCAGCCTCGACAGCCGTGGCCACGGGCGCAGTTCCCGGGACGAGAACCCCTTCGGTTACGACTTGATGGCCGATGATGTGGTCGCCGTACTCGACAGCCTGAAAATCCCCCGCGCCGATATCGTCGGCTGGAGCGACGGCGCAATCATCGGTATCGATCTTGCCCTGCGCCATCCCGACCGTATCGGCAAGGTGTTTGCCTTTGCCGCCAACACCCAGACCTCCGGGGTCAAGGATGGCGTAGAGAAAAACCCGACCTTCGCCGCCTTCATCGAACGCGCCGGCCAGGAGTACGCCAGGCACTCGCCGACGCCAAAAGAGTACGACGCCTTCGTCGAGCAGATCAGCCATATGTGGGCCAGCCAACCCAACTGGACCGACGCGCAACTGGCGTCCATCAAGACTCCGATCCTGATTGTCGACGGCGACCACGATGAGGCGATCAAGCGTGAACACACCGAATACATCGCGGCGACTATTCCGGGAGCGGGCCTGCTGATTCTGCCGAACACCAGCCACTTCGCATTCCTGCAGGACCCGACGCTGTTCAATGCCGCGCTGCTGGACTTCCTGGACAGCAAATAGCCCCGCCTACTCTCCGGTCATCCGCTCCAGGCTGTTGCTCAAGTGCAACAGCATGGCGGCCCGGGCCGCGTCCGGGTCCTGGCGGCGGATGGCTTTCAGGATCGCCTCGTGCTCAAGGTTCGCCAGGCGCCCCAGCTCCATCAGGTCCGCGTCGCCGCGTTCCTCGGCATTGATCCGGGTGCGTGGGATTACCGAGTGGCCCAGGTGATAAATCACGTCGGTAAAATAGGTATTGCCAGTGGCCTGGGCGATCAGGCGATGGAAGCGCACGTCAGGCTCAACGGCACTGTCGTTGTTGGCCAGCGAGTCCTGGTAATCATCCAGTGCCTGGCGCATCTGCTGCAGTTGTTCATCGGTACGGCGCAAGGCTGCCAGGGCGGCTGCCTGGGTTTCCAGGCCCATGCGCAGTTCAAGAATGCCGCGCACGCTGGCGGCGGTGTCGTGGGTCAGGTGCAGGCCGTGGCGCTCGTCGCGCTCCAGCACAAAGGTGCCGACACCGTGGCGGGTTTCCACAAGCCCGGCGGCCTGCAATTTGGAAAGCGCTTCGCGCACCACCGTGCGGCTGACGCCGTACTCGCCCACGATGGCCGACTCCGACGGCAGCTTTTCACCCGGCGCCATCTGCCCCAGGAGAATCTGCTGGGTCAGCGCGGTGACAATGTCGTGGGCAAGGCCCGGGGAGCGCTTGCGATGAGGTGCCGAGCTGGGGTTTTGCATCAGGAATTCCGTTCTGGGGCGCTTGGCAATACTAGCATTCTTAGACGAGCCAACTTGTATGACAACAAACAAATACCTGTAGGAGCGAACCTGCCCGCGAAAAAACCCCGTCGCAGCGCAAACATTGCACAAAACCGCGCAATCGTTGACGATTTTCGCGAGCAAGCTCGCTCCTACAGAGGGTTGCCATCTTTGAAAATGCAGTTGTATGATGTCTATCAAGTTGTCTGACATCTCTGGCAACCCAAATACGTCCCCGCACAACAATAATCAGTGGGAGTTTGACCTCGTGACCCGTTCCAGCCCTGCGACAGCTGCGCCTGCCACCGACCCGGTCCTGGCCCGCGCGATCAAGAAGGTGAAGAGCCATGTGCTCCCACTGTTCGTGATCATGTTCATCGTCAACTACATCGACCGCGTCAACATCGGCTTTGTGCGTACCCATATGGAGCACGACCTGGGCATTGGTGCGGCCGCCTACGGCTTCGGTGCCGGGTTGTTTTTCATCGGCTACGCGCTGTTCGAAGTGCCGTCCAACATGCTCCTGCAAAAAGTCGGCGCGCGCATCTGGCTGACCCGCATCATGTTCACCTGGGGCATCACCGCCACATTGATGGCCTTCATTCAGAACGAAACCCACTTCTACATCCTGCGCTTCCTGCTGGGCGTGGCCGAAGCCGGCTTCTTTCCCGGGGTGATCTACTACTTCACCCGCTGGCTGCCCGGCGTCGAACGCGGCAAGGCGATTGCAATCTTCCTCAGCGGCTCGGCCCTCGCCTCGCTGATCTCCGGCCCCTTGTCCGGCGTGCTGCTGCAAATCACCGGGCTGGGCCTGCATGGCTGGCAGTGGATGTACATCATCGAAGGCATGGCGTCGGTGCTGCTGTGCTTTTTCGTGTGGTTCTGGCTGGACTCCAAGCCCCATGACGCCAAGTGGCTCAGCCTTGAAGAAAAGGATGCGCTGGTGGGCGAGATCGACCGCGAACAGCGCCAGCGTGACGCCGCCACCACGGTCAAGCCGACCCTGGGCAAGTTGCTCAAGGACCGTCAGATCATGCTGTTCTGCGCCCTGTATTTCTGCATCCAGCTGACGATCTATGCCGCCACTTTCTGGTTGCCGAGCATCATCAAAAAGATGGGCGACCTGAGCGACATCCAGGTGGGTTTCTACAACTCCATCCCGTGGTTGATCTCGATCATCGCGATGTACGCCTTCGCGGCACTGGCGGGCAAATTCAAGTTCCAGCAAGCATGGGTCGCTGCGGCACTGCTGATCGCCGCCGTCGGCATGTTCCTCTCCACTACCGGCGGGCCGATCTTTGCCTTTATCGCCATCTGCTTCGCGGCGATCGGCTTCAAGTCGGCGTCCTCGCTGTTCTGGCCGATTCCCCAGGGTTACCTGGATGCACGCATCGCCGCGGCGGTGATCGCATTGATCAACTCCATCGGCAACCTCGGCGGGTTTGTCGCGCCCACCACCTTTGGTTTCCTGGAACAGACCACCGGCTCGATCCAGGGCGGTTTGTATGGCCTGGCGGGCACTTCGATCCTTGCGGCCATCCTGGTGTTTTTCGCCAGGACACTGCCCGGCCCGACCACCAGCAGCGTGCTGCAACCCGCCCCCGTCTTGAGCAAATAAGGACTACACGATGAACACAGAACACCAGCACCACGCCAACAGCGCCCCGGTCGTTACCGGCCTGCAAGTCATCCCGGTGGCCGGCCACGACAGCATGCTGCTCAACCTCAGCGGTGCCCACGGGCCGTTTTTTACGCGCAATATCGTGATCCTTACCGACAGCGCCGGCCGTACCGGCGTCGGTGAGGTACCCGGCGGCGAACGCATCCGCGAGACCCTGGAAGACGCCCGCAGCCTGGTGATCGGCAAGCCCATCGGCCAGTACCAGAGCATTCTCAATGCCATGCGCCAGACCTTCGCCGCGCGGGATTCGGCGGGCCGGGGTTTGCAGACGTTTGACTTGCGCATCACCATCCATGCCGTCACGGCGATGGAAGCGGCACTCCTGGATTTGCTCGGCCAATTCCTCGAAGTCCCGGTGGCGGCCCTTCTCGGCGAAGGCCAGCAGCGCGACGCGGTGAAGATGCTCGGCTACCTGTTCTACATCGGTGATCGCCAGCAGACCGACCTGGCCTATCGCAGTGAAGACGATGCCGAAGACTGGTTCCGCCTGCGTCATGAAAAGGCGATGACGCCCGAAGCCATCGTGCGTCTGGCAGAGGCGGCCAAGGCGCAATACGGCTTCAATGACTTCAAGCTCAAAGGCGGCGTACTGCGCGGCGGCGACGAAATCGAGGCGGTGACTGCACTGGCCGAACGCTTCCCCGATGCGCGCATCACCCTGGACCCCAACGGCGCCTGGTCACTGAAAGAAGCCATCGCCCTGTGCCGCGACCAGCATCATGTGCTGGCCTATGCCGAAGACCCTTGCGGCGCGGAAAACGGTTACTCCGGGCGCGAAGTCATGGCCGAATTCCGCCGTGCCACCGGGCTGCCCACCGCCACCAACATGATCGCCACCGACTGGCGGGAAATGGGGCATGCGATCCAGTTGCAGTCCGTGGATATTCCCCTGGCCGACCCGCACTTCTGGACCATGCAGGGCTCGGTGCGCGTGGCGCAGATGTGCCACGAATGGGGCCTGACCTGGGGCTCGCACTCCAATAATCACTTCGACATTTCCCTGGCGATGTTCACCCAGGTGGCCGCCGCCGCGCCGGGGGAAATCACGGCCATCGACACCCACTGGATCTGGCAGGACGGCCAGCGGCTGACCAAGGCTCCGCTGAAGATTGTCGACGGCCACATCAAGGTGCCGGCCAAACCGGGCCTGGGCGTGGACATCGACATGGACGCCGTGGCCCACGCCCATGAACTGTACAAAGGCATGGGCCTGGGTGCGCGCAATGACAGCGTGGCGATGCAGTTCATGATTCCGGGCTGGACGTTCGATAACAAGCGGCCGTGCCTGGTGCGCTGACCTCAGCTGAAGATCATCGAAAAGTGCGCGCCCACCCCGGCGCGCACACCCTCGCCGACCGCCAGCGCCACCGAGCCGCCGGCCAGGTTGGCATCGCCGCAGGCAAACACACCGGGCACGGTGGTCTGGCGCATCTCGTTGGTCAGCAGATAGGGCCCGGTCGGCCCTTCGACAAACTCACAGCCCAACTGCTCGGCCAATGGGCTGGCCATGCGCGTACGGGACAGGGTGAAAATACCGTCCAGCACGATCATCCGCCCGTCTGCCAATTCCACATCCGCCCGCTCACCGACAATCCGCCGCACCGCCGAGCTTTCGACGCTGACCCCGCGCCGATCCAGTTGCGCCTGCTGCTCGGCATCCGGCACAAATGCGCCGTTGGTAAAGAGCGTGGTGGTGCCCCAGTCCGGCAGCAGCATCGCGTGATGCATGGCCAGTGGCGACGTCGCCAGCACGCCGATGCGGCCTTGATCCAGTTCATAGCCGTGGCAATACGGGCAATGGAACACATGCTTGCCCCAGCGCTCCTTCAACCCCTCGACCTCGGGTAACTCAT
This sequence comes from Pseudomonas sp. G1002, assembly GCF_013385455.1. NCBI lineage: Bacteria > Pseudomonadati > Pseudomonadota > Gammaproteobacteria > Pseudomonadales > Pseudomonadaceae > Pseudomonas > Pseudomonas sp. G1002. The sequence goes on from NZ_JACAPY010000019.1 coordinate 133,213, forward strand.
CCACCACGCCGGTAGCGAGAATCAAGCGTTTAGCGTTGAACTCACCCTTGCAACGGGTTCGCACCACGAAGCCATCCTGGTTTTGAGTCGCTTCAACGGCGGTGTCCTGCACCCAGGTCACCGTCGGATATTCCATCAACTGCCCTCGCCCTTCGGCAGCGATCAGCTCCGGCGGCTGGCCATCCTGGCTGAGGAAACCGTGGGACGTGGCCGCAAACCGGTTGCGCCGCTGCCCGGCGTCAATCACCAGCACCTTGCGCCGAGCCCGCGCCAGTTGCAGCCCGGCAGACATTCCGGCGTAGCTGCCGCCCACGATAATCACGTCGTAAACCATGAAGATGACCTCTCTGGTGGCCCTTGCATCGGTTGCCGGGCACTCACGACACACCATAAGTTACATAAAAATACCTCGTCAAGTGTCTCGCAACTCCAATCGTTACGAACGATACTTTCGGGCAGGAACTCCAGAGGCTTGCAGATGAGAAACGACACCCGGCTTTCGCGCATGCTCCATGTGCTGATCCACATGGGCCGCCACGAGGAACGCGCCACCTCGGAGACCATCGCGCAGATGCTTGGTACCAACGCGGTGGTGGTACGCCGCACCCTGGGCCTGCTCAAGGAGAAAGGTTATGTGCGTTCGGAAAAAGGCCATCAGGGCGGCTGGATGCTGGGCAAGCCGCTGAGTGAAATCACCCTGCTGGACATCCACAATGCCCTTGGCACGTCGTCGATCTTTGCCGTCGGCCTGTCCACCGATCATCCGCAATGCCTGGTGGAACAGGCCGTCAATGCGGCGCTGAACCAGGCGTTTGACGATGCCCAGGCGTTGCTGCTGCAGCGTTTGGGAGAGGTGACGCTGGCACAGTTGGCGGATGATTTTGACGAGCGCTATCGGGTGGCGATAACGCCCGCACCCTGTGCGTGATGCACGCGACGCCCTAAGCGCCGCCCACCGAGCGCCACGCTGCCTCGGCCAGGGTTTCCCGGTACACCCGAGGGCTGCTGGCCGAGCGCCCGGCCAGCCAGGCACGGCAGTAGCTGTCGGCCTGGCCGATGATCAGTGATGGCAAGAGTTCGGCGGGCACCTGGCTGAGCTGATCACCCCGTCCAGGCAGCACCATCCATTCCTTCAGCAACGCGTTGCGCGCCTGGTTGCGGCTTTCCAGTTCAGCGGCGAACGGGCCCTTGGTCACCGCGAAATGCGCGTGGTACTGGAAGCGCGCCCACTGCGGTTCGCTGTCTACCCAATCGACATAGCTGTGGACCAGTGCGTACACCCCCTCCTTCGCCGTTTTGGCCGATTCAAGATAGCGCCCACGCAATTCGGCCTGATCCTCCAGCGCGGTAAAAAACAGCGCGGCGACCAGGCCTTCCTTGTTGCCGAAGTGATGATAAATGGCGCCGACGCTGGTATCGCAGCGCGCGCGGATCATCTCGATGGTGGTGGCTTCAAGGCCCTGCTCGTTGAACAGGTCCAGGGCTGCCTTGAAGATATCGCGCTTCAATTCGGCCCTTCGGCCAGGGAAGCAACGCTGAAGCAGATCCGGGGTTTGCATGCTGAACAGGAACTCAGTCAGTGAAGAAGAATAAGCCCAGGCAGCTTGACAGATTTCCCATGGGCAGAATACTGTTCCGTTACAGAACATTATTCTGTAACGAAACAATATTCCGTAAAATTCATTTAATCAGCGAGGCAGCACCATGAGTCAGGCCCTGAGCATGTTCAACAGCGTTGGCCCCGAAGCGTTCAGCAAACTGGCGTGCCAGATGGCGCCCTACTTCAGCACCATCAATCCGTTGATGACCCAGTTGCGTCCGGGGTTTGCCTCGGTGGAAGTGCCGTTCAGCAAGGCCATCACCAACCACCTGGGCACGGTGCATGCCATTGCCATGTGCAACGCGGCGGAGTTGGCGGCGGGTACCATGACGGACGTTTCCGTGCCGGCGGGTGCGCGGTGGATTCCCAAGGGGATGACGGTGGAGTATCTGGCCAAGGCCAAGAGCAGCGTGACGGCGACGGCCAATGGCGAAGGTATCGACTGGCAAACGGCGGGTGACAAGGTGGTGCCGGTGGAGATGCTGGATGCGGAGGGGAAATTGGTGTTTACCGCGCGGATTATCATGAATGTGAAATTGGGGTGATGGGGTTGGGGGCATATCCGTTGCTGCGGTTATGGCCGCTATCGGGTTGCGCTCTCACAGCGGCCTACCAGCCGACTTGAGTGGGGTGAAGCAACCGCAAAATCAAAGGCGGACACGCTCCAAATGTGGGAGCGGGCTTGCTCGCGAAGGTCGTTAACGATGACGTGGGTATCCTGATTCAACGTGGCGCTCTCAGGTTTTTCGCGAGCAAGCCCGCTCCCACATAAAGCGGCGGAGGCAGCTCCCTTTACTTACTTTGGGCTGGGCCGGCATTCCGGCTTTTCCAAAGTGACTCGCTGTAAGAGCGAAACCATAAGTCGCCGTTACCCAAATAACGGATATACCCCCCAAAAAAGCTACCCCCCACAATTCCCACCAATCACCTCCCCCGCAAACGCCTTACGCACAAACGGCGTCGAGTCCACGAGCGAACCATTGACCGTAGCGGAGTGATCCAGCTCAGGATAAAAATGCCATTCAATCCGGTCCCCGACCTTGCACGCATCCCTGACCAGCGCCTTTTGCCCAGGCACAAACACATCCTGATCCCGCCCCCCCGTACCGACAAAAACCGGAATATCCGTCTTCAACGTCGGATACGCCGACTCACGATAAACCTTGTCGAGCGCCTCTTTCGGCGACCGCTTGAAACTGTCATTGAAGCTGAGCCCATCAGCCATCACCCGCTGCTCAATGGCATGCAAACAATCCCGCCGGCTGCTCTCAAACGCAGGCACTGCACGCTCGCTCAAGTAATCCGCAGCCACAAACCCAGGATCAAACAACGTGACAGTACTCAGCCGCAGCAAGTTATAGGCAAAGGTCGGCACCACCGAACTGCGGGCCTTTTCCAACTCTGCACTGTCTCCCGTTTTATGGGTGGCCGCGTAAGGCGTACCGGTCGCCACCACCCCCACGATATCCAACTCGGGCGCATAGTCTTTCGCATAGACCGCCGTGGCAAACGCAGCACGGCCACCCTGTGACTGCCCAAACACCACCACACGTTTGGAGAGTTCGAAACCACCCGCCCCTACCGCGCGAATGCTGTCGAGCACCCCATAGGCCAGCGGACTGGTCAGCCCATACGGATGCAGGCCAGGCGTCCCAAGCCCCTGGTAATCGGTAGCGACAATCGCGTAGCCCTGAGCCAGCCAATAATTGAGATAGCGCGTATCCCGCGGGCTGCGACCGGCGAACGACGGCGCGCAGATATCGGCACTCCCCACCGTGCCGTGGGCCCACGCCATCAGCGGCCAGCCACCCGGCGGCGGTGTGCCCTTGGGCAGGAACAGCGCACCGGAAACGACAATCCGTTTATGGGTATCGAGACCGTCGGTGGACGTGTACAGGATGCGAATATTCTGCCCCGCCTCGGCCAGGCTTTGCTGTTCGGTCAACGGCTCGCTGCGCAGCATCCGCCCGGGTGACGCGGGCACCTTGTCCGCCCAGGTATAGAACGCGGGAACACCACCATCACCGACGGGCGTTTGCGCAGCACTCACACCACTGCATCCCGCCAGCAACACCGCCAGCGCAAGCGATAACCGACGCGACATCACCAGCCCTCTTTCAACATCCGCAATTCAAGGTACTGCAACAACATGATGGTCTTGCCGTCGACGATCTCGGCACTGTCCACCATACCCAGGGCCTCCTCGAATCCCAACTCCAGCACTTCGATATCCTCACCTTCATCCTCCAGCCCACCGCCATCACTGACTCGGTCGCCAGGCTGATATTCGCCGATGAAAAAGTGAATGCGCTCGGTCACCGAGCCCGGGCTCATGAAGGCCGAATAGATCTTTTCTACATGACCCACACGGTAACCCGTCTCTTCTTCCGCCTCCAGGCGAATGCGTTCCTCGGGGCTGGCGTTGTCCAGCAGGCCGGCGGCAGACTCGATCAGGTAACCGTGGTAGCCGTTAACGTAGGTAGGCATGCGGAACTGGCGAATCAGCAACACCGTGCGCCGCTCGCGGTTGTACAGCAGGATCGTCGCGCCATTGCCCCGGTCATAGATCTCCCGGGTCTGGGACTGCCAACTGCCGTCGCGGCGGCGCAGGTCAAAGGTGTACTTTTTCAGCACATACCAATTATCCGAGAGCAGTTCTTCGGCGTGGATGCGGACGGGACTGTTTTCCATGGCAGGACCTTTTTGTCTTGTGTTATTCAGCATGTCGTGCAAAATCGTGCACAGTCAAGAAAAAACGTGCAGGAAGCTTCCGATGCTGACCCAACAACGTAAACAACACCTGCTGGATACGCTGCACCGCGACGGCCGGCTGATTGCCAAGGAGTTGAGCCAGGCACTGGAGGTTTCCGAGGACACGATTCGGCGTGACCTGCGGGAAATGGCCAAGGAAGGTTTGCTGCTGCGGGTGCACGGCGGCGCCTTGCCGGCATCCCCAGCGATGGCTGATTTTTCGGTTCGGGAACACTTGGTACCGGAGGAAAAAATCGCCATTGGCCGGACGGCTGCGCAACTTGTGCAGCCCGGCCAGGTGGTGTTTATCGATGGCGGTACCACGTGCCTGCAACTGGCCCATCACTTGCCGGCGGAACTGAATGCCACCGTGGTCACCCACAGCCCGTCGATTGCCATGGCCCTGGTGGATCATCCGCAGATTGAAGTGATCATGCTCGGCGGGCGGCTGTTTCGCCACTCACTGGTGGGGGTGGGGGCGGCTACGCTGGAGGCCATCGGCCGGGTCAATGCCGACCTGTATTTCATGGGGGTGTGCAGCGTGCACCCGAATGCCGGCCTGTCTACCGGCGATTATGAAGAGGCAGTGGTCAAGCGCGCGTTGTGTCACGCGGCCGCAGAAACCATCGTGCTGGCCACCTCGGAAAAGCTCAACACCGCATCGCCCTACCAGGTGGTGGAGCTGGCACACGTCAGCGCGATCGTCGCATTGGCCAGTACGCCGCGTGCCCTGCTGCAACCCTATGAAGCTCAGGGCCTGACGCTTTACCTGGCGTGACCGTCAACAGTCCTTGATGGCTTGCCATGACGCGGCGACTTGCACAGCGTCCGAGGCGTTGACCCGCGCCAGGTCAACCGGATACTCGACCCCCGGATTTTCCGCGAACCGCGTGGCGGTGAACTGGCCGTTGCTGGCACGCAGGATATAGCCGCTGTCCTGGCACGCTGCCGAAGCCAGGAAGATCACCCCAGGCGTGACCCATTCCGGCTTGAGGTTGTGCGGCTCGCCGGTCACGCCCCACATGCGGGTCTTGGCCACGGGTGAGATGGCATTGACCAGGATCCCGGCCTCCGCCCCTTCCCCGCTCAAGGCATTCATGATCCCCAGTTGCGCCATCTTCCCCGCGCTGTAGGCCGCCAGGCCCGGCTGGACGTAGCGCGTATACATCGCACGGTCGGAGGTGGTCAGCACAATGCGGGGTGCGGCAGATCGCGTGAGGTGCTGCCACGCGTGTTTGCACAGCCAGATCGGTGCATAGACATTGACGCCCATGGCCCGCCGGATGAAAGCCTCGTCGGCGGCCTCGATGGGCTGATAGCCGACCCAGCCAGCATTGTGGATCAGGATATCGAGCTGCCCGAAATGCGTGATGGCGCACTCGATCAGCGCTCGACACCCCGCTTCGCCGGACAGGTCACCCGCGTGGCCAACCACCCGCAGGCCTTCACCCTGCAGCGCCAGCGCGGCCGCCTGTACCACCTGGGGATCAGCCCCATCGCCGAGGGTGTCGGCACCGATATCACTGATTACCACCTGCGCGCCGAGTCGCGCCAACTCGCGCGCATAGCTGAACCCCAAGCCACGAGCGGCACCGGTCACGATTGCGGTTTTACCTGTAAAGTCCATCGTCGCGTTCTCCTGATAGGCACTCCACCCTAACAACCCGTGGCCGTCCTGTTTAATACTGAAAAACAGCGATATTGATACCTGCGCCGTATCAAGCCCCACACCGCCATCTACCTGAAGGAACAGCCCAGATGATCGAAACCCGCCTGTTGCGCCAGTTCGTTGCCGTTGCCGAAGCGCTGCACTTTCACCAGGCCGCGGAGCGCCTGCATATGGCGCAGCCAGCGTTGAGCCAGGCGATCAATCGCCTGGAGGCAAAGCTGGGGTTTGCCCTGCTGCAGCGTGACCGCCGTGGCGTGAAGCTGCTGCCAGCCGGGGCGGCGTTTCTTCAAACGGCCTACACCGTCCTCGGGCAATTGCAGCAAGGCATTGAGCAAGCCCGTCAGGTGTCCCAGGGAACCGCCGGCACGCTCACCATCACCTCGGTGTCGATCACCGGCTATCCGTGGTTGCTGGATACCCTCAGGCAGTTTCGCCTGGCGTTCCCCAGGGTTCAGTTGGTGATCAAGGAAATGCCCTCTGCCAACCAGGCCAAGGCCTTGTTGAGTGGTGATACCGATATCGCTTTTTTGCGCTACCTGCCAGGCCAGGCAGATAACATCGAATCCCGGCTGCTGCTGGATGAACCGATCCTGCTGGCGCTGCCCGCAGACCATCCGAATGCGGATGACGCCGCTATCGAGCTGAAGGACTTTGCCGGCGCCGATTTTGTGTTCACGCCCCAGGCATTGGGCAGTGGCTATCACCACCAGTTGATCGCTTTATGCGAGGCTGCGGGCTTCTCTCCAAGGGTGGTCCAGGAAGCCGATCAATTACCCACCCTGATTGGCCTGGTGGCGTGCGGGTTTGGTGTGGCGCTGGTGCCGCAGTCCATTGCCCATTCGATGCCCCGTGACAAGGTGGCGTTTGTGCCCCTCACCGCCGCGTCCTCCAGCATCGGGCTCTACCTCAACTGGAACACCAGCCATTCTTCCCCCTTGGCCGGGCACTTCTTTTCTCTGCTGGACGAGGCGATGTAATACTTTGCAAGCAATGTCCGGTAACGACCGTCTGAATATTTCCTGCGCGGCCAGGGCATCTGTTAAAACCCGTGCTTCGCCTGTGTCCTGGAACCTTCATGTCTTCACGTTTTCTGTCCCGTCTCGGCCTGCGCTGGTTTCCCCTGCTGTGCATGGCCGCCCTGATCATCGGCCTGCCCGTGGGTTGCGCCGTGCTGCAACACAAGGAACGCGAGTTGCTGTTTCGCGTGGAGCCAGGCACTGCCAGCTGGTACAGCGGGTTGCCGCGTGATGTGCAGGAATTCGACCTGAAACCCGCGAGTTTCAAGGCAGGGCAGAATATTCATGGCTGGTGGTGGCCAGCGGCACAGAAGGACGCGCCGGCAATTCTCTACCTGCACGGCGTGCGCTGGAACCTCACTGGCCAACTGTTTCGCATCGAACAGCTGCGGGCCCTGGGCTTTTCCGTACTGGCCATCGACTACCGCGGCTTCGGCCAGAGTCGAGGCGACCTGCCGTCGGAAACCAGCGTGTACGAAGACGCGCGCATTGCCTGGGAACGCTTCCAGGTGCTGCAACCCGATCCTGCCAAGCGCCTCATCTACGGGCACTCCCTGGGTGGCGCGGTGGCCATCGACCTCGCGGTGGAACTGGGCAAGCAGGCAGCGGACAATCAGGTGCCGCCGCCAGTGCGCGGACTGGTCATCGAGTCCACCTTTACCTCCCTGGCAGATGTGGCCACGGCAGTAGCCAATACGTCATTGCCGGTGCGCTGGCTGCTGTCGCAGAAGTTCGATTCCATTGACAAGATCGCTGATATCCACATGCCGCTGCTGGTGGTTCACGGGCTCGCCGATGCCTTCGTGCCACCGCGCTTCAGCCAGCAACTGTTTGACGCCGCCCAACAGCCGAAACACCTGTTGCTGGTACCCGGTGCCACTCATAACGACAGCATGCGACTGGCCGGCAGCAGTTATCGCCAGGCGTTGGACAGCCTGATGCAATCGAAGCGCGCCACTCAGGTTGCCGGGCCCTCCACCGGGCGCCCAAACGACTCGTAAATCTGCATTTCGGCACCGGTTTCGCCGGTGCCTGTCAAGGCGCAAAGCCTGCCCATACTGGCCATAAACAGTGACTGATCAAATATTAACCGCAGGTTAAATCGCCATACCCGCCGGGCTCAAGCGAAGTTATCCACAGAGATACCCACGGTTTTCGTGGACAACTCTTTTTACTTTTTTACGATTATTTTGCTCGGTAATGCCCTGCTGGAAAGCTTGGCGGCAGCAAAATCTCCTGCATCACTTCGCGAATCGAAACATGGGGTTCGGTACCGGACCGGGTGTGGTTTTTCCATGGTGCTCAGCTCACTCGGCAGGGCATCACCGACACCCCAACCCATTGCGTTTGCGCCTAATGCTGATTAATCTCGCATAAACACGCATCAACGAGCAAAAACATGCATAACACCCATGCTGCCATCGACCTGCCCTCCCTGCGCAAACAGAAAATCCTGTTGCTGCTGGAGCGCGACGGTAAAGTCACTGCCTCGGAGTTGGTGGAGCATTTCGCCGTTTCCCAGGACACCATTCGCCGCGACCTTGGCGAACTGGCCTCCGCCGGTCTGCTGCAACGCGTGCATGGAGGTGCGCTGCCACGGCCCAAGGACACCGGCAAGGATTTCTTCACCCGGTTTGGCGAAACCACCGCGACCAAACGCCACCTGGCGCAACTCGCCGCCGATCGCGTGGAGGACGGCCAGATCGTGCTGTTCGACTCCGGTACCACCACCCTGCAAATCGCCCAGTCACTACCGCATTCCATCAAGCTGACCGCCGTCACGCACTCACCGATGATTGCCATCGCGTTGTCCGAACATCCCAATGTGACGGTGATCCTTGCCGGTGGCCAACTCAACCCGGTGACCATGGCCGCCAGCGGGCATGAAGCATTGCGGCTGATCCAGGGCATCAAGGCCGACCTGCTGTTCACGGGTGTGTGCGCACTGCATCCACAGGTCGGTATCAGCTCGTTGCACTTCGAGGAAGTGGCGGTAAAACAGGCTATGCTCGACAGCGCCTCCCACGTGGTGGCCGTCACCCTGGCCGACAAGCTGGGCGCCGTGGAGCCATTTGTGGTGGCGCCGTGCAGCCGCATTCATACCCTGATTACCGAGTGGCACGTGCCGCCGGGCAGCGTCGAGGCTTATGAATGCCTGGGGCTGGAGGTGATGCAAGTGGATGCCTGAGGGGCAAGCATCGCTTGAAGGGCAAGCGCATCGACCAGCGCATGACCGCTGGCCGTATTATCGAAAATACACCAGGTCGGAATGCCCTCCTCCAGGGAGGCTCTCAATACCTCGGCCAGCGCGCACAAACGCTCGGTTTCGTAAGCGCTGTGATAAATACGCGGCGAACCATGCAGGCGCCAATAACGCACACCTTGCCAGCCTTTCGGTGCATCCCCATCAGCGATCACCGGCGGGTCGGCGGCGACCCGTCCTATCTGGTAATCCCGCAAAAGCCCGTCGGCCTGCACCCAGCTGGCGTGCCGTGGCTCAAGCACCACAGGCCCAGGGAAGCGTTGACGCAAGGCTGTGAAAAAGCCGCCGGCAATGATCGGGTCGTAGCTTAAAGAAGGCGGCAATTGCACCAGCAGGCAGCCCAGGCGGTCGCCCAATTGCAGGCACTGTGCAAGGAACTCATCCAATGCCGTATCGCAGTCACGCAGACGTAATTCATGGGTGATGTGCCGTGGCACCTTGACCGAAAAACCAAAGCCCGACGGCACTGACTGCGCCCATCGTGCGTAGGTCTGCGGGCGATGGGGGCGGTAGAAGGAGCTGTTGATTTCAACCGCATTCAAGCACGCGGCATAACGTTGCAGATGAGTGCCCTGCCGGGGAAATCTTGGCCATTGCTCACGAGGCAGGCTCCAACCGGCACAACCGAGAAAAATCGGCATCAGAACAACACCGACGCCGCATCCCTCATGAAAATCTCCACCGTCTTCGGCCCGACGCCCTCGAACGCATTCAAGCGTTTTTCAAACTCCCCACGGTCGGCACTGGCATCGTGGATATGGCTGATCCTGCCCGCGTACTCCGCATTCAACTTGCTGCTGAGGTCGAGCAGGCGTTGCGCGGTGCTTTCGTCGTAACGCACGTAATGCGCCTCACCGAGCATGGCCACCAGTTCGCGAGAGGTGCAGTGTTGCAGTTTGCGCGGGGTGTCCCGGCCATGCTTCACCACAATCACCTGATAGGCCTGCGCCGCGATCTGCGCCTGAATGCGCTTGCCCATCAGGAAGCTGGCGACAAACCACTTGAACAGTGCGTTGTCATCACCGGGCTTGAGCTCAATACCCAGTTCCCCGGCGCTGATGGATCGCCCCATGACTGCCTCCGTTCTTCACTGACCCAGCTTGCGCTCGGCCTTGGCGGCTTGCTCGTTGATCTGGTCGGTTTGCCGTTGTGTGTCCTTGATGGACGTCGGCGTGATCACCTTATCGACGGTTTCTGTCTTGGGATTGGGACGCTGTAAAGAACTGCCCTGATCGGCAGCCTGGCGACCTTTTTGCGCCTGTTCAGAGCTGATCGCATCAGGGGTTTTGTCGGCGGTTTTTTCAGTGCCCATGGGGATTCTCCTGCGGTTAAAAGGTCAGGCTCCAGCGCGGAGCCGTTATGCAGCAGAGCCCAAGGTTTTTCGATAGTTCAAGGAAATTGCCTCGGGTGCATGCACCGAAAAATAGGGCAAATTAATTTAAACCTTTTGCGCTGGCCCCCCCTCAACAGTCAGGTAACGGCATCGCGCCACTCTTCAGGAGAAGCATCATGAAGCACTTGCTGATGAAACAAATGGGACTGACCTTCGCGCTGGCCGCGGGCTCGATGGGTGTGGCCATGGCCGCCACTTCCAATGACTTCGTTGACGCCGCAGCCCAGGGCGGCATCACCGAAGTAGAAGCCGGCAAACTGGCGCTGGAAAAGAGCGGTGCCGCTGATATCAAGGCGTTTGCCCAGCACATGATCACCGACCACACCAAGGCCAACCAGGAGCTGACGGCCCTGGCGACGAAGCTCGACATCAAGGTGCCCGACGATGCCAGCCTCACCGACAAGGCCAAGAAAATGATCCTGGAAATCCGTGAAGAGTCCTTTGACAAGGCTTACGCCGACAACCAGGTAAAGGCCCACGAAGACACCGTGGCCCTGTTCAAAAAAGAAGCCGTCTCCTCGGATAACGCCGAACTGAAGGCTTTTGCCGAGAAGACCCTGCCGACTCTCGAAACCCATCTGAAGATGGCCAAGGAGTTGCAGTCCCAGCACGCCAATTAATCATTGACCCACTCAGGAGACACTCGACCATGAGTTCGCAACTGCACGGCAAGAAGATTCTGATCATCACCTCCAACACTGGCATCGAGCGCGACGAGTTGCTCAAGCCGCTGGAAGCCCTGCGTGGCTTTGGCGCCACGGTCACCCACGGCTCCAGCAAAGGTGGCAGCACCCAGACCTTTCTCCAGGACACCGAGAAAGACAGGACGGTAGAGTCCGACGCCAAGCTCTCGGACTTGCACGGCAGTGACTTCGATGCACTGGTCATCCCCGGGGGCACCGTCAATGCCGACACCTTGCGCCAGGACGCCGATGCACTGCGGCTGATCAACGACTTCGTCAAGGCCGGGAAAACCGTAGCCGCCATCTGCCATGGCCCTTGGGCCCTGATTGATGCCGGCGTGATCGGCGGCAAGACCCTCACCTCCTACAAAAGCGTGCGCACTGACCTGGTCAATGCCGGCGCAGCAAACTGGGTGGATACGCAGGTGAAGGAATGCCCGGCCAATGGCTGGACCCTGATAACCTCGCGCACGCCCGACGATTTGCCGGCGTTCAACGAGGCCATTGCCAAGACACTGGCGGCCTGACGCCCGCCAATGCAAACAGGCGCCCTCGGGCGCCTGTTTTTTTTCGATTCTGTCTTAGCCTTTGCCATGCTCAGTGGCATGTGTCGCCCGGTTCACACCCTTGGGTCCAAACAGCGCCCAGAGGATCAGCCCCAACAGCGGCATGAAGATCAGTACCACCAGCCATAAACCCTTGGTCTCCCAGCCACTGCCACTGCGCAGAACGCTGTTGATCGCCCACAGTTCCAGCAGCACCAGAATCACCGCCAAGCCAATCCAGACATATTCGATTTGCATGATTCATCCTCCTGAGGTCGTATGCGTTAGGTCAAGCAACGCGCCCGAGGGTTCATTAAAATTGCAACGGATGGCTCTCGCCCAACGGTTGCGGCACACGGGCCGTAACCTTCTAGACTCAAATGGACACTACCTTTTACCCCTCGGAGGCCCGGGATGACCGAGCACATCATCCACTTTCACTGCCAGATCGATCAGGGCACCACCGAGCGCTTTCGTGATTGCTGCCTGGACGCGATCGATCAAGGCGCCAGTTCGTTGCTGTTGAACCTGTCGACCACCGGCGGCAGCACCAATTTCGGTTTTACCCTCTACACCTTCCTCAAGTCCCTGCCGGTGCCGCTGTGTGCGATCAATGCGGGCAATATCGAGTCCATGGGCATCATCATGTTCCTGGCGGCAAACCGCCGGATCACCACGCCACACTCGCGCTTCCTGATCCATCCGATGAACTGGTATTTCAACCAGAACTCGGTAGACCACCAGCGCCTGCGGGAATACCTGTCGAGCCTGGACAACGACCTGGCGCGCTACGTGAAAATCTACGAACTGGAAACCGCCAGCGCCGAAACCCACCTGGATATTTTCAAGTGCCTCTCGGCCGAGGAAAAAGTCATCGCCGCCCACGAGTCGCTGGCCTACGGGATTGCCCATGAGGTCGAGCAGATCGTGTTTGCCGACGACATCAAGCACTGGAAAGTCAGCGGCGGCTAGGCATTGTTTAATGCATGCAAGCCACCACTCGACCGTGCAACCTGCACGACCAGAGCCGCTTTTTATCAAACATAACCTATTGTTTTATAAGCAGATAAATATTTTGTTCAACTTGGTACAACTCATGCTGTAGAGGTCTGCACAGGCGGGCAATTCGACCCGCCCTTTCGCTACCCGTGAGGTGTCACCCATGAATGCCATTGATCTTCTCAAGGCCGACCACGAACGCGTCAAAGCCATCCTGAATCAACTCAGTGAATCAACCGAGCGCGGCGTAAAGAAGCGCACTGAGCTCCTGGCCAAGCTGGAAATGGAAATCAGCCTCCACACCCGCCTTGAGGAAGAAATCCTCTACCCGGCTTTTCGCAAGGCCGGCGGCAAGGATCAGGAAATCATGTACCACGAGGCCAAGGAAGAACATCGCACTGTCGACTCCCTCGTCCTTCCGGACCTGAAGCAGACTTCGCCCTCCACCACCGAGTTTTCCGGCCGGGTGAAAGTCGTCAAGGAACTGTTGGAACACCACATCGAGGAAGAAGAAAGCGAGATGTTCCCGCAGGCCAGGAAGCTGCTGGGCAAGGCCTTGCTGGAAGAGCTGGGCGCGGAGATGGAAGCGATGAAAGCCGCGCACAAGAAAGCACCCGGCGCGAAGCCAATGGCGGCTTGATGTCCATTCGTCGCATGCCTGGAAACTATTTCAAACTTTGAATTGGCTGGAGGATTCCCAATTAGGCAACACCATTGATTCGCTCATCATTGAGGGTTTTCAAAATGGCTAATAGTGGAAAAACTACCCCAGGTGCTGGTCACAAAGACCAGAAAGACACAAACCGTAAAAGCGGCGGCCAGGGTTCAGGCGGCAACTTCGCCAATGACCGCGAGAAGGCTTCTGAAGCGGGCAAAAAAGGCGGGGCTCATAGCCACGCCCCAGGCTCCAGGAAGTCTTGATTGAGGCGTCGCCGAAGCCTGGATGTGCTCCGGGCTTCGGTCCCCATCGCCAAGAGGGATTGAGTCATGAAGACCAGCATTTCCCAAAGGATCGTACTTGTCGTCAGCCTGGCGCTCGTACTGTATGCACCCGCCTACGCGGCCTTCGGCGACAACACTGCCCCCGAGGCGCCCGCCCTGAGCGGCAACAGCGCTCCTGGCTCGGCACTGCCGCCCGGCACCTATCCCAGCAGCCCGTCCGGGGCTGACAGCAGTGGCAACAAGGACGCTGAAACGAAAGCACCTGCACCGTCTAAAACCGTGAAGAGCACGCGCCATAAAGGCACCTCGACCCAGCATCCCGGTACCAAGACCGGCAAAAAGGCCGTGCCTGAATCGGGCAGTTGACCGATTAGTTCTCGCTGGGGCCGCCGATAAAGTCCAGGCGCAGGTTCATCCACTGCCGAACGATTTCCCGGGCTGCTTGCCTGGCATCAGCAGCAGAGAAGCCGCGCTCGCGTTGCAGCCAGTCACTCGTCGCTTGCCGTGCGGGCTCAATGGCGGCCAGCGCTTGCTGGCGTTGCCTGGCAGGCCACTGTTTATCCGCCCCCCAGTTGCGCAGGGTTGATTCCGGGTCCTGCGCCTGCGCTGCGGTGCCTGGCTGGAGAAACAGCCGAGGCGACGCGGTGGCCTTGAGGGAAAGCGTGTTCCAGTCGGCGTAGCTGGCAAAGCGGATGGTGCCTTCGTTCTGCGATGCAGTGGACAAAGGCTCGGTAAACGAATCGTCCAGCCGCTTCCAAGCCGGCTGTGCAAACAGATCACCCTGAGGGGCACAAATCGGCGCAAAGCTGTCGCGGGTGGAGCCGTACAACGACCCGAACGACTCATACGCGACCTCACCCTGCCGGCTGAAAACGAAACAGTGCACATACGGGCGTTGGTCGGCGTACATCTCATACTGTTGGCGCTCGATCATCATGCGCAGCAAGGTCAACATCACCCGGTCACGGCTGACAGCAGGATCATTCTGCAGGTCCTGCCAGATCGACCAGGGAAAACTGTCTTCCTTGAGTGCTATGAGAACCTGCTTGCGATTCTCCTCGGCCTCATTCTCCGTAACGCCACTGTCAGGTTCAAAACGCTGCAGGTAGACCAGCCAGGCGGCGGCCAGATCGTTCATCGGGTAGCGCCGAAGCCCGTCAGCTGCCTGGGCCGGATGGTACGGAATACTGGCAATGATTGCGTCAAGGGCTGCGGTGTCTTTGTGGGTGATGGTTCCCACCTCGACCACTCTCTGGCTCAGTTGGGATTGCAGGCAGCCGGGCAATTGTTCGGGGGTACCGGCACATGCGTTGCGAATCTGCAACCACGTGCGCTGGCCACGGCGCAATTCGTCGCGCTGGTCGGGTGCCAGTTTGGCCATTGCCTGGCTGTAGTACAGGCCCAGCGTAGTGTCGAGTTCGCTTAATTCAGGGCTGGCGCAAATAGCCTTTTCCACCGTGGTGGAGGCCTTTTTACAATCAAAGGACGCGCCACTGGCAGGCATCCCCGCGCCCATCAGCACGCCAGTGAGCAACAACATTGGGTAGGCAGAATGAATACGGCGGGCCATGGCTTTCCTTGGGTGAGTTCCTTTCAAGGCGCTCATTGTGCCGACGCGATTGCCAATGTCCAGCCTGTCGGCACAGTACTACGAAGCACTGGCCATGGAGGGGCGATCACTTGCCAGTTCACGTTCAATCTGTTCGATGCTGGGCAGGCTGGTTTGCAGCTCTGCCGGCAGGGATTCCACCAGCTGATACTCGGCAACCCCAATAGGACGGGAGCTGTCACGCAGAGCGTATTCGGCCACTACTTCGTTCTTGCTCTTGCACAGCAGCAGGCCGATGGTGGGGCTGTCCTGCGGGTGCTTGAGCTGGGCGTCTACCGCAGCGAGGTAAAAGCCCAACTGCCCCAGATGGTCGGGTTTGAATTTACCGGCCTTGAGTTCGATCACCACGTAGCACCTCAGCTTGAGGTGATAAAACAGCAGGTCGACGAAAAACTCCTCGCCCCCTACGTCCAGCAATACTTGCCGTCCCACGAAGGCAAAACCGGCGCCCAGCTCCAGCAGAAAATCGGTGACATGTTTGACCAGGGCGTTTTCGATTTCACGCTCCTGCGCGTCAAGGGACAGGCCCAGGAAGTCGAAACGGTAAGGATCTTTAAGTGATTCGCGAGCCAGGTCGGATTGCGCCTTGGGCAGCAGTCCGTCAAAGTTGCTGACCGCGTTGCCGCTGCGTTCCAGCAGGCGACCTTCGATTTGCATCACCAGGATGTTGCGCGACCAGTTGTGCTCGATGGCCTGGGCAATGTACCAGCGACGGGTTTCGGGCCCGGGCAGCCTGTCCAGCAACACCAGGTTATGGCCCCAGGGCAATTGTGCAGCAGCCTGTTGCACAAATTCGGAGTCCGGCCACGCCTCCGCAAATGCGCGCATGTACTTCAGGTTACGCGGCGAGAAACCCTTCATTTCCGGAAACGCCGAACGCAAATCCTGCGCCAGCCGCTCAATCACCTTGCTCCCCCAGCCCTGCCGCGCTTGCCGGGTCAGAATATCCTGGCCGATTTGCCAGTACAGCAACACCAGCTCGCGGTTTACCGCCAGGGTGGCGCGTTGCTGGGCGCAGTGGATTCGACTCTTGAGATCAGTCAGCCAGTCGCTGTATCCCTCGGGTGGTGTGTTCAGGCTATCGGGGGTCTCACTCATTCCTTTTCCCTCGTGGGTTGGGCAGGCGGCCGATAGTAGCGAGGGAAAAATGCGTAATGGGCCAGCAGAATGCTTTCGATACAAATCAACTGGAACCGTACCTTCAGGCGCATCAAGGGGTGCCTCAACATGCGTGCTGTGGTCAAATGAGCCGGTCACTTCCATGGTTATTCCCGATCTATGAACGCCACACCCACCGACGACAGCCAGGCATCCACCGGGGACCGCATTCTGTTCCTGCTCAAGACCCGTGGCCCGCTGAAAACCACGGACCTGGCTGCACTGCTGGAAATCACCTCCGAAGCCGCCCGCCAGCAAATCCAGAAGTTGCAGGTCGCGCAGTTGATCGTCGGTGTATCGGCCCCCATCTCGGGTGCCGGCCGGCCCTCGTTGAAGTGGACATTGACCGAAACCGCCCAAAGCAAATTCCCCGATTCCCACAGCGTACTGACGTTGCACCTGATCGAGTCCATTGAAGGAATTTTTGGCAGCGAAGGCGTGGAAAAAGTCATCGCCAGCATGGAAGCGACGGCCAGGCACGAATACACCCAGGCCTGCTCCGCCGCGTCGACCTTGCGGGAGAAAGTCGAGATCCTGGTACAGATTCGCGAACGCGCCGGGTACATGGCGCAGATGGAGCCGCTGGACGATGGCTGGCTGCTGGTGGAGAACCACTGCCCGATCTGCGTCGCCGCCCGTAAATGCCAGGGGTTCTGCCGCTCGGAACTGCAGATCTTCCAGGCAGCCCTGGGCGATGAGAATGTGGTGGAGCGGCGCGAGCATTTGATTTCCGGGGACCGGCGCTGCGCCTACAGCATCCAGCCCCGCCGCCTGTAAGAAAGAGGCTGCGATGGGCTGCGCAGCAACCGCAATTCCAGCGCCGCAGTGTCCCGGATACACCAACGGTTCAGGATTCACGACCGCTGCGCAGTCCATCGCAGCCTAAGCCTCACGCCGTACTCAAGCCCATTGCAGGAAGGACAGATTCCGGTGTAGTGGCGCAATGCCCACCAATCATATAACCAAGAGAGTTCTTGGATAATACGTTGAGCGCTTTGAATTACACAAGCCAATACTTTTTACGGTGCCGTAAACAGCCTAAACCCTGACCCCCAGCATGCCGCTGGTAATGATGATCGTGACTATGGCGCCCATGCCGATCACCAGCCAGGTCAACAGCGAACTGCGTGACTCGCTGACATTGTGATTACGCAATACACCTCGCAAACCACAACCCAGATGCCCAATCAGCAGGAACACCGCCAGCGAGTAATGCGGCAGCAGCCGGATGCTCCATGGATCCGCCAATAACCCTACGGGCTCGGCCACGGCCCAGGCGTAATCGGTGTCGGTGCCGAAGTAACGCGCCAGGGTAAACACCGAGTTGATATGGGACGCGATAAACAGCGAGAGATAGGCGCCGGAGGCGGTTTGTAACGCGTCCAGCAGGTCGGCACGCGTGACGGTCTTCGGGCGAATCAACACCAGCCCGCTGAGAATCTGAAAGAAAAACGTGACAATGATCACCGGCTCCAGCCAGCCATTGCGATACACCCGTCGCAGCACGTCCATCACCGACTTATGCACATCGGTACCCAGTACACCCAGGAGGTGGTTGAACAGGTGCGGCGCGAGAAACACCAACAGGATCGCCACCGAGGCGATGCCGTGGGCGACACGCAGCTTGATATAGGTCTTGTCCAAGGTCACCAAGCTGATGCTCGGGCCCGTTGACGACACCATCGCAAAAAAGCCCGCCAGCGCCAGCCACAGCCCGCTCCATACCGCGATGTCGTGGCCCTCGATTTTCATCAGGTACAGCAAGACGCCCATAAGCGTGTACGCAGGAGGCGCAGCCACCGCCAGGCACGACAAGCGTCGCGCCAGGACCAGGCGTGCGCTCATGACCGGTTGAACACCGGTGACATACACACAGGCAAACGCCAACAGCGGCACCGCATAGGCACTCAGGATCAGCGCCAGGACGACCGGGGTGCCGGCGCCTGCCACATGCGCCTGGTTACTCCACGCCAGCGCCCACGGATAATACAGCGCCGCGGCGAAAGGCAGCAGCCACAGCCATTCCAGCCAGGGTTTGATAGCTTTGCTTAACATATTGATTTCCCGGTGATAAATATCACCCGGATAGTGCCCAGCCATCGCCACCCGCGACAATTAGGCACCCAGGCAAAAGCCTTTTACCCAATGGTCATGCCTGGAAGGCTTGCACCATGTAGTCGACGAACAGCTTGACTCGCAGCGGTATCTTGTCGCGCTGCCGATAGCAGATGTAATGCCCCCTGCCCCGCGCCTGCGCCGCATAACCCGGCAGCAAAACGATCAAACGCTGTTGCGCGATCCAGTGCTGCGCCTGATAGCCGGCCAGCTGTGCCACACCACCGCCGGCTACGGCCGCGAGCGCCACTAGCTCCGGGTCATTGAACAACTGGCTGTAAGGCAACGGCAGCCGTATGAACTGCCCGTCGACTTCAAACTCCCACACATGCGGCTTGCCCGACTGCGCCAGGCGAAAGGCGATAGTCTTGTGCGCCGCAAGGTCTTCCAGGGTCTGCGGGTAGCCGGCTGAGTGCAGGTACTCAGGCGCGGCGCAGGTGACGAAACTCATCGGCGCCAGTTGCCTGGCGATCACATCGGCGTCCTCCAGCCGCCCGTTGCGAATCGCGACATCCACGCGACCTTCGGCGAAATCCACATGGCGATCATTCAGATCAAATTCGAGGGTGATGTCCGGGTGGGACTTACAGAACCCAGGCAACAGCGGCGCAATGCACTTGCGCCCAAAACCCACGGTAGAGCTTACGCGCACTACGCCGGACGGCGACTGGGTAGCGTGTTTCAGCGCTTCGGTCGTGCGCAACAGATGCTCGACACTGGGCAGGCACTCTTGAAAAAACCGGCGCCCTTCCTGCGTGACCGCTACGCTGTGGGTCGTGCGTTCCAGCAGCTTGATCGCCAGTTGGGTTTCCAGGCGGGTAATGCTGCGACTCACCGAAGGCACTGAAATGCCCAGGTCGCGTGCTGCCTCGCTGAAGCTTTCGCTGGCCGCGACTTTCATGAAGGCGATGACGCCGGCGAAGTTTTTTCCGATGGACATCGGTGAGGTTTCCTTGAAGGGCGCACGCCAAAAGCATCGACGGTACCCAACCGCAAACCCAAGCGCCCTAGCCAATCCGACGGTTTTTCGGTAGGCCAAACTGCGGCTTTACAGCCCTTTTGATCTGGCACAAAATCCCTCCTTATCTAGAAAATATCGGGATCGCGCCATGCTTGAACACCCATCGATTAAGTTTGGCGCGGCCCCCGTGCAAGGTTTGGTCCGGGAGTATTTGCCCGGCTTGCGTGAACCTCACGTTCACCCGGAACACGCGCAAATCATGTACGCCATCAAAGGTTCGATGACGGTACTGACGGCCGAAGGCATCTGGGTTCTGCCACCGCAGCGGGCGCTCTGGATTCCGCCAGGTGTCAGCCACACCTTCAAGCATTCGCGTCAGGTGTCGATGCGTACCGTATATGTGCGTCAGGGCGCGGCCAGCATTCCACCGTGGGCCCGCTGCGCAGTGTTAAATGTCGGGACGCTGGTGCGCGAGCTGATCCTGGCCTGCGCGCAACTGCCAGGCGAGTACCCCGAGCACAGCCGCGAAAGCCGCCTGGGCACCGTGCTGCTGGACCACCTGGCATTGCTTGAGCAAGACGCCTTTTACCTGCCTGAACCCTCGGATAAACGCGCGGTGCGCGCCGCCAACCTGATCAAGCAAAACCCCAACGACACTCGGCCGCTCAAGGAAATCGCCTTCGAGGTAGGCGCCAGTGCACGCACCCTGGAGCGGCTGTTTGCTGCCCAGACCCGCATGGGCTTCGGCGCCTGGCGCCAACGCTTGCGGATGATGGTGGCCCTGGAAAACCTCGCGGCGGGGGAAAGCGTCAGCAGCACCGCCGCCGCGATTGGCTACGAAAGCTCCAGCAGCTTTATCGCCGTGTTCCGCTCGGTGTTCGGTTGCAGCCCGGCCAGGTATTTCGCCCAGCGTTGAGCCGGCCTACAGCAAGGGAATGCTGTAGCTGACCATCAACCGGGCTTCGTCTTTGTCAGCGCTGTCATTACCCCGCAGCACCGCACCACGCCACATGAACCCAAGCCCCTTGAAGGTGCCGGCAGGAATCACATAGTCAACCCGCACGTCCCGCTCCCACTCGGTATTGTCACGACCTGCCGTGCGGATGTGGCTGCCATGTATGTAGGTGACGCTGGTCTTCAGCCCCGCCACGCCCAGGTTCGCAAAATCATAGGCATAGCTGGCCACCGTGGCCTGTTCCCCGGCGTTGACGAACTTCAACGACTGGGAGTTGGTGATCAAATACACCGAGCGGCCCTGCCCCTGGTTGATATGGGGGAAGTCACTTTCGCCCGTGGTTTTCTGATACCCCAGGCTCACCGAATGGCCTTGCAGCGAATAAGTAAACAAGGCACTCCACAGGTTATTGTCGACCTTGCCATTGTTGACGCCCGGCCCGTAGTAACCCGAGCTGACGTAGCCCTCGGCACGCCCCGCCGCACTGGAGTTCTTACCGTCCGAGGTACTGTGGAAGTAGCGCAGGTCACTCTTGAACTGGCCCACCGGCAACCGCCAGTTGTGCACCAGGCCGAAGAAGTGTTGCTGGTAAAAGTTTTCAAGATTCGCGTAGTAATACTGCAACTGCATCTGCTTGCTTACGGCGTAATCCACACCACCGTAGTAAAACTGATTGCTGGACGTGCCCTTGACCGGATCGTTTGCGCCAGCGATGGACAAGCCCTGGCCGTTGCTGGAGTTACGGTCAAGCACCTGCTCGATTTTGCCGGCGACGAGGTTGAAGTCTTTCAGGTCCTTGGAGTCCACCTGGTAGCCACGAAAAGTCTGGGGCAACAACCGGCCGTCTTCATACATCAGTACCGGCACCCGGGGCATCAGCGTGCCCACTTTCAGTTGGGTCTGGGAGATGCGCACTTTGCCGGTGACCCCGGTCTTGCTGAAATCATTGGCAGCCTTGCCATCAGACAGCGGGAAGACGCTACCGGGTGTGTTGTCCTCCCCCACCTTGCCGGCACGCCCTGACGCATCCAGCCGTACGCCGTACAGCTCTTGCAGATCCAACCCCAGGCCCACCACCCCCTCGGTGAAACCGGACTGATAATTGAACATGAAGGCCTGGCCCCATTCCCGGTCCGAGGCCCCCTTGGCATTGCGCGTGTCCTGGTTGAGATAGAAGTTGCGCAGGTCCAGGGTCGCTTTACTGTCGTCGATAAAACCCGATGCAGCCGCCTGCTGTACAACGCCGAAAGAAACGGCCAGGGCCAGGTAAGTCTTGTGGTTCATGAAGGCTCCGAACAGTGAACACGACTGTCCCGTCGACCCAGTGATGGCAGCCGTTTTTTATTGTGTGTTGCAGTGTTTTCATTCGACGGGAGGCGCGCACGATATAGGCCTGGCGGTTGTGAAAACAGCCGCCAAAACGGGCATTCACTTTTCCAGTTTTTGTAACAATGAGGACGACGCGCAGGCGTCTGGAACGGGCTTTCCTCGAGGGTCTTAAGTCAACTGCGAGTACAACGACTCACGCTGCAGTGCCGTCTCGCTCCGACAGCCAGCGGAGCTTTTCCAGCATGGGATCGAACATCGCGCGTACCGCCTCGACTGCCGCGTCTTCATCGCCAAAGATAATCGCCTGGACGACTTGCGCATGGGCTTCAAGCCCCGGCTCATACAACTCGTTGTCGGCAAAAATCGCCAGATACTGGCTGTGGAACGAAGAGCTGAATGCGCGGTACATCGACTGCAAGACCACGTTGTGGGAAGCCACGGCCACCGCACCGTGCAAGGCCTGGTCGCGGTCGACGAAATCGTCGAGTTGATCCCCGAGGTTATATTCGCCACGCCGCGCCAGGGCGTGCCACAACCGGCGGATATCCTCCAGGGTGCGACGGCGCGCAGCGAGTCGGGCGGTTTCGACTTCCAGCAGGTACTGGGCCTCCAGGTGGTCGCGGATCGCGCTACGTTGTTCACGAATGCCATCGATGATCGAGGCGACCCAGGCGTGATTGCAAAGACCGGCGTACATGGGCCACTCCTGAAAGATCATGCCCCTCGAGTATGGAGATTTATGCTCACCCAGACTCCTTCCGGCCCGCCAACTAGTCGCTCGATTGCGCCACTTTTTCTCCCGGCTGGTTGTAGTGGACCAGCGGCGATTGCGGGTCGAGCAGCGAGGTGCGGATGAAGTGCAGGTAGCTTTCCACCCGTCTCAGGGCTGAAGTCTCAAAGTTCCCGGCGAATGGCTCATCGGTCTGTTGCACGCACTCAATGGCGTGCTCGACAGCCTCCAGCGCGCGCTGCAAATAACCGGGCCCAGGCTTGACGAACAACCGCACCAGTGCGCGACCCATTGCCCGGATGGCGAGGCGCCAGGGCATGCTCTCGGCGCAACAGGCCTGCGCCGGCAACCGGGCCTGCTCGCGGCGCAACTCGATGATCGCGTGCCCCACGTCCAGTACCACGAACGTCCAGCGCAGCAGGCGATGCTGCACCGATGCCCTGCCCGCCGCAAAGTTGTAGGCCTGGTTGAGCAGGTCGCGGGTGCCGCTTTCGAAACCGGAGCCCAGCGCCGGCAACGGCGCGCTGATGGCAACCACCACCTGGCGGCGCAGATCCTGTTCCAGCCGGCGCCACAGCCAAGGGCTGTTGGGTGGCAGGATAATCGCCCCCGCCGCGGCGCACACCAACATGCCAAACACCATGGCGAGATAGTCATTGATCAGCCCGTAGGGGTTGTACAGCGTCAGGTTGGCAGGCACTGAGCTGGTGCCGAAAAACACCAGCATGCCCAGGCCATAGCCGGCCAATTGCGGCCTCGCCAGCCAGAACGAACCCAGTACGATCACCGGCGCCATGACCACGCACAGCAACGGAAAACCGTCGATCATCGGGTACACGAAAAACACTTCGAAAATGCCAATCACCGCTGCCAGTAGCGTACCGCAGGCGATTTGAAACGACATGCGCCTGGGGTTGGCAGAGAACGCCGACAGGCCTACGGTCAGCGCCGACACCAGGGTCATGGCCGCGCCGCTGGGCCAACTGGTGGCAATCCACAACGTACTGAGCACCAGTAACACCACCGCGGCGCGCAACCCGGCCGCAAGGGTCGCCAGCCAGTTGGTCCGAGGTTGAAACGGTTCGTTCCATTGCTCTCGCACATGGTTGTGATCGGCGAGGGACGCATGCGTCTGGGCGTAGCTGTGCAGCTCGTCGACAAAGCGGTAGAGCAGTTCATACGCGGTGTGAAAGTCCAGCAGGTCATCGGCTACGGGAGCGGTATGTTGCAACGCCGCACGCAGGCGCCGGACCCGGTCTGGCAAGCCGGCTTTGTAGACTTTCAGTTCGGTGGACAGCACGGCCGCGTCACGGTCCGTCAATGGGTGCCCGGCGAAGGGTTTGAGCAGCTCGGCCAACGCGATCAACCCCGGATCGACGGCCTGGACCACCTCCACGCCACCGCGCAGGCGAACCCGTTCAAGCAGTTGATGCAGCGCGTTGAAACGCGTGGTGATCGCCATGAACTCGCTGTTGAGGCGGTTGATTCGCCCATTGCGCTGGCGCATGTAAGGGTCTTCGAACACGCTGACGCTGCGCATTACTTCCAGGCCAACGGCCTCGGCGATAAACCCCAGGTTGGCGCTCTCGAAGGCCGCCTGGTCACCGGTATCACGCAGGCGCTGCCGCACAAATCCGGCAAAGCGGCCAAAGCGTTGGTACAACGTGTTGCGCATCGCCACGCTGGAGGTTTTAGGCAATACGGTGGCGCTGATCAGCGTCGCGCAGACGATCCCCAAGGTGATCTCCAGCACTCGCCAGACGGCCGCCATGAATACCTGCTGCGGATGGCCCACCACGGGAAGCCCGACCATCACCGCCGTGTAGCCGGCGAGCACAAATCCATAGGCGCGGAAGTTGCGATTGCGCGCGGCACCACCGGAACACAACCCCACCCACAATGCCAGGCCCGCGAGAAACAGCTCGGTGCTCTGGGCAAACAGGGCCATCAACAGCACCATGAACGATGAGCCCACCAACGTGCCGATGAAGCGATAGATACTCTTGGCGAGGACGTGCCCGCTGTGGGGCTGCATCACGATAAACACAGTGGTGATCGCGGTGCTCGGTTGTGGCAGTTCCAGGCGCATCGCCAGCCACAGGGTCAGGTACGAGGCGATCAATACCTTGCCCAGGTAGATCCACATCACCCCATCGCTGCGGGCCCACTCCATGAAGCCCCGGCGCCAGGGCAGCGACACCAGCCAGCGGCCCGCTCTACCGGCGATATTGAAACGACGAACAGTGAGTCGAGGCACGCGACCTTCCGGCTGACGGGAAATGGGGCGGCGACTCTAGGGGCTTCCATGCGCCCCGGTAAGTCATCAGAAACGTGAATGACTGTTACGTAAAAATCCACAATAAATAGCGTTTACAGCCGTGGATGAGTTCATGCCACACTAAAAAACGTTCCACCTGGAGAGCATCGATGGACATCCTGCAGAACATGCGCATCTTCCGCTGCGTTGCCGAAGTCGGCAGTTTTACTGGCGCGGCAGTGCAGTTGAATAGCAACACCACCCATATTTCGCGTTCCATTTCCAACCTTGAAACCCACCTGCGAACCCGCCTGTTCAACCGCACCACACGCCGTACCGCACTGACCGAATCCGGCAAACGCTACCTGTTGCGTTGCGAGCAAATCCTGCGCTCCGTCGAGGAAGCGGAGCTGGAAGCCGGCGACGCCCACACACGCCCTACCGGCCAGTTGAAAGTGCACTCGATGACAGGCATCGGCCAGCACTACGTGGTGGACGCCATCGCACGCTACCGCAAGAACTACCCCGACGTGACGTTCAACCTGAGCATGAGCAACCGCACGCCGAACCTGGTCAACGAAGGGTTCGACGTGTCGATTGTGTTGGCCATTGACCTGCCCGATTCTAGCCACGTTTCACAGAAACTGGGCACGACCTACAGCATCGTCTGCGCCTCACCGTCCTACATAAAAAACCATGGTGCCGCGCAAACGCCGCAAGACCTGCTCAGCCACGCCTGCCTGCGGCTGGTCAGCCCGGTGATCCCGCTGGAAGACTGGACGTTCGACGGCCCCCGTGGCCAGGAGAGCGTCACCATCAGCAGCTCGCCGTTCCTGGTGGACTCGGTCGACGCCATGAAGACCGCCATCAGCAACGACATGGGCGTGGGCATCCTGCCGGTGCATGCGGCAATCAAGGGGCTGCGCAGCGGCACTCTGGTGCGAGTCCTGCCCGAGTACCGCCTGGAAGAACTGAGCCTGTACGCCATCTACCCTTCCCGGCACTACCTGGATGCAAAAATCAAAACCTGGGTGGAGTACCTGCGCAGTTCACTCCCGGAAGTGCTGGCCGACCATAAGGCTGTGCTGAAGATTCGCGACCGGGTCAGCTACGGCTGATCATCGCTGATAGTGCTGATTCAGCCATCCGAGTGCCCACCGGCGGGCACTGGCGTCGGCCTCCATGACGCCATACAGGTCCGTCACCGCCACCACCGGCTCCTTGTCCAGCACATGCCGGATGCACTCGGCGATCTGCATGAAGCCGATGCGTCCGTCCAGAAAGGCCTGCACCGCGACTTCATTGGCCGCATTGAGCGACGCCGGTGCCGTGCCGCCCACATCCGCCACCTCGCGCGCCAGGGCCAGGCAAGGAAAGCGCTTCTCGTCCGGTACTTCGAAATCCAGCCGGGCCACCTTGAACAAATCCAGTGGTTCAACCCCTGAATCGATCCGTTGCGGCCAGGCCAGGGCATGGCTGATGGGCGTGCGCATGTCCGGGTTCCCCAACTGCGCGAGCATTGAGCCGTCGACGTAATCCACCAGCGAATGGACGACGCTTTGCGGATGGATCACTACCTCGACCTGGGACGGCCTGGCGCCGAATAACCAACAGGCCTCGATCAGTTCGAGTCCCTTGTTCATCAGGGTTGCCGAGTCCACCGAAATCTTGCGGCCCATGGACCATTTCGGGTGAGCGCAGGCTTGGTCCGGCGTTACGTTGTGCAGTTGCGCCATCGGCGTTTGGCGAAACGGCCCGCCGGAGCCAGTCAACAGAATGCGCCGCACGCCCGCGTGGGCCAGGCCGTGTTGAGCATGGGACGGCAGGCACTGAAAGATTGCGTTGTGCTCGCTGTCCAGCGGTAACAGCACCGCCCCACTGCTGCGCACCGCCTGCATGAACAACGCACCGGACATCACCAGTGCCTCTTTGTTGGCCAGGAGGATTTTCTTGCCGGCCTCGACGGCGGCCATCGTTGCATTCAAGCCCGCCGCACCGACGATAGCGGCCACCACCGTGTCCACATCCCGGTGACCGGCGACGAATTTCAGACCGCTTTCGCCGCCCACTACCTGAGTCTGAGAGCCCTCCTCCAACAGTTGCTTCTGCAGCGTCGCCACGGCTTGCGGCGTGGGCACCACGGCGTAGTCCGGACGGTGCAACAAGCATTGTTTTTTCAACAGCTCCAGTTGGGTGAACCCGCTGAGGGCGAAGACTTTATAGCGCTCGGGGTGACGCGCGATAACGTCCAATACGTTGACGCCCACCGAACCGGTAGCGCCCAGCACGCTGATGGCTTGCAAGCGTTGACGGGTGGCGATCAGCTGGCGAATGACTTTTTTGCGCGGAATAAGCGACATGACGTAATGAGCCTGACGTAGAGAAAACAGCCGCCATTAACCAAGGAAAGTGCCAGCGCCGTCATCGCGATAACGCCAACAACTATCGCAAAAAAGCCAAGCCTTCGATCAGCTCGAAAACGGGCCTTGGTCATAACGACTACAGCACGTCATAAGGACTACATAACACTCGTGTCATATCGACTACAAAAAATATATCCAACTGATTTATAGGAACTTTTCATATGGCATGAATCCTGATCAGTGCTGCGCGCCCCTTTGGCAATCTATAAAGAGAACCCCATGAACAATGACTTCAACCACCGCCTTGCCGTAGTGACCGGTGCCAGTTCAGGCATCGGCCTGGCTGTCACCTGCAAGCTGCTTGAACAAGGTGCGCAAGTGGTCGCCATGTCGCGACAGATTGGCGAATTGGGCGCATTGGCGGAGCGTTTTGGCGAGCAGCTCTACTGGCTGGCGGGGGATGTCACCCAGGCTGCCGACCAGGCACGCCTGGCGCAGTTGACGGCGTCCATCGGACCGGTGGATTACCTCGTGCCCAATGCCGGGATCGCACAACTGGCCGATGGCCTGGACCTGGCCGCCTTTGACCGGCAATGGGCCGTCAATGGAGCCGCGGCTCTCAACACCCTCGGCAGCCTACGCGAGCAAATGGCCGCCCAGGCGTCGGTGGTATTTATCGGTACATTCCTGGAGCTGGCGACCTTCCCTGGGCTCGCCGCGTATATTGCTTCGAAGGCCGCCTTGCGGGCGCAAATGCGCACCCTGGCGGTGGAGCTGGCGCCCCATGGCATTCGTCTGAACATGGTATCGCCCGGCCCCACCGCCACGCCGATCTGGAGCACCTTGGGGCTCAGTGACGAAGCGTTGGGCGGCGTTGCCACCACAGTCAATCAGCGCCTGCTCAATGGGCAATTCCTAGAGCCGGGCGCTATTGCCGATGTGATCCTGTTCCAGTTGAGCCAGGGCGCACGCAGTGTGTTTGGCCAAGACTGGGTGGTCGACGGCGGCTACACCCTGCGTTGACCATGGCCCCGCAGGCCTAATGCGCAGCGCACAGGTCTGCGGGCAATGCCTTGGCGCCTCCGAACGCCAAGGCCTTCCACCCAATCACAAGCAATGACAGTGCGGCAAATATCAAGCCGCAGCCGATCACTCCGGTGGTGCCGAATGCATTGATAAACAGCCCGCCCACGGACGCCCCGATCACCACGCCGGCATTCGCCGAGGACACATACAGGCTGGTTGCGAACTCATGCGCCTCGGGCGCCGACGAGGTCAGCCAGACTTGCGTGACCACCAGCCCGCAGGTATGCGCAGCGCCCCACAGCAGCACAATCAAGCTCATCGACCACCACGACGGGCTGCCGAACGCGTACAAGACCACGTACGCCGCCGCCAGCACAATGGGGTACAGCACCACCGTCGCCACCATGCTTTTGCCCAATAACCGGCCCACCAACAGGTTGCCCGTGACACCGCCCACGCCGAAGATCACCAGCATGATGCTGATGGCCTGGCCATCCATGCCGGTCTGGGTCCTGAGGTACTCGGCGGCATAGCTGTAGACCGAAAACATCGTGGTGAACACCAGCACCGTCGCGATGATCGCCAGCCACACCGACAGGCTGCGCAGCACCGCCAGTTGCTTGCCGAAACTCAGCGGCATCGGGCGTTCATGATGGGGCAGTTTCAACAGCAGTCCGACACCTGCCAACCCCGTTGCCAAAGCGCAGAAGAAGAACGATGCCTCATAGGAAATACTCGCGCCCACCCATGTGGTCAGCGGCACCCCAAGCACCAGGCCCAAGGTTGTGCCCACCACGGCCAGGGCCGTGGCATGCGCCGCGCGGTCCTTGGGGTACAAGGACACCGCGGTGGAAAACGCAGCGGCAAAAAACACCGGGTGCAGCATCGCCGGAATTACCCGCAACGCCATCAAGGTTTCGAAGTTCGGCGCAAACGCCGACAGCACGCTGCACACGGAAAAACCAAAGAGCGCGCCCACCAGGATTTTCTTGCGCGCCAGGCGCGACGCCATCAGCACCAGGAAAGGCCCCAGCACCGCCACGATCAGCGCAAACAAGCCCATCAATAACCCGGCCTGAGACACGCTGATGCCGAAACGTTCGACGATCATCGGTAAAATACCGACCACACCAAACTCCAGGGTGTACAGGCCGAAAAGACCCAGAATGATGTAGATCACCGGCCGACCTCGATCACGATCTTGCCAAAGGCACCGCGCCCGAGATGAGCGAAGGCTTCGGGCACTTGCTCGAAGCCGTAGGTGTGATCGATTACCGGCTCGATGCCGTGGCGGTCGATCATGGCAATCAGATCTTCCAATGCGCGGCGCGGCCCCACGGAGATGCCGATGATGGAGGCCCGCTTGCCCAGCAAGGCCATGACCGGAGCATTCAATTGGTCACTCTCCAGCAGGCCGATCACCGAGATGCGCCCACCGTTGGCTACCGCGTGCAGGGAACGCGTGAGGTTGTCACCGCCGGCCATTTCCAGGATATGTTCGGCGCCACGCCCATCGGTCAGCGCTTGCACCGCCGTGTGCCATTCCGGTACCCGGCTGCGGTTGATGCCATGGGTGGCACCCAGCTCTATGGCACGCGCGATCTTTTCATCGCTGCTACTGGTGATGATAACGCGGGCACCATTGGCCGCAGCCAGTTGCACCGCAAACAACGAGACGCCACCGGTGCCCTGCACCACCACGGTATGGCCGGCGTGCAGGTGGCCCAGTTCGAACAGCGCCATCCACGCCGTCAAGGCGGCCACTGGCAAGGTGCTGGCCTGCCCTGCGGTGAGGCTGAGGGGCGCATGCACGCACCATTCGGCAGGTGTTGCCACGTACTCGGCGAGCATGCCGGGGAGCGGGCCACCCTGAGGCGGCGCTTCACTCCAGGACAGCGGAGCGCCATCGACCCATCCGGCAAAAAACGTCGACAGCAGCTTGTCGCCCACCTTGAAACGCGTAACGCCCTCGCCCACGGCGACCACCGTGCCCGCCATGTCGGAGGCCGGCGTGAATGGGAATGTGAGGTCGGCACCCATGCTGTTTTCGACCACTTCACCGTCGCGGTAATTGAGCGAGACGGCCTCGACGCGCACCAATACCTCCCCGGCCTTCGCGATGGGGCGTGGCACGTCGGCAAGGCGCAGTGTGTGCAGTCCCAATGCAGGTGTTTCCCAGCGTTTCATGGTGTCGGTCATCTTGGTATTCCTCGTGAATGGGCAATGCCACAAGGATATGGGCCTGTCCTCACGGGATTAAGGGGGCGCCGGCTCCACTGTCTACGGAGCTTTTGTTCCGCAATCGGGATAAGGTAGCCAGGCCTCGCCTCAGCCAAACCGGAGCCTCGATGGACAGCCTCAACACCCTGAATGTTTTTGTGCAGGTCGCCGAAACCCGCAGCTTTGTCGCCGCCGGGCGCGTGCTGGGCGTAACGGCCTCGGCAGTCGGCAAGAGCGTGGTACGCCTGGAGGAACGCCTGGGTGTGCGCCTGTTCAACCGCAGCACCCGCAGCGTCACGCTGACTGCCGAGGGCGAGCTGTTTCTGGAGCGCAGCCGGCGCATCCTGATGGAGATCGACGAAGCCGAAGCCGAGCTTTCGCAAACCGTGTCGGCGCCTCGTGGCCGGCTCAAGGTCAGCCTGCCGCTGGTGGGCCATCCGTTCTTGCAGGTGCTCGCGCAATTCAAGAAAGCCTACCCCGAGGTGCAGCTGGACCTGAGCTTTACCGACCGCCGCGTGGACGTGGTGGAAGAAGGTTACGACGCCGTGCTGCGCAGCGGTGAAGCGCCCGACTCGCGCCTCACATCGCGCCTGATCGGCGGCTACCGGATGCTGCTGGTAGCATCACCGGCTTACCTCGCCGAGCGCGGC
The DNA here is from genome assembly GCF_013385455.1 of Pseudomonas sp. G1002. Taxonomy (NCBI): domain Bacteria; kingdom Pseudomonadati; phylum Pseudomonadota; class Gammaproteobacteria; order Pseudomonadales; family Pseudomonadaceae; genus Pseudomonas; species Pseudomonas sp. G1002. The sequence goes on from NZ_JACAPY010000019.1 coordinate 164,447, forward strand.
ACGCCGCAACGGCCGGAAGACCTGGCTCAGCATGCATGCATCAAGTTCCGCTACCCCAACACCGGCAAAATGCAGCGCTGGCCCCTGCGCCAGGACGGGGTGGAAGCTGATTTCCCACTGCCCGCCGCGATGGTCTGCAACAACCTGGAAGCGCGCATCTGCTTTGCCGTGCAAGGTATCGGCATCGCCTACCTGGCGGATTTCGCCATTCGTGAATGGCTCGACAGCGGACAATTGGTGCCGGTGCTGGAGGCGTGTTCGGAAGCAGAGAACTTCCGGATCATGTGGCCTTCGGGCCGCCATCCAACGCCCAAGCTGCGGGTGTTTATCGACTACCTGCATGCGCACCTGTTTCCCGAGGATGGGCCTGCGAGCAAACGTGCAGACTGCCGGCCCACGTCTTGATCACAGCGCCTGATCAGCGTCGAACTGCTCCCGGGATCGCCTGAATCCGTCGGCATTTTCCACCACCCACGTCCACAACGGAATCATGTGCACCAGCAGCTGTTTGCCCAACTCCGATAGCTGGTATTCGACCTTGGGCGGCACCTCCTGGAAGTCATGGCGCAGCACCAGGCCATCGCGCTCCAGCTGGCGCAAGGTCCGCGTGAGCATGCGCTGGGTGACGCCCTCCATGCGTCGGCCGATCTCGGCGTGGCGCAGCCGGCCGTTCACGCCCAACAGGTGCACGATGCCCAACGACCAGCGGTTTCCCGCATGGGTCAGCACCTGCCGTTTGAGCCCGTCTTCATCGGCGCTAAGGGCTTCACAGGCGGCTTGTGAGCGCCTGATGATCTCGTCGTTATCCACCTTCTACTCCCGGTATCACTGGTGTGCCTTCTTATGCGCGGTCGGCAACTCTGCAAGCATGGCATGACTTTCACCTGAACCGAGACCCCTATGACTGCTTCGATCCTTGTACTGGGCGCCGGCGAACTGGGCCTGGCGGTACTGCGCCAACTGTCCCGCCTGGCTGCACCGCAAAATGTGTCTGTGACGGTGTTGCTGCGCCCCGCCACACTGAACTCCCCCGACCCGGCCAAACAGCAGGAAATCATCGAACTGCGCGCCTTGGGCATTGAGCTGCTGGCGGGTGACCTGGCCAATGGCTCCGAGGCCGAGCTGGCAACGGTGTTCGCCGACTATCACACCGTGATCAGTTGCATCGGCTTTGCCGCAGGCCCCGCCACTCAGCGCAAGCTGACCCGCGCGGTCATCGCAGGCGGCGTGAAACGTTATGTACCGTGGCAGTTCGGTGTGGACTACGACGTGATCGGCCGCGGTTCGGCCCAGGACCTCTGGGATGAACAGCTTGACGTGCGCGACTTGCTGCGCTCCCAGCAAGGCACGCAATGGGTGATTGTCTCCACCGGGATGTTCACCAGCTTCCTGTTTGAACCGTCCTTCGGCGTCGTCGACCTGGCGCAGAATACCGTGCATGCATTGGGAGATTGGGACACCGCTGTCACCGTCACCACGCCTGAGGACATCGGCCTGCTGACGGCACGCATCCTGTTCAGCACGCCGCCGATCACCAATCAGGTGGTGTACACCGCCGGCGACACCCTGACCTACGGCGAGCTGGCCGATACCGTGGATGCGCAACTGGGGCTCACCCTCAAACGCGAACGCTGGTCGGTGCGCTACCTGGAAGCGGAACTGGCCGCTGCACCCGAGGACAACCTGATGAAATACCGGGTGGCCTTCGCCCAAGGCAACGGCGTGGCCTGGGACCCTGCCATTACCTTCAATGGGCAACAACAGATCGCCGTGACCAGCGTTGCCCAATGGATTGAGCAGAACCTCAAGGCACCGGCAACCACCCGCTGAACTGCCCCTGGCTGTCCAACGTGCACCAGGCGAAATCCCAGGGCAGCGGCGGCAGCCTTTGCAGCGCCACGCCACTGCCCGGCTTCCAGTCCACCACCTGAAGCGGCGCGCCTTGCCAGGCCACAACCACGCCCCGGACCTGGCTGGTGTCATCGCTGACCCAACGGGCCGCGGCCGCTGTCATGAACGCTTCGATGGGCTCTTCATCGATCTGCGTGCGATACACCGAACCGAGCAGCCAACGGCACACGTTTACATGGTAGGTCCAGTCCAGGGAGGGACGGTTGCGGTAAGCCCAAGTCATGAAACTGCGAAACAGGTTCAAGCCCTCCGGCGGGTCAAGCTTGAGCAAACCGGGGCAGATGTCGAACAAGGTGTGCCAGTACGGCAGTAACCGTGCATCCAGGTGGACGAAACAGCGGGCGTTACTCGGGTATTCGACAGACGGTAGCAACACGTCGCCGCGGGACGGACGGCGCGACGCCTTGCTGACCAGGCGGGCAGCGCCGGAAGGCAGGATAGAGCTCATGGAACGCACTCACACTCGTGACGATAGAACGCCTCCTGGTATCAGGAAGCCCGGGGCACACGTCAGAATGCAGGGGAAGCGCGAGGGTTGGCCGAGGGCCAGGAATACCGTGGAGGGGCCTTGTTGCGCCGCTCATGGGCCGGGCGCGGCTTTTGCCCGAGGCCCAACAGCCAGGCCAGGCAAAACAGGAAGACGATGCCCAGGGTCACGGCGGAGCACACCGGGCAGGCGAAGAAGTTCGACCAACTGCTGGCCGTCGGATTGCCCAGGCCGGCATCCGAGGCCGGCGCCTTGGTGCCCAGGCTTGAGCAGAACTGACTGCCCAGGCCATTGAGCTCAAGCCCCATCATCTGCCCATGGCCCAAACCGCAGACGAACACATTGAACAGGACGCAAAAATACAGGGTCCAGGCAATGAGTGAACGGTCCGGGCGGGAGAGTTTCATGGCGGCGACTTTACCATTCCCCCTGTAGGAGCTGTCGAGCTTTAGCGAGGCTGCGATGCAGGCGCCACGGTCTTGCAGGAATACCGAGCCGATCCCTTCGCAGCCTCGCTCAAGCTCGACAGCTCCCACATTTGGTCTTGCCCGGCAGGGCCTGTGACAGAACGTCGCAGATTACGCCCAGAGGCCCGGGTTGTTAGAATGCCACGCTCTCCTCGCCTGATTTAACGCTTCGTGGTACCCAGGCGCTTCACAGGATGCACAGTTGATGAGTACGTTATTCACCCGCCGCAAAGTCCTCTCCGGCATGGGATTGCTGGGCCTGGGCCTGCTGGCCGGCTGTGACAACAGCCCGAAACTGAACTTCAAGTACGGCAAGGATCTGAGCGACAAGATCATGGGCCGTACCTTCAAGCTCAAGAACACCGACGGCGAGACCGTCACCTTGAGCTCTTTCCGTGGCTTGATGCCGGTGGTGTTCTTCGGCTTCACTCAGTGCCCGGCCGTGTGCCCGACCACCCTGGCGCGCATGGCCCAGGCGAAAAAACTGATGGGCCGCGACGGCAAGATCATGCAGGTGGTGTTTATCACCCTGGATCCGGAACGCGACACGCCCAAGATACTGGACGCCTACGTCAAGGCCTTCGACCCCAGCTTCCAGGCGCTGTACGGCACCCCGGAAGAAATCGCCGTGGCCGCCAAGGAATTCGGGATCTTTTATGAAAAGATCCCCGCCGGCGACAGCTACACCCTCTCCCACACCGCCACCAGCTTTGTGTTCGACACTCGGGGCACCCTGCGCCTGGGCTTGTCTGCCTCGCTTAACGCCAAAGAGTGCGCAGAAGACCTGCTCACCGTCATGGAGGTCTGCTAATGACTGCCGTTCAACACCTCAAGCGCTTCGCCCTCGGTCTCTCCCTGCTCGGCCTCGCCGCCCACGCCAGTGCACAGGCAGTGGTCACCGACGCCTGGGTACGCGCCTCGGTACCGGGCCAGCCGTCCAGCGGCGCGTTCATGACCGTTACCGCCGACAGCGACAGCAAACTGCTCAGCGTGGCGTCGCCGGTCGCCAAGACCGTGCAGATCCATGAGATGACCATGAAGGACGACGTGATGCGCATGGGCCCGGTGGATTCGGTGCCATTGCCCGCGGGCAAGGCGGTCAAGCTCGACCCGGATGGCTATCACGTGATGCTGATCGACCTCACCGCCCAGATCAAGGAAGGCGACCAGGTGCCGCTGACCGTCACCGTGGAAAATGCCAAGGGTGAAAAGCAGTCGATCGAAGTGAAGGCCCAAGCCCGTGCGTTGAATGCAACGGAAACCATGGATCACAGCAAGATGCACTAAAGCGCAGATCAAAATGTGGGAGCGGGCTTGTGTGGGAGCGGGCTTGCTCGCGAATGCGGTGTGACAGTCACCGGATGTATTGACTGATCCACCGCTTTCGCGAGCAAGCCCGCTCCCACATTCGCCCTTCAGTGCCTGAAAAATCGGGCGTCCGCTTCATACTTTTTTCGTCTCGCCTCAACACTTTCTATATATTTTCAATCTGCAATACAACTCGTTAGCCTGCGCAAGCCGGACGCGTCTCCCTGTCGCCGTCCGGCCAGATAATTCTAAAAATAAGCAGCAGACAACGGGAATAACAATGAACAAATCCCCCATTACCCTGGGCTTGACTTCGGCCACCCTCGGTTTGACCCTCGCCTTCCCAACCTTTGCCGAAGCTGACTTTTTCAAAGACAGCAAGGCCGACCTCGAATTTCGCAACTTCTACTTCAACAGCGATTACCGCCAGCCCAACGCGAGCCAGTCCAAGCGCGATGAATGGGCCCAAGGGCTGATCCTCAATTACCAGTCGGGTTACACCGAAGGCCTGGTGGGCTTTGGCCTCGATGCCATCGGCCTGCAGGGTTTGAAACTGGACTCAAGCCCCGACCGCCAAAACACCGGCCTGCTCCCCGTGGGCGAGGATGGCGCACCGGACAGCTACAGTCGAATGGGCGCCACCGCCAAGGCGCGGATCTCCAAAAGCGTGCTCAAATTCGGCACGCTGATCCCCAAGCTGCCGACCGTACTGCCCAACGATGGCCGGCTGCTGCCCCAGACCTTTCGCGGCACTCAATTGACCAGCCAGGACATCGCCGGCCTGACCTTCGATGCCGGGCGCCTGACCAGCAACACCCTGCGTAACGACAGCGGCCATGCAGACATCGAAGTCGACGGCAAAGGCATCAAGGGCGCCGTGCCCAGCGATAAATTCGACTTCGCCAGTGCCAGCTACAGCTGGACCAAAACCCTGGTCACCGGCTACCACTACGCCAACCTCGAGAACAACTACAAGCAACACATCTTCAACCTGGTCCATACCCTGCCACTGGGTGACGCGCAGTCGTTCAAGACCGACCTGCGTTACGCCGACTCCAGCAAGGAAGGCAACAGCAACATCGACAACCAGGCCTTCGGTGCCAAGTTCACCTACAGCCTCCACGGCCACTCGTTCGGCGCCGCCTACCAGCGCATGAAAGGCACCACCGGCTTCCCCCACCTGGACGGTACCGACTCCTACCTCGTCAACTACGTGATGATCTCGCCGGACTTCGCCAACCCCGAGGAAAAGTCCTGGCAGGCCCGCTACGACTATGACTTCGCCGCCCTCGGCATCCCCGGCCTGACCTTCATGACCCGCTACCTCAAGGGTGACAACTTCGTGCGTACCCGAACCCTGGAAGGTACCGAGTGGGAGCGCAACACCGATATCGGCTACGTGTTCCAGAGCGGTGCCCTGAAGAACCTTGAAGTGAAATGGCGCAATGGCACGTATCGCAGCAATGGCAGCGGCAGCGATATCGACCAGAACCGCTTTATCGTCAGCTACACCCTGCCCTTGCTGTGATTTTTCCCGGAGCGTTGCACATGAATAGCAGAAAAAGCCTGATCCACCTGGCCGTCGCCTTTGCCCTGTTCAGCAGTTACGGCGCCCACGCTGCCGACACCGGCGCATTGCCCTGCAAAACCACCGAAGAATGCGCCTCCCAGGCGGCCAAAGTCGGCGCCACGCCGGGCTCCTCGCAAAGCGCCCACAAGGCCAAGGGCGACCCGACCCAAACCCAGTTCGCCTGGTTGAACCGCATCAACAAAGCCTCGATCGTGATGCTCACCGAAGAAGGCATCGTCAAGCCGGACATGGGCCACAAGATCGCCGGCGGCGTGCGCTTTGCCATCGACCAGGCCGACCAGCCCGATGGCAAGCGCCCGGAAGACGTGTTGCAACTGGAAAAAATCATGACCGACAAGATCGGTCCGGAAGCGTCGCTGATCCACTCCGGCCGCAGCCGCCAGGACATGCTCGCCACCTACCGCCTGGCCAAACTGCGCTCCCAGGTGCTGGCCTACAGCGAGGCACTGAACGCCACCCGCCAGCGCATCCTTAACATCGCCGACAAGAACATCGACACCCTGGTGCCCGCCTACACCAACGGCGTGCAGGCCATGCCCATCAGCTATGCGCACTACCTGCTGGCGTTCGAAGCCGCATTTGATCGCGACGGCCAACGCATCCGTGAACTCTACACCCGCCTCAACCTGAGCCCGATGGGCACCGCGGTACTGGCGAACTCCGCTTACCCGCTGAACCGCGAACGCCTGGCCGAGTTGCTGGGGTTCGACGGCGTGCGGGAAAACTCCCTGGATTCGAGCCAGGTGTCGACCTACGACATCCCGATCGAGGCGGCGAACCTCGCGGCGTCTTCGGCGATCCGCATCGGCGCGATGATTGGCGATATCCATACCCAGTACCATCAGATCCGCCCCTGGTTGCTGCTGGACGAAGAGTCCACCTACACCAGCAGTGCGATGCCGCAAAAACGCAACCCGGGGTTGTTGATGCGCACCCGGGAATCGGCCTCCGACGTGGTGGGCCTGGCGCAAACCGTGACCTTGCGCGCGCATAACGTCACCACCGGCATGACCGACTACAAGTTTGCGTTCGATTCATTGGGACTGTTCCAGTCCACCGATGACATGTTCAAAAGCATGGATGCCGTGCTGGATGCGCTGCAGATCAACCCGCAGCGAGCGCTGGATGAGCTGGAGTCCGAGTGGACCACTTCGATGGAGCTGGCTGACACCCTGGAGCGTCAGTTCAAGGTGCCGTTCCGCATTGGCCACAGCTTCGCCTCGTTGATCGTCACCGAGGCGCGCAGCAATGGCACCACGCCGAAGACCTTCGCGTATGCGGACGCGCAGAAGCTGTACACCCAGGCCGCGGACAAATACAAATGGACGCCGAATACGTTGCCGCTGGATGAGGCCGGTTTCCGTGCTGCGCTGTCGCCGACCACGATGGTCAAGACTCGCAAGGGTACGGGTGGGCCGCAGCCGGAAGAGGTCAAGCGGATGCTGGTGGAAGCGCGCAAGAATCTCGACGCGGACCAGAGTTGGTTGAAGGAGCGTCGTGAGAAGTTGAAAGGTGCTGAAGGCAACCTGGACAAGGCCTTCGACAAGTTGCTCAACGCCAAGGGCTGAAATGCGATCTGAATGTGGGAGCGGGCTTGCTCGCGAAGGCGGTGTATCAGTTAGCAGATTTATTGGCTGACCCACCGCATTCGCGAGCAAGCCCGCTCCCACATTTGACCGCGTTTGGGTCTGGAAAGCATGTTCGGCTCAGTGACTCAGTTCCCGCTTCAACACCTCATGGTCAATCGACTTCTGCCACCCGCATATCGCCAGGCACGCCACGCAATTGCCCAGCACATTGGTCAACGACCGACACTTCATCAGCCGTTCCACTCCCAACAACAAACCCACCCCTTCCAGTGGCACCAGTTGCAGGATGTTCAAGGTAGCAATCAGGGTAAACAGCGCCGAGCCCGCCACACTGGTAGACCCCAGCGAGGTAAACAGGCAGATCACCAGCACCGCCAGCAACTCGGGCACGGCAATCTCCACCCCGGCCAGATGCGCCAGAAACATGATGGCGGTGGTCAGGTAAATATTGGTACCGGCCAAGTTGAACGTATACCCGGTGGTCAACACCAGGCGCACTAATTGGCGATCACAGCCCAGCGCCTCAAGTTTGCTGACGCAACCTGGAAGTGCGGCCACTGAAGAGCCGGTGAACGTCACCAACAACAACTCTTCTTTCAAGTAAATAATTAGCCGGGTCAATTTAACGCCGAGCAGGCGGGTAATCGTGGCGAACACTAGAATGACGAACACCGCGCAAACCAGGTAAATAACAACAATGAACTTCAAGAGCGGCAGCACCGAACTTAAACCGTACTTTCCCACCACAAATGCCATCGCCCCAAACGCCGCCAGCGGTGCGAACTTCAGGATAAACCGCAGCAACCAGAACAACCCGGCGACCGCCGCTTCCAGCCAACCGAGGCAGCGGTTTGCGACCTGGCCGCCACGCCCCAGCAGCAGGCCGCACAGCACCGCCACCAGCATCACCTGAAGCACCAGGCTTTGGGTGAAAACCTTGTAAAGACTGGACGAAATCGAGGTCATCGACAGCTCGTGCAGCAGCGTTTCGGGCGCGGCAGGCGGTGTCAGATGATCAAAATCCAGGTTGGCCACTGCCGTATGATCCAGGCTGAACAACCACCCCGTCGACATTCCCAACACCAATGCAGCAAGGGACATCAGCTGGAAATACACCACGATCCGCCCCACTACATGCCGATGGTGGGGCTCGCGCTTGATACCTGCGACACCGGTCGACACCAGCACAAACAACAGAAATGGCATCAGTAACCCGACCATTTTTATAAAGGCGTCACTGAGCAGCTTCATCTCGACTGCCACGCCCGGATAAAAAAGCCCCAACACCATGCCAAGAGCAATGGCAATCAAAATAGGCAAGGTGGCGTTATTCGAAAATCGGGTCGACATCAATGCTCCATGGTCTTTTTATTTATTGTTATTGTCGGATCAGGCCACTTTCGGCATATTGGTCGCCAAGGCGCATTCAGGCCACAAATAATAAAGTCTTGTCACGGGATATACCACCATGGAACTTCGCCATTTACGTTATTTCATCATGGTGGCCGAAGAGCGACATTTCACCCGCGCTGCCGCTCGCCTGAACATGCAGCAGCCGCCCCTCAGCCAACAGATTCGTGCCCTCGAACAAGAGCTGGGATTCGACCTGTTCAAGCGCCACCCCAAGGGCGTCGACCTGACTGCCGGCGGGCTGGTGTTTCTCGATGAAGCGCGGGTGATCCTCGCCCGCGTCGAGCAAGGTTCCCTCAAGGCGGCTCGCGCTGCCCAGGGTATCGAAGGCACGTTGGTCATTGCCTTCACCAGTTCCGCCGCCGCCCACCCGCTGATCCCGCGAATCATCCGCGCCTACCGCGAGCAATACCCGGGCGTGGAGCTCTCGATCAACGAAGGCAGCGCCCGGGAAGTCACCGAAGACACCATCGAAAAACGCATCGACATCGGCATCCTCCGCGCACCGGTGGGCGACCACCAAAGCCTCACGTTCCACCGATTGCTCAACGAAGAAATGCTGCTGACCCTGCCCGTCGGGCATGCGCTGCTCAAGGGTGCCGAGCCAAAAATCACCATGGCCGACCTCAAGGACGAACGCTTCATCCTGGTCCGCCGCCCCGGCGCGCCGGGGATGTACGCCAACCTGATCAAGGCCTGCCAGAACGCCGGCTTCGAGCCGAAGATTGCCTTTGAAGTGGAGCGCATGCTGACCAACGTCAGCCTGGTGGCCGCCGGTGAAGGCATCTCGGTGGTGCCGGCGTCGATGCGCGACGTGCATCGCGAAAGCGTGGTGTACTGCCGGATCAGCGATGCACGACCCAGGTTGCTGGCGCCGATCACCCTGGTGCGGCGCGCGTTCAATCCGTCGGCGCCGTTGCAGAATTTCATTGGGCTGGCGCGGGAGTTGGCGGGGGTTTATCGCAAGGGTTGAAGGGCGATGGAACGTCAATCGACCACAAATAACTTTGCGCCAATGGCAGTGGAGGAACGATGCCCCTCCATGTCATTGCCCACCTGATAACTCATCCCGGCAGTCAGCGTGAACTGCCGGCCATCCTCCAGCTCGGTGTGCAGCTCACCTTCCAGGCACAGCAGGATATGCCCGCGCCAACACCAGTGATCCGCCAGGTAACCGGCGCTGTATTCGACCATGCGCACGCGGGTTGAACCGAACTGGCAGGTGCGCCAATACGCACTGCCGGTTTCGCCGGGATGCATCACCGGTTCGAGGGTCGACCAGTCGGTGGTGCCAAAGGGGATTGCGGTCAGGTCCATGGTTTTCTCGGCATTGAATAGGTATGGATGAACCGTACCGATAAGGTGAATGCCGCGATAGAGACAGATCCGCTGCATTTGCGGGATACAGGGCGATGACTCTTGGTATCCTGCCAAGCCTCTTCGCATGGAAGCCCGTCGATGAAGATCGATCCATCCTTTGTTGTGCATGAGACCGAGCACTGGCTGCTCAATCATCACCTGTCATCCGCACTGCCGGGCTACCTGATGCTGGGTGCCAAGGCGCCGGTTGACTCACTGGCCGAGATGCCCGATGCGGCGCTCGCGGAGCTGGGTGGGTTGCTGGCCAAAACCCAGCGGGTCATGGAGGCTCAGTTGAAGCCCAAGTGGCTTTACATCAGCCGGTTCGGGCATATGCCGGGCTTCCCGCTGCACTTTCATTTCATACCGGTGTATGGATGGGTTGAAGCGCTGTTCTGGCAGGATGAGCGCTATCGGGTGCTGCAGGATTTCGGGACGCAGCAGAAGGCTACCGACGGTGCGGAGCTGACGCTTTTTATCTGGCGGGAGTTTGGTGAGAGCCCTACGCCGCCGGTGGTTCAAGGAGCTTCGGTGAGCGAGGTGATCAGGTGTTTGCGTACGGAGTTCAATACCCAAGACGACACATGACCTGTGGCGAGGGAGCTTGCTCCCGCTGGGCTGCGCAGCAGCCCCAAAAAGGTCAGCGAGTTCTTTCAGTCAGATTGCGCTGGCTTTATTGGGGCCGCTTCGCGACCCAGCGGGAGCAAGCTCCCTCGCCACAGCAAGCGCCCTCACCACAGTTTTTCCGTGTCAGCGCAAACGGCGCAGGTGTTTACGCATAGGAATACAGGCCAACTGCAACCCCGATGGCGAGTGGTAGATCGCCTGCTCATCGCCCACATACCCACACCGTCGATAAAAATCCGCCGCGTTCAACGTCGCGTCCAGGATCACTTCCTCGATCCCCAATTCCTGCGCCAACGCTTCCAGATACGCCAGTATCTGTTTGCCAATCCCGCGTCCGGTAAACCCGGGCAGCACAAACAGCGCACCGATTTCGTTGTTCGCCAGATCCAGCATGCCGGTGGCCACAGGTTCAGCGTTCACGCAGCCCAGGTAAAAATGCTTGTCCATCAGCGTGTCGTAACCGTCCTTGGCTGCGCCTTGCGTCCACAACATCATCTGCTCGGACGTATAGGCGCCGATGCATTGACTGCGTATGGCCAACAGGCGAATGTCGAAGGCTGCCTGTGCATCTTCCAGCGTGGCGCGTCGTATCTCGAGCATCTGTCCCTCCATGGACGTCAGGCGTTCTCGTCACCCGGTCGGGTAAACGAATAGCGATCAATATCGGTCCTCAGCTGCCAGCCCTGGCTCTGCCAATAACGGGCAGCGCTGTCGTTGGTCTTGAACACATCCAGGTGGCATTTGCGGATGCCCAATTGCGCCAGGCTGGTGAGGCAGCGCTCAACCAACGCGTTCGCAATACCCTGGCGCCGATACGCGGGCAGCACCAGCAAGTGCTGCAAATACCCGCGCCGGCCATCGTGCCCGCACATCACGCACCCAACCAGCCCCCCATCGACCTCGGCGACGAAACTCATGCCTGAATTGCGCTCCAGGTAACGCTCAGTGGCCTCGCGGGAGTCGGCATCGCGCAGGGAGATGCCAGGCGTTTTCTGCATCAGTTCGAGCACGGCGTCGTAGTCGGCAGTGCTCATTACGCGAATAGTGACCATGGTGTTCAAAGCCCTCTGAGTTCGCACTGATTTTGCCTGTAGTTGTGCCGGTCGCGCACGCATAAATACACGACCGGATAACCGCTTGAGTCAACGCAGCTGAAACCAGGTGGTTTTCAGCTGCGTGTACTTGTCAAAAGCGTGCAGCGACAAATCACGCCCGAACCCGGATTGCTTGCCACCACCGAACGGCACCGCCACATCCAGGGCGTCGATGGTGTTGACCGACACCGTCCCGGCATTCAGCGCCCGGGCCACACGGTGCGCACGGTTGAGGTCATCACTCCATACCGAGGCCGCCAGGCCGTAGAGGCTGTCGTTGGCCTGCTGTATCGCCTGCTCTTCCGTGTCGAAAGCGCTGACGGCAAGCACCGGGCCGAACACTTCATCACGGGACAGGGCCATGTCGCGGGTCACGTCGGCAAAAATGCTCGGCTGGATGAAGTTGGAGGAGCCATTGATGGTCAACTGTTCGCCACCGCACAACAGCCTGGCGCCCTCCCCCTGGGCTTGGCTGATGGCGTGCATGATGCGTGCGGTTTGCTGACTGTCGACGATGGCACCGGCCGCACTGCCGGGGTCCAGCGGATCACCCGGTATCCAGGCGCGCGACTTGGCGATCAGGCGCTCGACGAATTCGTCATGGATGGAGCGTTGCACGTAGAGACGGGAGTTGGCCGAACACACTTCGCCCTGGTTGAAAAAGATGCCGAAGGCGGCCTTCTGCGCCGCAAGGTCCAGGTCCTGGCAGTCCTCAAACACCAGGTTCGGGCTCTTGCCGCCACACTCCAGCCACACCTGTTTCAGGTTGGACTGGGCGGAATACTGCATGAAGTATTTGCCCACCTGAGTGGAGCCGGTGAACACCAGGCAATCCACGTCGGGGTGCAGCCCCAGGGCCTTGCCGGCACTGTCGCCGAGGCCGGGCACCACATTCAACACACCTTCAGGGACACCGGCTTCCAGGGCAAGCTGGGCCAGGCGCAGGGCAGAAAACGGCGACTGCTCGGCAGGTTTCAAGACCACGCTGTTACCGGCCGCCAACGCCGGCGCGAGTTTCCAGGCGGCCATGTCGAGCGGGAAGTTCCACGGCACCACCGCCGCGATCACCCCCAGTGCTTCACGCGTGATGGTTGCCAACGCGTTGTGAGCGGTGGGCGCGACTTGATCGTAGAGTTTGTCGAGGGCTTCGCCGTACCAGGCAAACACATTGGCGGCGCCGGGCACGTCAACGTTGTAGGCGTCCATCACCGGCTTGCCCATGTTCAGCGAATCGAGCAGCGCCAGTTCCTCGCGGTGGGTCATCAGTAATTCGGAGAGCCTGATCAAAATTTTCTTGCGCTCCACCGGCGGCATCCGTCGCCAGGGGCCGGTCTCGAAGGCCTGGCGTGCGCTGCGCACGGCCAGGTCGACTTCTGCGTCACCGCAGGCTGCAACCCGCGACAGCAACTGCTGGGTCGCAGGGTTAATGGCATCGAAGGTCGCCCCGGATGCCGCATTCACTGAGCGGCCACCGATCAGGGCGGTGTTGATGAACGTCTGGCGGGCAACACGCTGTTGCCAGTAGTTAAGGTCGAACACGTTGTACTCCCAACGAATGGCGATGGATAAAAGAGGGGTTCACTCGGCGATCTGCAGTTCCGGCATCTTCACGCGCAGCCCCCGCGTGATGCCCAGCAGGCACAGGAGCCCAAGCCCCATCCAGCACAGGCCGATGGTGAACGACAGGCTGGAAAGGCTGCTCCATAGCCAGATCGTGCTGAGGAACCCCAGCGCCGGCACAACCGCGTACAGCAAGTAGTTCCTGGTACCGCGCAACTTCTGGTCGACCAGGTAGTGCTTGATCACCGCCAGGTTCACCGCCGAGAACGCGAACAGCGCACCGAAGCTGATCATGTTGGCGACGGTATCCAGCGTGATGAACAAGGCAATCAGCGAGAACAGGCTGACCAGCACGATGGCCGTGGCGGGCACGCGCTTTTTCGTCACCAGCTTGCCGAGCACGCGGGGCAGCGCGCCGTCACGGCCCATGGCGAACAGCACCCGCGACACGCTGGCCTGGGAGACCATCGCCGAGGCGAAGCAACCGGCGACATAGGTTGCGGTAAAGGCGGTCACCAGCAGTTCGCCGCCCACCCGGCGCATCACATCCACCGAGGCGGCATCCGGGTCGACGAAGCTGTTCCATTGCGGGAACACCATTTGCGCGAAATACGAAACCAGCAGGAACAGCAGGCCGCCGAACAGCGACACCACCATGATCGCCAACGGGATGGTGCGGCGTGGGTTGGGGGTTTCCTCGGCCATGGTCGACACCGCATCGAAGCCAAGAAACGACAGGCACAGCACCGCGGCGCCCGCCATGATCAGCGGCGCGCTGAAGCCTTCATGGTGGAATGGCGCCAGCAGCGACACGGGTGCGGACTGCTCGCTCAGGGTGTGCACCGACAACGCCACGAACACCACGATGAACACCAACTGAGCGACGATGAGTATCCAGTTGACCCGGGTGATGGACTCGATGCCCACCAGGTTCAGCGTGGTCACCAGGGCAATCGAGCCGAGCACCCACACGGCGGTCGGCACCCCGGGAAAATACTCGGACATGTAGATGCCGATCAGCAAATAGCTGAGCAACGGCAGGAAGATGTAGTCCAGCAACAGGGTCCACCCGGCGATGAAGCCGAAGTAAGCGCCAAACGCCTTGCGGGTGTAGGAGTAGACCGAGCCCGAATAGGGATGCGCCTGGACCATGCGCCCATAGCTGTAGGCCGTCAGCAGCATGGCGGCGAGGGTCAGCATGTAGGCGGTCGGCAAGTGGCCCTTGGTCATTTGGGTCACCAGCCCGTAGGTGGTAAACACCGCCAGCGGCACCATGTACGCCAGGCCGAACAGCACCAGCCCGATAAGACCCAGCGGCTGACGGAACCGGCGGGACGAGGCGGCTTTGGGTGAGGATTGATGAGCGGGTGTATCAGTCACGTTTGTTATTGTATTCATGGGTGACTCCTGGAAATGGGGATGCAGGGCGTCGCGGCATTCGATGGCATCGATGCCGTTCAGCGTTGCCTGATGGAGGTTGCGCACCACCCCTCGCCTGGGGTGGCGCGCTGGTCACTTCAGAGTTTTCCCGCGATCCGTGCGGTGCGATCCACGGCGATGCGGGTCTTTTCAACCAGCTCGTCCAGCTCAGTGCGCGTGGCCACCAGTGCCGGCGCCATGATCATGCGGCCCAGCGTCGAGCGAATGATTACGCCCTCTTCGAAACCAAACGTGCGGCACTGCCAGGCCAGGTCATTTTCGTTCTCGAAGCGCTTGCGGGTGCTCTTGTCTTCAGCGAACTGCAAGGCCGCGAGCAGGCCCGTGCCCTGGATCTCGCCGACCATCGGGTGATTGCCGAACACTTCATGGAGGATTTTTTGCAGGTACGGCCCGGTGTCGTTCTTCACCTGGCGCACGATGCCTTCATCCCGCAGCGCCTTGAGGTTGGCCAGCGCCACCGCTGCCGCCACCGGGTGCCCGGAATAGGTCAGCCCGTGGGCAAACACGCCGCCGTGCTCCACCAGTGCATCGGCCATGCGCTTGCTCAGCACCAGGCCACCCATCGGCAGGTAACCGGAGGTCAGGCCCTTGGCGATGGACAGGGTGTCGGGCTCGAAACCGAAGTGTTGATGGGCGAACCATTCGCCGGTACGGCCAAAGCCACCAATCACCTCATCGGCACACAGCAGCACATCGTATTGCCGGCAAATGCGCTGGATCTCGGGCCAGTAGCTTTCCGGCGGGAAGATCATGCCGCCCGCGCCCTGGAACGGCTCGGCGATAAACCCGGCGACGTTTTCAGCGCCCAGCTCGAGGATTTTCTCTTCCAGCTGCAAGGCGCAGCGGCGGCCGAACTCGGCAGGCGTCAGCTCGCCGCCATGGGCGTACCAGTAGGGTTCGTCAATGTGTGCCACGTCGGGAATCAGGCCGCCCATCTCGTGCATGAACTTCATGCCGCCCAGGGCAGACGCCGCCAGCGTGGAGCCGTGATAACCATTCCAGCGCCCGATCATGATTTTTTTCTGCGGCTGGCCGACCACTTGCCAGTAACGGCGCACGGTACGGATCAGTACTTCGTTGGCCTCGGAGCCCGAGTTGGTGTAGATCACGTGGCTGTAGTGGCCCGGCAACAGGCTGAAGAGCAACTCCGACAGCTCGATCACCGCCGGGTGGGTGGTGTGAAAGAACATGTTGTAGTACGCCAACTGGTCCATCTGGGCGGCAGCGGCAGCGGTCAAGTCCCTGCGACCGTAACCCAGCTGGGTGCACCACAGGCCCGACATGCCGTCCAGGTAACGCTTGCCTTCGCTGTCCCACAGGTAAAGGCCCTCACCGCGCACCATCACCCGCGGGCCTTCGGCATTCAGCGCTTTTTGATCGACAAATGCATGGATGTGGTGGGCCGCATCCGACTTCTGGTAGTCCTCGGTCAGGCGGTTCAGTTGGGCGGGTACGTTCATGGTATTTCTCTCTTATTAGTAGTGACGCAAGGGCGAGCAACGCCGCTCAGCGGTGCTTGCTCATGTAGCTTTCAAGGGGGTCTTTGCTCAGGACGCCCTGGGCTTCGGCCAGCGAATCGATAAACAGGGCAAACAGTTCCGATTGCGCGCCGATATCGAGCTTGGTGTAGATGTGCTTGCGGTGGGACTTGATGGTGTCTTCCGAGACATCGAGGCGTTCGGCCAGCGAACGGGTGGAATGCCCGCGCAGGATCAGTTGGGCGATCCGGCATTCCCGCTCGGTCAATATCGACGAGCCGAAGTTGTTCAGCGCCGAGTGAATGCGCTGCTCCAGCAGGTTTTCGAATCGCGCCCCCTGGGCATCCAGGCCAACGAAATGCTTGCCCAGCACCGCCAGCACCCACGGCGCGATGCGTTTGAATTGGCCGGTGATGGTGGCGTCGAGCTTTTGCGTAAAGGCCAGCGACACCGCCAGGCTCGAGCCGTTGCTCGACTGCAGGATGTAGTTCAGCTCATCCTCCAGATGGGAGTGGCGGTAAAACGACTGGAAGTATTCGCTGAGCTCGAAGTGATCGGGGGCGACCTCGGCCAGCTCGTAACACCCGGAGCTGACGCCCTCCACACAGGCCCCGTAAAACGGGTCGAGCAGATAAAACCCCGACAGGTACTGGCGCACATTGCCTTGTGGCAACCATGGCCCGTCCAGCTCGAACAGCGCACTGGGCATGCCACCGCGCGGGTAGAAATACAGCGTGGTGGCCTGGATCGGCTGGAGATAACCGAGAGCCTCGAACAAGGTCGCGGCGAACCCCGATTGCCCGATGCTATCGGTCACCCGGGCCATCTGTTCGAACCATTGCGCAGAAGAAAGCCGGTCGTTTTCCACTTCAAACACTCGCTGAAAGAACTGCAAGGATGGTTGCACACCCGCTCCATCCTCGAAATCACCCGATAGGGTGAGCCTGCATCCGATATTTATGCTCACTTCCCAGCTTAATAATATTTTATTAAAAACCGCCCTCCCCCTAGCCTTGAAGCCATGCCCAAGCTGAATCCAACTGCATTACGCAAGGACAGACACATGACTCAAGCAATAACAAAAACAGACACGCTGGTGGTGGGAGCCGGTCAGGCTGGCGTCGCCATGAGCGAGCACCTGAGCAAGCAAGGCGTGCCGCACCTGGTGCTGGAGCGCAGCCGTATCGCCGAGCGCTGGCGCACCGGCCGCTGGGATTCGCTGGTCGCCAACGGCCCGGCCTGGCATGACCGTTTTCCGGGCCTGGCTTTCGATAACGTCGCCCCCGATGGCTTTGCGCCGAAAGAGCGTGTGGCGGACTACTTCGAAGCCTATGCACGCAAGTTCAATGCACCGATTCGTACCGGCGTCGACGTGACCTCGGTGGTGCGCAATGTCGGTCGCCCAGGCTTCACCATCCACACCAGCGAAGGCGTGATCGAAGCCAACCGCGTGGTGGCGGCCACCGGGCCGTTCCAGAAGCCGGTGATTCCGGCGATTGCCCCTCAAGACAGCGCGCTGCACCAGATCCACTCCGCCGACTACCGCAACCCCGCGCAACTGCCGGCCGGCGCAGTGCTGGTGGTGGGGGCGGGTTCCTCCGGGGTGCAGATCGCCGACGAACTGCAACGCTCCGGGCGCCAGGTGTACCTGTCGGTGGGTGCTCACGACCGCCCACCGCGTGCCTATCGCAACCGCGATTTCTGCTGGTGGCTGGGCGTGTTGGGTGAGTGGGACCAGGCCGCGATGAAACCCGGCCGCGAGCACGTGACCATTGCGGTGAGCGGCGCCCACGGCGGCAAGACCATTGACTTCCGCGAGCTGGCCCAGCAAGGCATGACCCTGGTCGGCCTGACCCAATCCTTCAACGGCAGCGTTGCGAGCTTCCAGCCCAACCTGGTGGAAAACCTGGCCCGCGGCGATGAGAACTACCTGGCCCTGCTGGATGCGGCGGATGCCTATATCGAGCGCAACGGCCTCGACCTGCCGCCAGAGCCCGAAGCGCGTCGTGCGTTTCCCGATGCCGAGTGCATCAAGCACCCGATCCTGGAACTGGACCTGGCCAAGGCCGGTATCACTTCAATCATCTGGGCCACCGGCTTTGCCGTGGATTACAGCTGGCTGAAGGTCGATGCATTTGACGCCGCCGGCAAGCCGCAGCACCAGCGCGGCGTAGCCAGCGAGTCAGGCATCTACTTCCTCGGTTTGCCATGGCAGTCGCGCCGGGGCTCGTCGTTTATCTGGGGGGTGTGGCATGACGCCAAGTACGTGGCCGACCATATCGCCATCCAGCGCCAATACCTTGAGTACCGCGAACCCACACCGGTTGTTCACACCTCACCTGTCAGCGCCTGATCACTTTTTTCTGGAGTTTTTTTGATGCCTACTCACACTCGCATCCGCATGTTCAACACCAAGGAAACCTACCCTAACCAGAGCCTGGACAATGACCTGTGCCAGGCCGTACGCGCCGGCAACACGGTGTATGTACGGGGCCAGGTGGGCACCGATTTCGACGGCAACCTGATCGGCCTTGGCGACCCGCGCGCGCAAGCCGAACAGGCAATGAAAAACGTCAAGCAACTGCTGGAAGAGGCCGGCAGCGACCTGAGCCACATCGTCAAGACCACCACCTACCTGATCGACCCGCGCTACCGCGAGCCGGTGTACCAGGAAGTCGGCAAGTGGCTAAAAGGCGTGTTCCCGATCTCCACCGGGTTGGTGGTTTCGGCCCTGGGCCAGCCACAGTGGCTGATGGAAATCGACGTGATTGCAGTCATCCCCGAGTAATCCAAGGAGGCACGACATGACCTTTTCAATCGTCGCCCGCTGCGCGGAAACCGGCCAGATGGGCATTGCCATCAGCTCATCGAGCATCGCCGTGGGCGCCCGCTGCCCATGGCTGCGGCCCGGCGTGGGTGCGGTCTCGACCCAGAACATCACCCTGCCCGCCCTCGGCCCGGACGTACTCGATCTATTGGAGCAAGGTCTTGCCCCTGCCGATGCCGTAGACAAGGCCCTGACCCGCAACGGCTACAGCCAATACCGGCAACTGACGGCGATTGATCACCTCGGGCGCACGGTGCATTTCAGCGGCAACGAAACCCTTGGCACCCACAATGCGGTGTCGGGCGAACAGTGCGTGGCCGCCGGCAATATGCTCGCCGACCGCGCGGTGATCGAGGCGATGATCAAGGCCTTCGAGCAAGGCGAAGGCCAACTGGCAGACCGCCTGCTGGCCGCGATGCATGCGGCCATTGCCGCCGGGGGCGAAGCCGGGCCGGTGCATTCCGCCGCGCTGGTGGTGGTGGGCGAGCTGACCTGGCCGATCATCAACCTGCGGGTGGATTGGGCCGACGAGCAGCCGATCGCCGAGCTGCAAAAGCTCTGGGACGCCTACCGTCCACAGGTGCAGGACTACATCGACCGCGCCCTCGCCCCGGACCGCTCCCCTGGCTACGGCGTGGCCGGAGACGACCGATGAGCACCAGCCGCGAACTGCTGCAGGCGCTGGTGGGGTTTGATACCACCAGCCGCGAATCCAACCTGAAGCTGATCGAGTTCGTGCGCGATTACCTGGCAGGGTTCGGCGTGCCTTGCGAGTTGATCTACAACGATGAGCGCAGCAAGGCCAATCTGTTCGCCACCCTCGGCCCGGCGAATGTGCCCGGGATTGTGCTGTCGGGGCACACCGATGTGGTGCCGGTGGATGGCCAGCCGTGGACGTTGCCGCCGTTTGAGTTGACCGAACGCGACGGCAAGCTGTTTGGCCGGGGCACGGCGGACATGAAGGGCTACATCGCCTGTGTACTGGCGCTGGTGCCGGCCTTGGCAAGCGCAGACTTGCGCATGCCGGTGCACATCGCCCTGTCCTACGACGAGGAAGTCGGCTGCCTTGGGGTGCGTTCGTTGCTCAAGGTGCTGGAACAATGGCCGGTGAAACCACTGCTGTGCATTATCGGCGAGCCCACCGAGTTGAAGCCGGTGCTGGGCCATAAAGGCAAGCTCGCCATGCGCTGTGAAGTGCATGGCGAGGCCTGCCATTCGGCGTATGCGCCCCAGGGCGTGAATGCGATCGAGTATGCGGCCGAGTTGATTGGTGAGCTGGGGCGAATCGGCCAGCGGCTCAAGGTGCATCAGGACGAGCGCTTTGACCCGCCGTTCAGCACCGTGCAAACCGGGGTGATCTCCGGGGGCAAGGCGTTGAATATCGTGCCTGCCGATTGCCGTTTTGACTTTGAAGTGCGCGCCCTGCCCTCGATGGACCCGGGTGAAGTGGCCGAGGAGCTGCAAGCCTATGCGATGCAGCAGGTGTTGCCGCGGATGCAGGCGGTGAGCCGGCAGAGTGCGATTCGCTTCAGTGAGTTGTCGGCGTACCCGGGGCTGGCCACCGACCAGCGCAGCCAGGCGGCGGAGCTGATTGCGGCGTTTTGCGGCTCGCGGGAATTTGGCACCGTGGCGTTCGGGACCGAGGGTGGGTTGTTTGATGCGGCGGGCATTCCGACGGTGGTGTGCGGGCCTGGGAGCATGGACCAGGGGCATAAGCCGGATGAGTTTGTGAGTGTTGCGCAACTGAAGGCTTGCGATGCCATGTTGTTGCGCATGCTCGACTCGATTCGCGCCTGAAACGCGGGCCAAATGTGGGAGCGGGCTTGCTCGCGAATGCGGTGCGACAGTCACCCAATGTATTGACTGATCCACCGCTTTCGCGAGCAAGCCCGCTCCCACATTTTAGTTCTGTGTCTAACCTAACAACCGCGCCAGCTCTTCCCGGCAATACTCCACAAACAACTGCACCGGCTTGGTCAACGGCGCCCGCCGCAACCACACCGCCGACAACCCCGACCCCGTCACCGTCTCCGCCAACGGCACGCACACCAGCTTCTGCCCGTCATAGGAATACGGCGAAAACGGCTTGGTCACCAGGATCGAAAACCCGAACCCGCGCCCCACCATCCCCCGCACCATCTCGATCGACGGCGAACTGAAGACAATATTCGGCGTCAGCCCACGCTCTTCAAAGATGCTCACGAAGTACGTCCGGCTCGGCAGCACATCCAGCAAAATCATCGGTTCCAGCACCAAGTCCGCCAACGACACCTTGGCCTGCTGCGCAAACCGGTGATCCGCCGGCAGCAACGCATAGGGTTGCTGCGGCGGCATCAGCGGCGTGGTCTCGATGGCGCTGCCCAGGTCATGCTCAAACAGCATCGCCACATCGATACTGCCGGCCGTCAGCGCCTGCACCAGTTCCTGTTGTTCGCCATCGCGCAGACGGATTTCCACCCCCGGCCAACGCTCCCGGAAACCGGCAATCAAGCGCGGCAAATACAGCGGTGCCACGGTTTCGAAGCAACCGATATCGATCTGCCCCGCCACCACGTCATTGTCTGCCAGGGCGTTCTGCTCAAATTCGTGGGCCACCCGCAGCAGCTCCAGGGCCTTGCGATAGAACCGCGCACCGCTTGGCGTCAGCGACACCCCTTGGGCGTGATGGCGGATAAACAGCTGCACACCGAAGCTGTCTTCCAGCTGTTTGATGGCCGTCGACACCGACGGTTGCGCGATATAGAGCTTGCGCGAGGCCTCTGCCACGCTGCCGCACTCGGCCGTGGTTACAAAATATCTGAGCTGGCGCAGGTTATAGGCAGCCATCGGGACCTCCATAAACGTGGGATTTCGCCCCAAACAAGTGCGTGAAAATCGGCTTTTTCACACTGATTCAAGTGCATGCAACATACCGGAGCAAAAAAACCCGCGAGATATTATTTTTAAGGTCTATAGCAACAAACTTACTAATTTACCTCCCTGTGACCATTGCACATGATCACTCCAACAACAAAAGCGACGCACACGCGCCGCCCAGCGAAGTACGTCAACGTACTCACCTTGCCTTGGAGCTCGTCATGGTTACCACTGCAACATCCTCCGCCCCGCTTATCGAAAAACACACGATTGGATACGTGCCCCCGGAAGATCGCCACGGAAAGGTAAGAGACCTGTTCACCCTGTGGTTCGGCGGCAACATCGCGCCGTTGCCCATCGTCACCGGCGCGCTGGCCGTGCAACTGTTCGGCCTGAACCTGGTGTGGGGCATCATCGCCATCCTCGTCGGCCACCTCGTCGGCGGCGTGCTGATGGCGCTGCACTCGGCCCAGGGCCCGCAGATGGGCATCCCGCAAATGATCCAGAGCCGCGCCCAGTTCGGCTCCCTCGGCGCACTGCTGGTGGTGGTGATCGCCGGCGTGATGTACATCGGCTTCTTCGCCTCCAACATCGTACTGGCGGGCAAATCCCTGCACGGCGTCGTCGACGCGATCCCGGTACCGGTAGGCATCGTCATCGGCGCCATCGGCTCCGGGATCATCGGCATCATCGGCTACCGCTTCATCCACGTCCTCAACCGCATCGGTACCTGGGTGCTGGGCGCGGGCATCGTGCTGGGGTTCGGCTACATCTTCACCCATGTGCAGACGGCCGACTTCCTGACACGCGGTAACTTCAACATCTCCGGCTGGCTGGCCACCGTGTCGCTGGCCGCGCTGTGGCAAATCGCGTTTGCGCCGTATGTGTCTGACTACTCCCGCTACCTGCCGGCGGATGTGCCGGTGGCGTCGACCTTCTGGACCACCTATTTGGGTACCGTGCTCGGTTCCAGCCTGTCGTTCATCTTTGGTGCGGTTGCGGTACTGGCTACGCCGGTGGGCATGGACACCATGGACGCGGTCAAACTGGCGACCGGCTCCATTGGCCCGCTGATGCTGTTGCTGTTCCTGCTTAGCGTGATCAGCCACAACGCACTTAACCTGTACGGCGCCGTGCTGTCATTGATCACCCTGGTACAGACCTTTGCCTACCGCTGGATCCCGACCGCCAAGGCGCGTGCAGTGATCTCGGTGCTGGTGCTGGCGGCGTGCTCGATTGCGGCGGTGTTTGCGTCAAAGGATTTTATCGGGCACTTCGTGGACATGGTGCTGGTGCTGCTGGTGGTACTGGTGCCGTGGACGGCGATCAACCTGATCGACTTCTATGCGATCCATAAGGGCAAGTACGACATCGGTTCGATCTTTCGCGTGGATGGCGGGATTTATGGCCGGTACAACCCCCAGGCGCTGGTGGCCTATGCGGTGGGGATTGTGGTGCAGATTCCGTTTATGAATACGCCGCTGTATGTCGGGCCGATTTCGGCGCATATCAACGGGGCGGATTTGTCCTGGTTGGTGGGGTTGGTGGTGACGTCGCCGTTGTATTTCTGGTTGGCGAGTCGGGACAGTGCGTATAAGCGGCGGTTGGAGGGGGGGAAGTTGGTGGGTGGGGTTTAATAGAGCCTGGCTCAGTTACCAGAAAACCCGCATTTGCGGGTTTTCCAGTTATCCGGCTTGGCGAATATTGATGGTGCCAGGAAGGCCGCCATCGCGGCCTCGCTAAAGCTCGACGGCTCCCATAGGGGGTCGGTGGTGTGAGTGGGTTTTGTGTTCGGCGGTGCTGTCGGGGTGTTCTTTCTTTATCATGGGGGCTGTCGTTCAATTTCTCTGGTAACCCAATGCACGCCCTCACCTTCCGTAACGCCAACCCCGCCGACGCCAACCGTTGCTACGAAATCGAAATCACCGCCTACGAAGGCGACGAAGCCGCGACTCTGGAAAAGATCGCCACGCGCATTGCGCTGTACCCGCAAGGCTTTCTGATCCTGGAGGCGGATGGTGTTGTGGTCGGTTTCATCAACTGCGGTTGCGCCGATGAAGTGGTGATGTCGGATGAGGCCTTCAAGGAGTTGGTCGGGCATTCAGCCGATGCGCCGAATGTGGTGATCATGTCGGTGGTGGTGGATCCCGCCCAGCAAGGCAAGGGCTACTCCACGCGCTTGATGACGGAGTTCGTGCAGCGCATGCAGGCGATGGGCAAGAAGACCATTCACCTGATGTGCAAGGACCGCCATGTGGAGCTGTATAAGCGCATGGGCTATCGCTATGTGCAGCCGTCGGCGTCGGACCACGGCGGGATGGCGTGGCATGAGATGGTGATGGATATCTAGCCATCACACTTCCCCCTGTGGCGAGGGAGCTTGCTCCCGTTGGGGTGCGAAGCGCCCCTGATTCAGTGGACGCGGTTTTTCAGAGACCTGGTGACCGGTTTTGGGGCTGCTGCACAGCCCAACGGGAGCAAGCTCCCTCGCCACAGGGAAAGCATTTGCCTTGGGTTACGGGTTTCCCCCGGCCCACACGTGCGGGCGACGTGCAGCCCAAGGCGTTGCCCGTTCCAGTTGCGTCGCCAGGCCAAGCAACATGCCCTCCTGACCAAACGCGCCCATGAACTGCATGCCGATCGGCAGCCCGCTCCGGGAATCATGACCCAGCGGCACCGACATCGCCGGCGCGCCAATGACATTGGCCAGCGCGGTAAACGGCGAATGCGCAAACACTCGATTCATCCACCCTCGCCCGTCCAGTTGCGCCTGGCCCTGGTTGTAGTCGCCGATCATCGGCGCCAGCCCGGGCAGTGTGGGCGACAGCAGCACGTCATATCGCTGGAACAGGTCACCCATGTGGCGCGCGACGATGTTGCGTTCCCACAGTGCACCCAACAGGTCTGTCGCTTGCAGTGACTTGCCCAGGCGATACAACGCCAGAGTCGCCGGTTCCAGGTATTCAGCACTGATCGAACGACCCGTCGCGCCGGCAACTGCATCTATCCAGGCTGCCGTGTTCGACGACCAGAAACGCGCATTGAGTTCGACAAACGCTTCCCAACTCACGCCAATGTCCGGCTGGATTTCTTCAACCTGATGACCCAGTGCTTCCAGTTGTTTGGCGGTATTGAACAGCGCCTGTTCCACCGCCGGATGCAGCTTTTGCCCGCTTAAAGGCAGGCTCTGGAGGGCAATGCGCAACGAACCGGGCGCCCGTTGGGCAAGCGCCGAAAAGCTGTTTTCTGGCGGTGCTATGTGGAACGGATCTCCAGGCGCGCCGCCATGGATCGCGTCGAGCATGCCAGCGCTGTCGCGTACCGAACGGGTCAATACCCCGTGCACTGCCAAACCACTCCAGACTTCGTCGACGTCCGGCCCCATGGGCACGCGGCCACGGCTCGGCTTGAGCCCGAACAGGCCGCACATGGACGCGGGTACGCGGATTGAGCCGCCGCCATCGGTCGCATGCGCCACCGGTACCAACCCCGCCGCCACCGCCGCTGCCGAGCCGCCGCTGGAACCACCGGCGCTGCGCTGCACGTCCCACGGGTTGCGGGTGGGGCCTGAAAAGCGGCTTTCGGTGGTGGTGCTGGCGGCGAATTCGGGGGTGGTGGTGCGGCCCAACGGCATGAGGCCGGCGCGGCGCAGGCGGGTCATCAGTTCCGAGTCGGCATCGGCGGTGCAGCCCTGCGCGAGCGCGCTGCCGAGTTCATTGCGGCGGCCTGCGGCGCTGACGCCCAGGTCTTTGAGCAAAAGCGGCACGCCATGGAACGGGCCTTGGGCCGCAACCGGTTCATCGTCCCAGGCTTCCACCAAGGCGTTGATCTGCGGGTTGACGGTTAAGATGGCTTGCAAGGCCACCGCGCGCACCTCGTCGACACTGACAGCGTGGGTGTGGATCAGGCGTGCCAGGCCGGTAGCATCCTGATCGGCATATTCAGACAGGTACATGAAACCCTCCAAACGGGTATGATGAATACTCTTCGGTATCGGACGATACCGCTAAGTATCATGCGATACTCCATGGTATCGCTGTCAAGTGGAGAATGTGCATGCGTGCGCAACGGACACCTCAACTGCCGCCGCGCGAGCGGATCGTCGATGCGGCGCAAACGCTGTTTGTCGAACAGGGCATCACCCGTGTCAGCGTGGATGCCATTGCGGCACTGGCCGCCTCGACCAAGATGACCGTGTACCGGCATTTCGAGAATAAGGATGCGCTGGTGCTGGAGTGGCTGGAGCGCCTGACGGAAAGCTACAGCGATGTGCTGGATGGCCTGGCGCAGCAACACCCCGACTCCCCCAGGGAACAGCTGCTGGGCTTGGCGGGTTTTATCGTCGACGACCTGGAACGGGCGGGCTATCGCGGTTGCCCGTTTACCAACACCCTCGCGGAAATTCCGGAGGCCGATCACCCTGCGCGAGCGCTGATCCAGGCGCATAAAAAACGCCAGTTTGAGCGGGTGAAGCTGCTGTGCACGCAGCTCAAGGCGAGCAAGCCCGGGGAGCTGGCTGAAGAGCTGACGTTGTTGATGGAAGGTGCCCAGGTGGTTGCGCAAAACAAAGGCGTGGATCAGGTGGGTGAACGGCTGATGCGGATGGTGCGGGAACGGCTTTGACAGGGAGCAGAACCTGATGAAACAGCATTTGATTGAGATAGGTGACCAACCAGACGCCGAAGCCGAGCAGCTTCTCGGCAAGGGACTCGCCGCCTTCAACGAACACATCACCGGCTCCAATGACCGACGTCCGTTGACGGTGCTGATCAAGGATCCCGACACCGGTGAAACCCTCGGCGGCATCACCGGCAAAACCAGCCTCGGGATGGCGTTCCTCGACCTGTTCCATTTGCCCGATGCGCTGCGTGGTTCAGGCCTGGGTACATCGCTGCTGAAGGCGTTCGAAGACGAAGCCCGTCACCGAGGGTGCCGCTCGGCGGTGCTGTACACCATCAGTTTCCAGGCCCCGGAATTTTACGAGAAGAATGGCTGGGTACGTTTTGGTGAAATACCATGCGACCCGCAAGGCAGCAGCCGGGTTTTCCTCAGCAAAACGCTCTGACGGCTAGACGCCAAGCCTTTTGCCAAACAACCGATTTTCATGGGTTTCATTCTGGAACGTATACGTAGGCGCCCCCAATAGCTCATAACCACGACGCGGATAAAAACCCAGCGCCCGCTCGTTGCCGACCCACACCGTCGCCCACAACAAAGAAGCGCCACCCTGCCCTGCGCGCTGTTCAGCCGCTTGCAGCAAACGGTAGCCGAGTCCGAGCCCGGTAAACCGTTCCTGGATGTAGAGCCGCTGCAACTCCGCCGCCTTCGGGGTTGAGATCAGCGCATGGCCGGTGTCCATCGCCACTTGGGCAAACCCCACCAGATGCCCATTGGCTTCAGCGACGATGATGGCCGTGCCCGGCTGGGCGATCAGCGCGGAAATCGTCTGGGGCGAAAACGCTTGCAGCGCCTCGGCGGCGATTGAGTCGCGAATGCCTTCGGTGGCGTAAGTATCGAGAAAAACCTGCATGCCCAGCACGCCAACGCATAACGCGTCTTCAGGTCGTGCATCGCGGATAAGCATGTCGGGGAGCATTCGAGGGGTACTCTCAAAATCAGCAAAGGCAACGTTTTAACACAACTGCACATCTCTGCAATTGCCAGCCTGAATTCGCCCCAGTAGGGTTATCGCTTCCCCCGCCAACAGGAGCCAGCAATGACCTGGTTTTCAGACCCCGACGCTGTTGCCCGCTACGCCGAAGGCCCGGTGAGGCTGGTACCGGGTTTCGAGTCCCTGCAGCGCATGACCACCCTGTTGCTGCGCGAAAGCGTCCCAGCCACCGGCAAGGTATTGGTACTCGGTGCAGGCGGCGGCCTGGAGTTGAAGAAGTTTGCCGACAGCCAGCCCGAGTGGCAGTTTGTGGGGGTGGACCCGTCTGCCGAGATGCTGAAGCTGGCCGAGGCCACCTTGGGTCCGCTGATGGCCCGGGTGCAGTTACATGAAGGCTATATCGATACCGCGCCCGAGGGGCCGTTCGATGCCGCCACGTCCTTGCTGACCTTGCACTTCATCCCGGCCGAAGAGCGTCTGCAAACCTTGAAAGAACTATGGCGGCGCTTGTCGCCGGGCGCGCCTTTGATTGCGGCGCATCACAGCTTCCCCCAATCCTCGCCAGAGGAAAAAGCGCGCTGGCTGAAGCGTTATGCAGCCTATGCCGTGGATTCCGGCGTACCGGCTGAAGATGCCCAGCGGGCGATTGCCGCCATCAGCAGCCACTTGCCGGTGTTGTCACCCAACGACGATGAAGCGCTGCTACGGGAGGCAGGCTTCGAAGGTGTGGAACTGTTCTACGCGGGCTTCAGCTTCAAGGGCTGGATTGCCTACAAGCCCGCCTAGCTTCCGGGGGAGGCTTACCAACTCCCCGACGCCCCACCCCCACCACTGGAACCACCACCACCCGATGAGCTGCTGCTGGAACTGGAACTCGAACCGGAGGAGCTGGAGCCCCCACCCGACCCCGACCCCGACCCGCCGCTGATACCGTGGGCAAAGATGAACAGCGCCGCGAACGAAGCGAAGGGAAACGCCAGCAGCCATCCCGTGGCGCCCTTGTCAATCAATGCCCCGACGATCCCGTACACCGCCAGCACCACCACCAGCCGCACGATAAAGCCCACCTGGCTCTCTTGCCACATGCTCTTCATCACCAGGAACAGGCCGAGATACAGGCCCAGGACCAGCAACCCTGCGAATGGATAAGCCAGCCAGTGAATAAGGGATATCTCGCGCACGAAGTTATCGGTCAGCAGCACGCCGGCGATGTAGCCCAACAGCACCAGCACGGTGTAAAACGCCGCCCTCGCCTGCCACAACGCGCCGAAAGTAGCGCCACCGATCAGCATGCACAGGGGCAGCAACAGCAAATAGACCGGCCAGTCCTTGCCGCCCGCCACCGCGACCAGCACCACGGTGACACCGACCACCGCCATCAGGGCCCGGCGCCAAGGGAGTTTTTCGGCGCCCATCAATACCCCGACCACCCCGCCAAACATGAACGCCAGGAGTACCGCATACGCTTCAGGCGCAACCCCGGCCTTGGCCACCTCGGGCAAGTTGCCGCCGTCCACCAATAGCGTCAGGTCGTCCACCGCCTGCTGCACGCCGCCGGCGTAATCGCCCTGGCGAAAGGCCGGGGTGATGTGTTCTTCGATGATGCGGTGGGCCAGCAGGTCGGTGACCACGCCCTCCAGGCCGTAACCGACTTCGATCCTAACCTTGCGATCGTCCTTCGCCACCAGCAGCAGGATGCCGTCGTTGACGTCCTTGCGCCCCAGTTTCCAGGCACGGAACAGTTGGTTGGCGAAGTCCTCGATGCCAACGCCCTGGGTGCTCGGCAGCAGCATCACCGCCACCTGTGCGCCCTTGCGTTGTTCCAGACCGGCGAGTTGCGTGGTCATACGCGATTGAGTGGCAGCGTCGAGGGTTTGGGTCAGGTCGATCACGCGCTGGTCCAGCGCAACCGTGACCGGCGCCGGGGGAACGGTATCGGCCCACACCTTCGAGCCGGAAACGATCAGTAGCAAGCCCAAGACACATTGCCGTAGGAACACCATCATGTTTTGTTACCTGAAGTTTCATCCTGAATCGGCCGACTTTACCCTATCGACGCTATAAACAGGTGACCCGACGCCACCGACTATCTAGACTTACGCCACCCCCACACACGCCCTACACGAGAACGCCATGGACCTTCAGCAGCGCAACAACGTCAGGGTGTATGGCAGCGGTCCCACGACCCTGGTTTTCTCCCATGGCTTCGGGTGTGATCAGACCATGTGGAATTATCTGTTTCCTCACTTCACCGGGCGTTTCCGTGTGGTGCTGTATGACCTGGTGGGGGCTGGCCAGTCCGACCTAGGCGCGTACGACAGCGAAAAATACAGCTCACTCGCCGGCTACGCCCATGACTTGGGCGAGATTGTTGATGAATACGCCGTGGGCCCGGTGGTGCTGGTGGGGCACTCCGTCAGCGCGATGATCGGCGCCCTGGCCGATCGCCAGGCGCCCGGAACAATCGCCGCCCATGTGATGATCGGTCCTTCGCCGTGCTATATCGATTCCGGTGACTACACGGGCGGGTTCACCCTCGACGATATCCATTCGTTGCTCGATACCCTCGACAGCAATTACCTCGGCTGGTCCAGCACCATGGCCCCGGTGATCATGGGCGCGCCTGGGCAACCGGCCCTCGGCGAAGAACTGACCAACAGTTTCTGCCGCACCGAGCCGGACATCGCCAAGCGCTTCGCACGGGTGACGTTCCTGTCGGACAACCGCCAGGACATCGCCGGCCTGATGACCCCCACCCTGATTCTGCAATCCACCGACGACTTGATCGCACCGGTGTGCGTCGGTGAGTACCTGCATGCCGCGTTGCCCGCCAGCACGTACTGCCTGGTCGATAACGTGGGGCATTGCCCGCACATGAGCGCACCCGGCGCCTGTTCAGCGGCCATGGACAGTTTCCTGTTGCCATGGGTGGGTGCCGATGCCAGCCGATAACCTGTCGTTGCCGGACTCTCAACGTTTGTTCGACGGCGCGCCCTGCGCCTTGGTAGTCACCCGGGAAGACGGCACCATCGTGGAGGCCAACCAGTGCTTCAGCGACTGGACCGGCTTCAGCGTCGAGGAGTTGAAGGAACGACGGTTCCAGGACCTGCTGACGATGGGCGGGCGGATCTTCCATCAGACGCACCTGGGGCCCCTGATGAAAATGCAGGGCTCCATCGCTGAAGTAAAACTCGACCTGCTGCACCGTGACCGGCGCACCGTCACGGTATTGCTCAACGGCGTCAGGTACGAACATGCCGGCATTGCCTATAACGAACTGGCCCTCTTCGGCACCACCGACCGCGACAAGTACGAGCGTGAACTGCTCAATGCCCGCAAACTGGCTGAAGCCTTGTTGCAGGAAAAGACCGCCACTGAAGTCGCGCTGCAGCAGGCCCAGGCCGAACTGAGCAGCGCCTATGAAATCGCCCAGCGCCGGGCGCTGTTTGCCGAGCAGATGGTCGCGATTGTCAGCCATGACCTGAAGAATCCCCTTACCGCGATCAAGATGGCCTCGGAGTTCCTCGCCCGTGGCGAGCGCAGCCCCAAGGAGCGCCAACTCCTGGGGCATATCGGCCTGTCCACCGAACGGGCGCAGCGGATGATCGCCGACTTGCTGGACTTCACCCAGGCCAGAGTCGGCCAGGGCATCAGCATCAATCCCGTAGCACTCGACCTGCACGCCGTCACCCGTGACAGTCTCGACGAGTTGCAAGTGGCGTTCCCCACGGCGACCCTCGAACATCACGCCACGGGCAGCGCCCGCACGTTCCTGGATGCCGACCGCATACAACAAATCATCGGCAACCTGGTGGCCAACAGCGTGGCGTACGGCGACCTGCAACAGCCGATTACCGTCACCTCGCACCAGGACGCACAAGAGAGCCGGCTCTCGGTGCACAACCACGGCCCGGCGATTCCCGAAGCGTTGATGGCCGGCTTGTTTGAGCCCATGACCCGAGGCACGGAGCAGGACAGTGAGGTGCGTAGCGTTGGCCTGGGGCTGTTTATCGTGCGGGAAATTGCCAAGGCCCATGATGGAGGCGTTTCGGTGAACTCAAGCCCGGACCGGGGCACTACCTTCAGTGTGCACTTTCCATTGCGCCACCCATGAGCGCGGCCGCCACAGTGCCGTGAACAACGGTTTGGACTGACCCCGTCAACACCACGCCGCCACGCCCATCCCAATGCACCGTCACGGTACCGCCATCGCATTGCACGTCGACGGTGTCATCCAGCAGCCCACGACGAATCCCGTTGACCACCGCGCCACAACAGCACGAACCCGAGCCCTGCGGGA
Organism: Pseudomonas sp. G1002; assembly: GCF_013385455.1. NCBI lineage: Bacteria > Pseudomonadati > Pseudomonadota > Gammaproteobacteria > Pseudomonadales > Pseudomonadaceae > Pseudomonas > Pseudomonas sp. G1002. Next base: position 196,362 of record NZ_JACAPY010000019.1, read on the forward strand.
TACCGCCGCCCCGTTCCCAGATGCGCAGGCGGATATGACCCCGGTCGAGTACCTGCACGAAATGCACATTGGTCTTGTTGGGGAACAACGGGTGGGTTTCCAGCGACGGGCCAACCGTCGCAATATCGACCGTCGCCAGGTCATCGACAAAGAAGGTGCAGTGCGGGTTGCCCATGCTGCACGCCACCGGGTCACCCTCCAGCGGCAAGCGTTCGGTGTCCATCGCTTGCGCCAGCGGAATAGCTTCCCAGCCCACTGACGGCCGCCCCATGTCCACCGACACCCGCTGCGCCGATTCGCGCACGCAGGTCAGCAGCCCCCGGTTGGTTCGCAGCACGAGGGTGGCAGTGCCGGCTTCGCGCATCAGCATGTCCGCAACCCCGCGGGTGGCGCTGCCGCAGGTGTCGAGCGGGGTGCCGTTGGGGTTCCAGAATTTGATACGGGCGGCCGCGTCAGTGCAGTCGAGCACCACGGCCAATTGATTGAAGCCGATGCCGCGATGACGGTCGCCCAGGCGGCGGGCGATTTCAGCGGTGATCGGGTCATCCTGGCCGCGCCGGTCGATCACGATGAAATCATCACCGTGGGCGTGCATCTTCACGAACTGCAAAGTCATGGTGCGTCCTGTTCTCGACCGGGCAAGGCCTGCAAGGATAGAGGGCTGGCGGGTATTTCATCAAATTCCCATCACGGGCATGGTAGCGTGGCTGCGCCCCGATCGGGTCAATCCATCCCTGAGGAACAGCATGCTCCAACGCCCTCTGCACACCGTGGCCCTCGCCGCGCTGCTCGCCGCGTTCGCCAACGCCGCCTTTGCCGCGCCCCAGGTCCTGAGTGCCTGCCAGCCCGCCACTTCGAATCCGACCTCCAAATCACTGCTGGCTGCCGCCCAGCGCCACCTCGGCGACCAGCCCGACGCCCTGCCCCATCTGCACACCGAAGGTACCCTGCCGAACCACGGCATCCGCGAGCAAAGCATCGCCGCCGAGAAGGATTGGCCAGTCATGCGCCAGGCGGCCCTGGCCTGGCGCCTGAGCCGTGACACGCGCTACCTCAAGCAAGTGGATGACTACCTGAGCGCGTGGGCCAGCACCTACCAGCCGGACTTCAACCCGATCGACGAAACCAACCTCGACATGCTGATCAGCGCCTACGCCCTCACCGCCAGCGACCTTCGCCCCCAGACCCGCGACGCCACCCGCGCGCTGCTGACCAACCTGGGCAATGGCTATATCGAGCGCATCAAGCAGTTCCACGGCGAAAAGAAAGCCACCAACACCAATAACTGGCAGAGCCACCGCGTAAAACTGGTCACGGTGGCCGCCGCCGCACTGGGCGACCGCGAGATGCTCGAACAGGCCTTCCAGCTGTTCCGGCAACAGATCAACGACAACGTACTGCCCGACGGCTCGGTGAGCGACTTCCAGGACCGTGACGCCCTGCACTATGTGGTCTACGACCTGGAGCCGCTGGTGCAGGCCGCGCTGGCGGCCAAGCCCTACGGCATTGGCGGCAACTGGCTGGACGTCACCGCGCCCCACGGTGGCTCGCTGAGCGAAGCACTGGACTGGCTGGCGCCGTATGCCAAAGGCCAGCGCAGCCACGAAGAGTTCGTGCATACCCACGTGCAGTTCGACCGGGACCGGGCGCGCGTAGGTGAGCCTGGCTACAGCGGCGAATGGAACCCGAAAAGCAGCAACACGCTGTACTGGCTGGCGGCGCAGTTGGACGCCCGGTATCTGCCAGTGGCCGAACAACTCGCGCCCAAGCCTTCGGACTGGATCAGCGCCTGTTATTTGAAGTGAGTCGCCCGGTAGACTGAGCCGACTCACCCCTTCGAAGGATCGACCATGCTTATTGTGTTCAGCGGCCTGCCCGGCACCGGGAAGACCACGATTGCCAAGGCCCTTGCTGCCCAGACCGGTGCCGTTTACCTGCGCATCGATACCATCGAGCAGGCCATCCGGGATGCCGGGGTACTGGAGCAAGGCGTGGGCAGCAGCGGCTATCAGGTGGCCAATGCGCTGGCGTTGAGCAACCTTCTGCTGGGCCACACGGTTGTCGCTGACTGCGTGAACCCGGTGACTGAAAGTCGTCAGGCGTGGCGCGACACCGCTCTACGCACCGGTAAGCCGCTGGTGAATATCCAGGTGATTTGCTCCGACTCGCAGGAACACCAACGCCGGGTGGAATCACGCACCAGCGACATTCCGGGGCTCACACCGCCCACCTGGCAGTCCGTCCTGGCCCATGAATATGAGCCATGGGCCGAGTCGCCATTGACCGTCGATACGGCGCGCTTGCCTCCCCATGAGGCGCTGACGATGATCAACGCTCAGCTAAGCGCCTAGAGCGCACTCTCCATCGCTTTCATCAACACCGGGTCGCGCCCGTAAATGTCCGGCGCGTAGAGCAACGCGCCCTTGCCATCGACCTGCACCGTCCAATACCCCAGCAGCACCGGTACCGGCGTCGCGAGCCGGAACTCGTGGGTGGTTTCCGTCGCCAGCAGTTCTTCGGTGCGGATCTTCTCCGACGGGCTCACCAGGAAGTCGCGCAGCAGCAGTGGCTGCTCAACCCTCACACACCCCGAACTGAAAGCCCGCGGGCCCTTGGAGAACAGCGGCTGGCTCGGCGTGTCGTGCAAGTACACCGAATACGGGTTGGGAAAGCGCAGCACGATCCGGCCCAGCGGGTTGCGCGGGCCGGCGCCCTGGCGCAGCAGGATGTTGCCGGGGTGCGACCAGTCGACCTGTTCCGGTGCCAGCGGGTTGCCCTGGCTGTCGAGCACTTGCAGGTTCTGCTGGCGCAGGTATTCGGGGTTCAGGCGGATCGCCGGCAGCTTGTCCTCGCGCATGATGGTGGGCGGGATGGTCCAGGTGGGGTTCAGGGTCAGCCGGGTGATGCGCGACTTCAGAAGCGGCGTCTGGCGGTCGGCGCGGCCGACTTGCAGGCGGGTTTGCCACACGGGCACGCCGCCCTGGTAGAAGCTCAGTTGCGCCGCTGCCACGTTCACCAGCACGCCCTCGGGTTCCAGGTCCCGGGACAGCCAGCGAAACCGTTCAAGGTTGATGCGCAATTGTTCGCGGCGAATCGCCGGGCTGATGTTCAGCTCGGTGACCGTGCCGGGGCCGATCACGCCGTCGGCTTGCAGGGAATGACTTTGCTGGAAGGTCTTGACCGCGTTGACCAACTCGCCACGGTATTGCGTCCCCGCGGAGGTGGCGCTCAGGTAGCCGCCATTGACCATTCGCCGCGCCAGTTGCGGCACCCGCGAATCGTCCATGCCCGGGCGCAACAACGGGCCGCTGGCCACGGCTTCCCAATGCTGCAACGGTTGCTGGCGCAAGGCGGCGTAGGCACTGCGCAGGCCAAGGTATAGCGGCGCGCTCGGGCGGGCCTGGTCGAAGGCTTGGGCGACGTTCTGCATGCCGGCCTCGGCCATGGCCAGCAATTGGGTGTCGGGGTCCGGGGCCGGTTGCGAATGCCAGACGGGCTCGAAGCGCGACTGCTGCAAGCGGCCGAAATGCAGGTCCTGCAGGGCTTGCAGGTACTGCTGGCTGGTACCGATATCGATGCACAGCACGTTCCCGGTGGCATCCGACGGGGGCAGTCTATAGTGAGTCGGGTCCAGGCCATCGTCGGCCAGCAACTGCAGCTGGGCTTGCAATGCGGCGCGGCGATCCCCCTCGGACCACAGCACCACGTCGCCCTGCTGCTGATAAAACGCCTGCAAACGCGCCAGGGAAGGCGCATCGACCTGCCCGGCCGGGCCTGGGCAAACGGTCGACAATTGCGAGAGCGCCAATTGCACCGGGGCCGGCGACACCACCAACAGGTCTTCGGCTGTCGCGACCAGCGGTGCAACGAGCAGGCAAATGCTCAAGTAACATGCGTGTTTTTTGAACAATCGCTTAGCTCCCATCCACGGCGGAGATGCTTTATACATGCTGACCTTTTGCTGCCGACTCGGCCTGATCATCTCGACCTTTGCCTCGCTGAGCACCGTTGCGCTCGCAGACACGGGTAAACCTCTTACTCTGTATAGCAGCCTCGCCCACGCCGCTCCAGAACTCAACCCCGATGTACTGAAAAGAGCCTTGAGCGCCATGCAATGCGCGGTGGGCAATGGCATCGAACAGTCCGACCGGCTGGCGGTGATCGACTATTCCCAACCTTCGACCGCTCGTCGCCTATGGATCTTCGACCTGCGCAAGAAGACATTAGTGCTGCGGGATTTGGTGGCCCACGGACAAAAATCCGGGGAAAACTTCGCCACCCAGTTCTCCAACCGTGAAGGCAGTTACCAGTCCAGCATTGGCTTGTTCCGCACCCAGGAGAGCTACGAAGGCGCCCACGGCTACTCGCTACGCATGGACGGCCTGGAGCCGGGTTTCAATGACCGTGCACGGGACCGCGCCATCGTGATCCATGCCGCCGACTATGTAAGCCCGTTATGGAGCAAGCGCGAAGGCCGTATCGGCCGCAGCCAGGGTTGCCCCGCCGTACGCCCGCAGGTAGCGCGCCAGGTGGTGGACAAACTCAAGGACGGCCAGTTCATGTTTTCCTGGTACCCCGACCAGCGCTGGCTGAAGTCCTCGGCTTACCTCAACTGCAAGCCGCGCCAGATGGCGAGTGCCGGTACTGTCAAAGGCGGTTGATGCTCTCGCTGTTGCCGTGCACCATGCGGCTCACGCCACCAGGAACTCCACCGTGTTCCTGGGCTTGATGAGAGAGAGAACCTGAGATGCTTTTACATCAATCCACCTGGATCGAGATTGGCCAGTTTCTGGAACGCAGCCGCAGCATCGTGATTCCCATCGGCTCCAACGAACAACACGGCCCCACCGGCCTGTTGGGCACCGACTGGATGTGCCCGGAAATCATTGCCCATGAAGCGCAGAAGAACGCCGACATCCTGATCGGCCCGACCTTCAACATCGGCATGGCCCAGCACCACCTGGGCTTCCCGGGCACCATTTCCCTGCGCCCTTCGACCTTTATCGCGGCGATTGGCGATTGGGTACGCTCGTTGGCAGGCCATGGTTTCGAGAAGATCCTGTTTCTCAATGGCCACGGCGGCAATATTGCCTCGATCGAAGCGGCGTTCTCCGAGCTGTATGCCGAAGCCAGCTTCAGCGGGCGCCCGTCGGGTTATGCGCTGAAACTGTGCAACTGGTGGGACCTGGAAGGCGTGAACGAACTGGCGCACCAACAGTTCCCGGTGGGCCACGGCAGCCATGCCACGCCGTCGGAGATCGCCGTGACCCAATGGGCCTACCCGGACGCGATCAAGTCGGCTGACTACTCGCCGCAAATCGCCAACACCGGGCCGATTCGCGAAGCCCGCGACTTCCGCGCGCGTTTCCCGGATGGGCGCATGGGTTCAGACCCGGCGCTGGCCACCCCGCAAAAAGGCGGTGAGTTGGTGGCGTTGGCGGCCATGGGGTTGGTGAAAGCGGTCGAGACGTTCAGCAGCGAGCCAAAGCCGAGCTGAATCATTCGCTCAAGACAATGAAGATCAACTGTGGGAGCTGTCGAGCTTTAGCGAGGCTGCGATGGGGTCACCTCGGTGTCACTGTCAGACCGCAGTGATGCTATCGCAGCCTCGCCGGGGCTCGACAGCTCCCACAGACTGGCCCCAGTCGATTACAGGCAATCCTGCGCCGCATGCTCGAACCGCGACGGCTTGAACGTCGATGCCAACGGCTTGCGCTCGTACAGGAACACCTTGCCGCCGTCCTGGGACTTGTAGACTTCGAGGATGTTGTCCGCGGCGATCTTGCTGCTCACCACGATCCGGGCATGCCGCGAATTCTGCGTGACCGTGGAGGTCATGCCGTTTTTCTCGAACTTGGGCACCACGCACTGCACGTAGGCTTCAGGGTCCTTGGCGGTTTGCAGGGTAAGGGTTGGGGCATTGGGGGCGGATGCACAGCCCGTCATCAATAAAGAAGCAGAAGCCATCGCTGGCACTAACAACACGCGCATAAAAATTCCTGAAAAATAAACGAAGTGGGCTAACCGGCAGCGAGCAACGCCTTGAGCGAGGCATCGAACTGCTTTAACGCGTTCAACTGAACGTCGCGCTGCTGCCCAATCTGTGCAGCGATCTGGGGCGCCGTTTTGTCATGTACCCACACATTAGGCAAGTGCATTTGCATCGAACCCTCGGCTTTGGCGATGTATTGCAGGTCAAGGTCATAGAACTTGGCAACAAACCGCGCTTCCACCCGATCATTACGCTGGGTCAGCAATTGGTTGTAGGTATCGAGCATCACCACCACATCCGGGTGCGCCTGCAACAGCGCATCAAGGTTGTCGTAACGGGTGACCGAGGCAAAGGTGTGCCGCAACGAAGCCATCAGCCAGTCAATCGCCAGGTCCGGGTCGGAACTGTCGACGAAGGCCTGGCGAATCTGCTCGTCCAGCTGGCCCTTGGCACCATTGACCGCCATGGCGTGGTAGCGCGCCAGGTACTCAAGGTTGTCGAGGGTGTTGTCGCTGTAGAGCACGCCGACCGATTGCGAATGCTGCAACCCGACCGGGCTGGCGACGATTGGCGCCAGGTGGCTGGCTTGAAGCCCCCCGGCCGACGCAGAGCCAACCATTGTGCTCATCAGCAGCGCCACCAGGGCCAAACCGGTAAAAGTCCTCATCGCAGGGTCCTTGCACATCATGTTCAATGATGGCAATTGTCCTCCTTTTTCAGAAAAACAGAACTCGCAATACTTGATGGTGACTATTATCTAGAGCAATAGTGTCGTGCAGGCCGCCTCACACAAAATGATAAGGAACGCCTATGAAGCCCCACCAGAAAACCTTCGATCGCATCCGTGAAGCTGTGCTTCCGGAGTTTCGCGAGCGGGTTGCCGATTACCTGGTCGACTATGAGGAAGTGCTGCTGGACAACGCCGCCGAACCGGAAGTGGTCTACGCGATTGCCCAGCAATTGCGTGGCTACTTGCGCGGCTTGAACACCACCCGGGTGCTGGGCATGGCCGACTGGGAAGACCTTGACCGCCGGGTGGTGCAAAGCTGGCTGGTGCTGCTCAAAGCCGAATAGCACCGCGCCTAAAGCTCAGCGTATATCCACGCGATAACGGAAATGTTCGGCGTGGCCACGACCGCGTCGCAACTCCAGGGGCTGGCCGGCGTAATCCCGGGCCAGCCGCTCGATCACCATCACCGGGCTGCCCACCGGCACCTGCAACCAGCGGGCCCACACGTCATCGATGGACTCGGCGGTGAGGGCTTCCTCGGCAGAAGCGACTACTTGCCCGCAGACTTCTTCGTAAGTGGGGTACAACAGCAATCCCTGCCGGGTCAGATCCACGTCCAGCAGCGCCTGGAACCGCTCGCGCGGCAGCCAGATTTCCTCGGCCAGCACTGGCCCGGTGTCCAGCACGTGTACCCGCACGATGCAGATTACCGGCGCATCCGCTGCCAGCCCCAGCACCTCGCTCACCGACAACGGCGCCTTCACCGGCTTGACCGACAGGATCCGGCTCTGCGGCAGCTGGCATTCACCGCCCGGGCCCTGGAAGCGGAAACACCGGAACAACGACGACTGAAACTTCGGGCGGCGCACAAACGTACCACGGCCCTGCTGGCGCTCCAGAATGCCCTCGCCCACCAACGCCTCGATCGCTTTACGCACGGTGCCGGTAGACAGCTGGTACTGGGTGGACAACACCGCTTCAGGGGGAATAGCCGCACCGGCACGCCAGTGATTATTGGCAATCTGCTCAATCAGATGATCCCGAAAACGCTGGTACAGCGGCAGGCGGGAGTCACTCGACAGTATATTCATGGACCAGGATTCACTTTGTAATTGAGGAGTGTGACTACAGCGACGGTCGTGCCTGCTTGACCCATTCCTGGACCGAAGGCCGTTGCCATTGGCGCTGGGCGTACGTCACCAGGTTGGCGGGTACGGTGTCACCGTTGAGGATCAGCCGATTGAGCATCACGGCCAGGTCCACGTCGGCAATCGACCACGCGCCGAACAGGTAGTCGCGACCGTCGGCCAACAGCGCCTGCGCCGCGTTGATCAGCGTGTGGGCCGCTGCTTCAGCAACCGGCGACAGCGGTTCGCCCTTGAGCCCGTAAAACACCACCAGGGTCGAGCGTTCCTGCCGAATCGGCATCAAGTCACTGCGCAACCACGCCTGCACCTGCCGCGCCCTCGCCCGCTGGCGGGGTTCGGCCGGGTACACCGGCACCTGCGGGAACACATCCTCCAGGTACTCGGTTATCGCCGACGACTCGGACAGCGCAAACTCTTCCTGCACCAGGGTCGGTACGCGCCCCGTCAGCGACAAGTGCGTGTACGCGTCAGTCTGGTTCTCGGCCGTGTCGAGGTTCAAGGTGAGCAGTTCAAATTCAAGGCCCTTTTCCCGCAGGGTCACAAACACCGACATCGCGTAGGGACTGGTGAAATGGGCGTCAACGTACAGGCTCAGCGGGCGATGGTTCACGGCGACATCTCCTTGGTGGGAGCACCACACTACGAGATCGCGTCGCGCAAATGAAATGCGCGGTTTTTATGGGGGCATTCCTGGCTGGAATACCATCGATAATGGCAATACTATGGCCCCTTCAACCCCACCCGTAACGCCCCGAAAAGCGGATCAAGGAACGATCACTAGATGAAACAAGCGGTTATCGTCATCCACGGAATCGGCGAGCAGCGCCCGATGGATACCCTGCGTGGCTTCGTCGAAGCGGCGATCCCGGCGGACACCCCCGAGGCGACGCCTTTCTACTGGAGCAAACCCGACCGGTTTTCGCGCAACTTCGATTTGCGCGTGTTGAAGTCGGCGGGTCGCAACACCACCGATTTCTACGAGTACTACTGGGCCCACAAGATGCAGGGCACCAAGGTCGGGCACCTGCTCAGTTGGCTATGGGACATTTTCAAGCGTCCGCGCCGGGATATCCCGACGGCCATCGTGCCGATCTGGCGCGCTACGCGCTGGGCCTTGCTGGCCCTGCTCGTGCTGCTGGTCAGCGGAACCCTGGCGACGCTGTATGGCCGATTCCCCCACAGCGACAACCCCTTCGCCCTGATCCCGGTGCTGCTGGCGGTGATCGGCCTGGCCCTGAAGTACTCGGCACTGTCATACCTTGGCGATGCCGCCCGCTACCTGAGCCCCAACCCGCAGAACGTGGTGGTGCGCGAACAGATCCGCGCCGATGGCGTCGACCTGCTGCGCGCCCTGCATGACAAGGGTGATTACGACCGCATCATCGTCGTCGGCCACAGTTTGGGCAGCGTGATTGCCTACGACATCGTCGGCTACCTGTGGCACGAGCATCACGATCAGTTACGCCCCCGCGGCCCGGAACTCGCCGCCCGCTACGCCAACCACGAGCGACTGCAACCGGTGGTCCAGGACACGCTGCCAAAGGCTGGAAACGCCCTCGACGGCCGCCTGCAAAGCCTCCTCAGGTTCCGCGAACAGCAAGCCGAAGCCTTTATCGAACAACGCAACCTCGGCAACCCGTGGCGCATCACCGACCTCGTCACCCTCGGCAGCCCGATGGCCCACGCCAGCCTGTTGCTGGGCCGCAGCGTGAGCGACTTCCAGCGCCGCATCGAACGCCGCGAAGCCCCCGCCTGCCCGCCGACGCTCGACGATAAGGGCTACGGCTACAGCGGCCGGCTGCCCGTCACCGTCGGCGGTCGCCCATTTTCCCCCCTGTACTTGCACCACGCTGCGGCCTTCGCCGTGACCCGTTGGACCAACCTCTACTTCCCCGCGCCCCTGGGCCTGTTTGGCGACATCGTCGGCGGCCCGGTCAGCCCGGTGATGGGCCCCGGCGTACTGGACCTGCCGGTCAGCGTGGGCAAATGGAAAGGCTGGCTCGCCAGCTCCTGGCTCAGCCACACCCATTACTGGAGCGAACGCGGCGGCGCCAAGGGCTACCTGAATAAACTGACCACCGATGACGCGGCGATTACCCAAGGCGAACGTCCGTCGGCGACTGAAGCGTTGCGCTGGGCGATTGATCTCAAGGGGGTGCGGCGTTTTCGCCAGGCGGGCGTCAGAGACTTAGTGGCTGAACCCGAGGCCTAGCCCGAAAAGCCACCGTCCTCCAGGAACGCCCGCTCCTCCTCTGTCGTGACCCTGGCCAACACCTCATTACGATGAGGAAAGCGCCCGAACCGCTCGATGATGCGGGCGTGCTCCTTGGCCCAGCGGTAGGTATTGGCATCAAGGTCCTTGTTCAGGGCCACCGACAGCTGTTGATCCCCGGGATCTTCAGAATGCTCGAAGGGCAAATAACAAAACGCCCGCAACGGGGTTTCGATCGACTTGTCCATCCCCGCCTCGACCATCTGCCGCGCGTACAAACGCGCAAGCGGGTCGGTGGCGAACATATGCGCCGTGCCACGGAAGGTATTGCGCGGGAACTGGTCCAGCAGTAACAGCAACGCCAGCGCGCCTTCCGGCGTTTGCATCCAGCTCTCCAGTTCGCGCCGGGCCGCCTGCAAATGCGTGGTGTAGAAAGCCTCGCGAAAACGCCGGTCAAACCCTTCATCCTTGGCAAACCAGAGCTTGGGCCCCGCCTGTTTCCAGAACTCAATAACCGCCATTGCTGCATTTTCCATCGTCGTCACAATCCTCTCCTCACTCACTCCACAAATTTCATCATCACTCTAAACAAAATCTATAAAGTTTCGGAACGTGTCTGAATGTTTCCAACGCACACAGGTAGTGTTGATGATCCTACGCCTTGCCCAGATTTTCAGTGACTCCAGCACCCAGGTTCGCGCCAAGCTGTTTGGCATCTACGGGTTGTTGATCGGCATTAACGTGGTCGCCTGGATCTGGGCGCTGGTGGCGTTCCATGAGCACCCGGTGCTGCTCGGCACCGCGCTCCTGGCCTACGGTTTCGGGCTGCGACATGCGGTGGATGCCGACCATATCGCCGCCATCGACAACGTGACCCGCAAGCTGATGCAGGAAAAGAAACGTCCGGTGGCGGTGGGCTTCTTTTTCTCCCTGGGACATTCTTCGGTGGTGGTCCTGGCATCCATTGGCGTCGCGTTTGCGGCCTCGGTGATGCAGGCGCGGTTTGAAGGGTTCAAGGCCATCGGCGGGGTGATCGGCACGTCGGTTTCGGCCTCGTTCCTGTTGGTCATCGCCTTGATGAACCTGGTGATCCTGCACGCGATCTACAAGGCCTGGCGCCATGTGCGCCAGGGCGGTGCGTATGTGGAGGACGACTTCGACCTGCTGCTGGCGGACCGGGGTTTCATGGCGCGGATTTTCCGCCCGGTGTTTCGCCTGATCAGCCGCAGCTGGCATATGTACCCGTTGGGTTTCCTGTTCGGCCTGGGCTTTGATACGGCCACCGAGATTGGCCTGTTGGGGATTTCTGCGACCCAGGCGTCTCAAGGGCTGTCGCCGTGGGCGATCATGGTGTTCCCGCTGCTGTTCAGCGCCGGCATGTCCCTGGTGGACACGCTGGACGGCCACCTGATGCTGGGGGCATACGGCTGGGCGTACATGAAGCCGATCCGCAAGATCTACTACAACATGACCATCACCCTGGTATCGGTGGTGGTTGCGGTGGTGATCGGCAGTATCGAGGCGTTGGGGTTGATGGGTGACCAGTTGGACCTGAAGGGATCGTTCTGGAGCTTTATCGGCTCGCTGAACGACAGTTTCGGGATGCTGGGCTACATGATCATCGGGATCTTCGTGGCCAGTTGGGCGATCTCGGTGATGCTGTATCGCCTCAAGGGCTTTGACCGGATTGAAGTGAATGCGGGTTGACCGAGGGACATTCAGCCTTGTTGTGGCGAGGGAGCTTGCTCCCGCTGGGTCGCGAAGCGGCCCCAATAAGGCAATCGAGAGCCACCTGAAAGAACACCGTGTCCTTTTTTTGGGGCTGCTTCGCAGCCCAGCGGGAGCAAGCTCCCTCGCCACGGGTTGTCCATTCACCCGATAGGGTTTTCCAGGCTCAGAAATCCACCGTCGCCGACAATTTCACTGTCCGCGGCTCACCCTGGGTCAGGTAGTTATTGGCCGTCGACGCCGACGACCAGTACGCCTTGTTCGCTACGTTTTCGACGTTGGCGCGCAGGGTGATGTATTTGTCATCCGCCTTGAAGCCATAACGCGCCCCCAGGTCGACGCGGGTCCAGGCCGGGATACTCAGGCTGTTGGCGGCGTTGACGTACTCGCCACCGGTGCGCAGCATCCGTGCGCTGACCGCCGCACCCTGGATGCCCGGCACATCCCAATCCGCACCGATGTTGTACTGGAAGCGCGGCACACCCGCGGCGCGGTTGCCGTCGGTGGCGCCGTTGGAAGTGCTCTTCTGTTCGGTGTCCATCCAGGTGGCACCGGCCAGCAGGCGCAGGCCGTCGATGGGCTCGCCGAACACGTTGAGTTCCACGCCTTTGTTGATCTGTTCACCGTCGACAGTGAAGGTGTCGAACTTCTGGCCCGGGAACCGGGTGGTCGCGTTGTTCGGCTGTTCGATGCGGTACACACCCAGCGTGGCGCCATAGTTTTCCCAGTCCAGCTTCACCCCGGCTTCCGTCTGCTTGCTGCGCTTGGGCGGGAAGACTTCGCCGGGGTTGGTCACGTTCGTGAGTGGCGCCGTCGGGCCCTGGGCCAGGCCTTCGATACGGTTGGCGTAGAACGATACGTGCTCCCATGGCTTGATCACCAGGCCATAGACCGGTGTGGTGATGGACTCGGAGTACGGTGTACCCCGTGCCCCCGTGGCCGTGTTCCAACTGTCCACCTCGATGGTCTGGCGCCGCACGCCCAGGGTCAACAGCACCCGATCATCCAAAAAGCCCAGGGTGTCGGACACCGCCGCACTCTTGATGCGGTTCTTGCCGACAACCCGCGGGTCGTGAATATCACTGCCGAAATAGGTGTTGGTAGGTCGCGGCGTTTGCGTCGGGTCGTACAGGTTGCCGGGCTGGCGGTTGGCTTGCAGGATCGCCTCGTAGGACGAGCGCTGCTCGCCCCAGATCCCCGACAGCCCGAAGTTCATCTGATGGGTCACCGGCCCCGTCGCAAAGTGCCCGTTCAAGCCGGCCATGGCGCTTTTGTTGTCTTCGTCATGGGGTGAATAGAGGAAGCCCACCTTGGCGCTGCCATCGTTGGCGACATACAGCGACGAATACTGGCCGTTCTCCCGAGTGTGCTTGGCGCCACCTGCCGCGTAGGCCGTCCAGTTATCGTTCAAGTCATATTCGGCGTTGACCATGCCGTAGGTGTCTTCCAGCTGCGACCAGCTCCAGTCCTGGGCGTAGTTGTCCTTGGCCGACGGCGGGCTGGGCACTTTGGTGCCGGTCAGGTAGACCACCGAGCGGCCGTTATTGATGCGTTCTTTCTGGTAGCCAAAGTCGGTGGAGACCCGCAAGCGCTCGCCGCGATAATCCAGGGCAACGGCGATCAACTGCGAGCTTTTGTTTTCGTCATCCACAGCGGTTTCGCCGCCGTGCCGCGCCAGGTTGACCCGGGCGCCAAAGCGGTTGTCTTCGCCAAAGCGTTGGCCGAGGTCGATGTGGCCGCCGGCCTGGCTGTCGCTGGCGTAATCGAGGGTGACGCTGCGGGTGGGCGTGTCTTCAGCGCGCTTGGGCACCAGGTTGACGCTGCCGCCGATCCCGCTGCCCGAGGGCGACACGCCGTTGACGAAGGCATTCGGGCCCTTGAACAACTCCACCCGTTCCAGGGCTTCGGTAGTGATGATCTGCCGGGGCAGCACGCCGTACAGGCCGTTGAATGCGATGTCATCGGTGCTCAGCGGCAGCCCGCGAATGGTGAACACCTGGGAGAAGTTGCCAAACCCAGACGACTGGCGCACCGACGCGTCGTTGAGCAATACGTCGCCGACGGTTCGCGCTTGTTGGTCGGCGATGGTTTTCGAGGTGTAGCTGACCACGCTGAATGGCACGTCGTTGATGGACCGATTGCCCAACACGCCCAGGCGTGCAGAACGTGCCACCTGGCCACCGGCATACGTGTCTGCCTGCGCCCCGCTCGCTTCACCGCTGATGGTGGTGGCGCCCAACTCCAACGCACCGCCGCTGGCCTGGGGCACCACGGTATAACCGTTGGTGCCGGTGCCTTGCAGGGTGTAGCCGCTGCCTTGCAGCAACTGGGCAAAACCCGATTGTGCGCTGTAGCTGCCTTGCAGCCCCGGGCTTTGTTGATCGTTGAGCAACGTCGAATCGAACGACAACGGCACCCCGGACAACGCCGCAAACTGCGCCAGCACATTCCCCAGCGGCCCCGCCGCGATGTTATAGCTGCGCGCCGCACTGCTTGGCGCAGCGTCTTCTGCCTGGGCGTTCTGCAACGGTGCGACGGCGGCAAGGGCGACCGCCAGGCTCAGAGCCTTCAACGGACGGGGGCAGTACGGGAGCGGTCTGGCGGTCATGGGCATTCCTGTCGGCGCGGAGCAATGTTGAGGGTTCTCCCCTACACCGGGCGACAACGAAAAAGGTATCAGCGAAAGTTGAAAAAGATCAGCGCGGCTCGACCGTCACCCAATACCCCGTCAGGCTGCTGACCTTGACCGGCAAGGTTTCCTGCAACAGGTGCAGGCTGGCATCGGTGTCGCGCAGGGGAAACGCACCCGACACCGTGAGGTCGGCAACCGAGGCATGGCAGCGCAATACGCCGGCGCGATAACGCCCCAGCTCATCCAGCAGGTCCGCCAGGCGCATATGCTGGGCCAGCAGCATGCCGTTCTCCCAGGTCAGGGTGCTGACGTCCAGCGGCTCGACGGCGGCTACCCGGTCAACACTGAAGGCGCCCTGCTCGCCCGCCTTGACGATCACCCCCTGGCCGGCATGCACCGCCAGCAACTCCACTGCGCCTTCGGTCACGGCCACTCGGCTTGCCTGCTCACCCACCCGCACGCTGAACCGCGTGCCCAAGGCCCTGGCGGTACCGTGGCGGGTCTGGACGATGAACGGGCGATGGGCCGAATCCTTGGCGGTGGTGATCAGCACTTCGCCCTTGAGCAGCTCGATACGCCGCACCTGCTCGGAGAACGCGATATTCAGCGAGCTGCCGGTGTTGATCAGCATGCGTGTGCCGTCGGGCAAGGTGAGGTTCCTTTGTTCGCCGATGGCCGTGTGCTGGTCGGCGGTCCACTGCTGCCACGGCACCTGCCGATACGCCAGCCAGGCCGCCGGGCCGGCCGCCAGCAACAACCCGAGCGCCTGGCGTCGGCCGAGGGATTTTTTGCGCCCGATGCGCTTCAAGGTATCGCCGGCAATCGCCGCCGGCACGCTGTTGAAGTCCCCCAGAATCGCCTGCGCCCGTTGCCAGGCCTGGGCATGCTGGGCGCTGCGGCCCTGCCACTGGGCGATGGCGCGGCGGTCCTCATCGGTGGCGCTGCCGGACTGCAACTGCACCATCCAGTCGGCGGCTTCACCGAGGATCAGCGGATCAATCGACTGGCTCATGCCACGCTCAGGCAGGCCAGGAAGGCATCGCGCATGTAGCGTTTGACCGAAATCAGCGACACACCCAGGGCATCGGCAATCTGCTGATAGCTCAGGCCGTCGATCTGCGACATCAGGAAGGCCTGGCGGGTTTTTTCCGGCAGATCCCGCAGCATCGCCTCAATGCGGTACAGCGCTTCGAGGATCAGCCAGCGGGTTTCCGGCGAAGGTACATGCTGTTCGGGCAGGTGGGCGATGGTTTCCAGGTAGGCGCGTTCCACTTCCTGGCGGCGCCAGCTGTCGATCATCAGGCCCTTGGCGATATGCGTGAGCAACGCCCGTGGTTCGGCGCCCAGGTGGGTGCTGGTTTGCCGGGTGAGCAGGCGCATGAACGTGTCATGGGCCAGGTCTGCGGCATCGCTGGCGTTGCCCAGCTTGCGGTCCAGCCAACGGTGCAACCATCCATGGTGTTCGCAGTACAGGTCCTGGATATGCAGATTGAGGGGAGACGACATGCCGATCACCGGGGCGTGCCGGGCGGTGAGACCCAAGCGTAATTAAGAATTGATCGCATTCTAGTCTGCGCGGGGTAATGCTGGCAATTTCATGATTTTGATAACGCCGGTGACCCAATGTGGGAGCGGGCTTGCTCGCGAATGCGGTGGGTCAGTCGACATCTCCAGCGGCTGATACTCCGTATTCGCGAGCAAGCCCGCTCCCACATTTTTGAGCTTCACCCGGCGTGTGATTCCGGGTGTTGGATCAGGCCAGTTCGGCCCGCAGTTGACGCGCCGCTGTCACCATGTGAATCAGCGCCGCTTCAGTCTCCGGCCAGCCACGGGTTTTCAGGCCGCAATCCGGGTTGACCCACAGGCGTTCGGCCGGGATGCGTTTGGCTGCCTTGCGCAGCAGGTTGGCCATTTCCGAGGCATCCGGCACCCGTGGCGAGTGGATGTCATACACACCTGGGCCAATGTCGTTCGGATAGGCGAAGGCTTCGAATGCCTCCAGCAGTTCCATGTCCGAGCGCGAGGTTTCGATGGTGATCACGTCGGCATCCATCGCCGCGATGGACTCGATCACATCGTTGAACTCGCTGTAGCACATGTGGGTGTGAATCTGGGTTTCGTCACGCACGCCGGAGGCGCACAGGCGGAACACTTCAGTGGCCCAATCCAGGTATTCCTTCCACTGCGCCTGGCGCAACGGCAAGCCTTCGCGGAACGCGGCTTCGTCGATCTGCACGATCTTGATCCCGGCGGCTTCCAGGTCCACCACTTCGTCACGAATCGCCAGGGCGAGTTGCCGCGCCTGTTCTTCGCGGCTCACGTCTTCACGGGGGAACGACCACATCAGCATGGTCACCGGGCCGGTCAGCATGCCCTTCATCACCTTGTTGGTGAGGCCCTGGGCGTAGCGGATCCACTCCACGGTCATGGCTTTCGGACGACTCAGGTCACCGAAAATCACCGCCGGTTTCACACAACGGGAACCGTAGCTCTGCACCCAGCCGAAGCGGGTAAATACATAACCGTCCAACTGTTCGGCGAAGTATTCGACCATGTCGTTACGCTCGGCTTCACCATGCACCAGCACGTCCAGGCCAAGGTTTTCCTGCACTTCGACAGCGTGGCGGATCTCGCTGTGCATGGCTTCGACGTATTCGGCTTCGCTCAACTTGCCGGCCTTGTAGGACTGGCGAGCCAGGCGGATCGAAGCAGTTTGCGGGAACGAACCGATGGTGGTGGTCGGGAACAGCGGCAGGTTAAGGCCGGCACGCTGTTTCTCGATACGTTGGGCAAACAGCGAGTCACGCTGGCTGTCCTTGGCGGTGATCGCCGCCACACGGGCTTGCACCGCCGGCTTGTGGATACGCGGCGAAGCGGCACGGGCCGCCTGCACGGCACGGCTTTCGGCCAGGGCGGCGATCACGTTCGGCGCTTCAGGCTGGTTCACGGCCTGGGCCAGCACCGCCACCTCTTCGCACTTCTGCACGGCAAACGCCAGCCAGCTTTTCAGCTCGGCATCCAGCTTGTCTTCACGGCACAGGTCTACCGGGCTGTGCAGCAACGAGCAGGATGGCGCCACCCACAGGCGATCACCCAGGCGCTCATGAGCATGCTGCAAGGTGGCCAGGGCTTTTTCCAGGTCGCAGCGCCATACGTTACGGCCGTTGACCACGCCCAGGGACAGCACCTTATAAGCCGGCAGGCGATCGAGGATGGTCGGGTACTGATCCGGTGCACGCACCAGGTCGATGTGCAGGCCGTCCACCGGCAGGTTGGCTGCCAGGCCGAGGTTCTCTTCCAGGCCGCCAAAATAGGTGGCCACCAGCTTCTTCAGCGGGTCGCGCTGGATCAGGTTGTAGGCACGCTCGAAGGCGTTTTTCCAATCCTGCGGCAGGTCCAGCACCAGGATCGGCTCGTCGATCTGCACCCATTCCACGCCCAGGTCCGCCAGGCGCTGGAAGATCTGGCCGTACAGCGGCAGGAGGCGGTCCAGCAGGTCGAGTTTGTCGAAATCACCACCCTTGGCCTTGCCCAGCCACAGATAAGTCAGCGGGCCGATGACGACCGGCTTGACGGTGTGGCCGAGGTCGCGGGCTTCCTTGACCTCTTCGAACAGTTGCTCCCAACCCAGCTGGAATTGCTGGTCGGCGCTGAATTCAGGGACCAGGTAGTGATAGTTGGTGTCGAACCACTTGGTCATTTCCTGGGCGTGGGCACCGCCGCAGCAGTTGTCACTGACGCCACGGGCCATGCCGAACAGGGTGTGCAGGGTGGCTTTGCCGTCGGCCGGGCGGAAACGCTCGGGGATCACACCGAACATCAGCGAGTGAGTCAGTACCTGGTCGTACCAGGCGAAGTCGCCGGCGGGCAACAGTTCGATGCCGGCCTTCTTTTGCAGGTCCCAGTGCGTCTTGCGCAGTTCACGACCTACGGCGCGCAGGCCGGCTTCGTCGAGCTCGCCCTTCCAAAACGCTTCCTGCGCTTTTTTCAGTTCACGATCGCGACCAATGCGCGGGAATCCAAGGGAATGGGCAACAGCCATGACGTAAAGCTCCAATGTGTTTGTATGGGAGCCATTGTCGGGATCGAGTGATAGTGAGACAAACTCATTTTATTTGAGATGATCACAAGTTCCACTCATGATGAAATGCACCGCCCAGGCTTAAGTGATCGCGCGGCGCTCACGCTCCATGCGCACGGGAGTGGGTGGGCCTTCGTTTTGCTTATCACTGAAATAGCTGGCGGCGTCTGTTTCGGTGCCCGGCCGCTCAGCATACTTTTGCTTCCCAAGCCCCAAGGAAGCCCCCACATGGAACAGCAGCAGCCACTGACCACCCTCCTCGTTCACTTCGTAGCCCTTGGGCTCACACTCCTCGGCATCGGCAGCCTGGCGCTGCTGATGGCCTGGGCCGGGCGTCTGATTTTCTAGTTCAATCGGCGGGAATATCGGCGCTCAAGGTGCGGATCAACGCTTGCGCCTGAGAGTCCCGCTGCGCCGTATACAGCACCACTTCACGACTGGGCAGCGGCGGCAGGTCGAAACGCTGCTCCACGTCAACGCAGCCACTGGGCGCCATTCGCCCAACCATCGCGCCGATGCCAATTCCCGCCACCACTGCAGCGCCGATCGCCAGGATCCCGCTGCCCACGAACGCCTCTTCCCAGGCACGGTTCTGCTCGGCCAGCGCCGCCATCACCATGCTGCGCATGCCGCAGGGTTCCGGCTGGATCGCCAGGGGCAACGCCCCGCCCTGGCGCAATTCGAAGTCGTGGGAAGCCATCCAGCCAAAGCGTTCGATGCCCACCACTTCGCCGTCCTGGCGACGGTTGTCGTGCCGCAGGATCATCGCCACATCCAGCTTGCCCTGCTCGTAGTTCATCAACATATCCCGCGAGGTGCCGAGGCTGAACGCCACGATCACGTCCGGGTCGGTGGTCGCCAAACGTCGCAGCCACAGGCTGAGATCGGCGCCGACAATGTGGTGGCTGACGCCCACGCGCAAGGTGCGTTTCTGCGGGCCAAAACAATTCATCGCATCCTGGTAGTTGTCCAGCAAGCGGCGGGCGCTGGCCAAAAACATCTGGCCATGGGCCGACAGCGTGACCCGTCGCGGCGTGCGCTCCAGCAGCTTGCGGCCAAGGCTTTCTTCGAGGCGTTTTATCTTCAGGCTGATAGCCGCCTGGGTGCCGCCGATGGCATCGGCAGCGCGGGTAAAGCTCTTGAGTTCGGCGACCAGGACGAACGCCTGGATGGCGTCGATATCGGGCATTTTCATGGATGGGCTGGCGATAGAGAGTCAAGACGTGACGTTAGCATGCCGCGCCTGCTGACCAAACCACTGCATGATGAGCACGCAGCCTGGGTGTGACGCCGCCGATGACTGCAAGCACAATGCATACACTCCGCCGGTCACCAGCGGCTGACCAAACGGCACCACCAACACACCCCGTTCGATCGACTCGGCCGCCAGCGTCAGATCCGTCATCGCCACCCCAAGCCCGCGCGCGGCGGCATCCAGCGCCAATTCGTCAAGGTTGAACGGGATATGCCGGTAGTCGTCCAGCGACCGCGCGCCATTGGCCGCCAGCCAGGTCATCCAGTCCTGCTTGTCGGCTGAACGATGCAGCAGCGCAAAGTGTTCGAGCTGTTCCACGGAAGCCAGTGGCCCCAAACCCGGCGCGCAGACCGGCACCAATGATTCGTGGAACAAGGTCAGCCGCGCAGGATCGTTGTCGGGCTTGGGCAGGTAAAGGATGTAGGCATCGCTGTCACTCGCCGGCTCGACCACCTCGGTGGCGACGGTCTCGATTGCCAGGGAAATATCGGGATGGTTGCGATAGAAATCGCTGAGCTTGGGCAGCAGCCAGCGCACCGCCAGCGACACATGCAGGCGGATGCGAAACGGACGTTTACGAGGCGAGAGCCGATCCTCCAGCCCCTTCAGTTGCGCCAGGATGCTCCGGGCACTGGCCAGCACCTGCTCACCTTCGGAGGTCAGGCGCAGGCTGCGGCTGGTCCGGGTGAACATCGGCACGCCGAAATGGCTTTCCAGTTGCTGGATTTTGCGGCTCACCGCGCTTTGGGTCAGGCACAGCTTCTGCGCAGCCACGGTGAAGCTCGCGCAGTCGCTGACTTCAACCAACGCCTGAAGGCCCTGCAGCGAAGGCACGTGACGGATGTTATCCATGCGTTTTCCGAATGGCTGGATGATTTTATAACGTTGGTTGTATCACCGCAGGCCCTATAGATTCCAGCTGCAGCCCGAACTTATTTATGCCAGCAACGCATACAGCCGAGGATCTTCATGGAAAACACATGTGGCTGGATTGCCCAGACTGAAAGCCTCCCCGCCCGGGACCGACTCACCGGCCTACAAAAAGCCGACTGGCTGGTGATCGGCGCCGGCATCACCGGTTTGTGTGCGGCGCACAACCTGGCCGAGATGCACCCCGAGGCGCGCATCGTGATCGTCGACCGCCAGCGCGCCGCCCAAGGTGCCTCAGCGCGTAATTCCGGTTTTGTGGTGGCCCATGAGCATCCCGCTGCAAGTGAACTGATGGGCAACGCAGGCTTCGCTGACTTTGAGGTGGACACCGCGATCTCCCGCGCAGCCAGCGATGAAGTGCGCGAGCGCATCGCCCGCCATGCCATCGACTGCGACTTTCGGGACAGCGGCTACTACTTCGCCGTGCACGATCGCGACAAGCTTGCGCATGTGGATGCCAAGTTGGCGACCTTGCGTGCCGCGGGTGCTTCAGCGCAGTTCCTGCAAGGTGCCGCACTCGCGCAGACACTCGGCACCGAGCATTACCAGGCCGCCATCTGGTGCGGCCACGGCAACGCCTTGCTGCAACCGGCGAAGTATGTGAAGGGTTTGCTCGAAGCGCTGCCGGACAACGTGACGCTTTATGAGAACACCGACATCACCGGCCTTGAGCGCATGGCCAATGGCGGCATTCGCGCCAACGGCCTGGACGCCTGCATTGAAGCCGGCCAGGTGCTGGTGTGCCTCAACGCCTTTATTCCACGGGTGGGCCTTGAGGCCAGTGCGACGTTCCCGATGGAACTCAGCGCCAGCCTCACCCGCCCTCTCAGCGATGAGGAATACCGCCGGATCGGCGCAGTGGAACCGTGGGGCGTGCTGTCCACGCGGCCACTGGGTGCCACGGTGCGCCTGACACCGGACCATCGGGTGATGATCCGCAACACAGCGGAGTACCGCACCCGGGACTTGTCCAACGGCGACCTGTTGCACCGGCGCCAACACCATGTAAAGGGCATGCAGCGACGCTTCCCGTGGCTGACCGAACAAGACATCCACTACACCTGGACCGGCCACTTGAGCGCCTCCCGCAGCGGTCAACCGTATTTCGCGCGGGTCGAAAGCAACCTGTATGCCGTCGCGGGCTGCAACGGTTCAGGCGTGGCCCGCGGCACGCTGTGGGGTCGACTGCTGGCCGAGTGGGCGTCGGGCCAGACTTCCTCGCTCCTGCACTCTGTGATGCACAGGGCACAGCCCGGCTGGCTGCCACCCCGGCCGTTGTTCGACATCGGTGCCATGCTGCGTATGGGCGTGGAAACGGTTCGAGCACGGACAGAAATCTAGAACAAGAAACCTCGATAAAGGTGATTCACATGCACATCAACAGTCTGTCCCTGGCGGTCATCCTCAGCGCGCTCCCGGCGGCTGTGTACGCCGCCGAAGAAGTGAACATTTCCAACTGGAACGGCTACATCGCCGATGACACCTTGACCAGTTTTACCAAAGCGACCGGAATCAAGGCGACCTACGACATTCACGACAGCAATGAAGTGCTGGAATCCAAGCTGATGACCGGCAATACCGGTTATGACGTGGTGAGCCCGTCCAACCACTTCCTCTCGCGGCTGATCAAGGCCGGGGCGATCCAGAAGCTCGACCGAAGCCAACTGCCCAACTGGAAAAACCTCGACCCGTTGCTGATGAAAAAGCTGGAGACCAACGACCCGGGCAACCAGTACGGCTTCCCGTATATGTGGGGCACGGCGGGGATTGGCTACAACGTCGAGAAGATCAAGGCGATCTTCGGCACCACCGACGTCACCCATTCCTGGAGCCTGTTCTTTGATGAAAACAACATCAAGAAACTCAGCGCCTGCGGCGTGGCGATTATCGACAACCCCACGCAGATCCTGCCGATCACCCTCAACTACCTGGGCCTGCCGCACCACAGCCACGAACCGGCCGACTACAAAAAGGCCGAGCAGGCGCTGTTGAAAATCCGCCCCTACATCCAGTACTTCCATGCCTCCAAGTACATCAGCGACCTGGCGAACGGCAATATCTGCGCAGTGATCGGCTTTAACGGCGACGTGGTACAGGCTGCCGCCAGCGCCAGGGAAGCGAAAAACGGTATCAGCATCGCCTACTCGATCCCGGACGAAGGCTCGACATTGTGGCTGGACATGGTGGTGATGCCCAAGGGTGCACCGCACGAGAAAAACGGCTATGCCTATATGAATTACCTGCTGGAGCCCAAGGTGATTGCCAACATTAGCAACAGCATCCACTACGCCAACCCCAACAGCGCGGCGGATGAGCTGGTGACCCCTGAGGTGAAGCAAGACCTGGCGATCTACCCGCCGAAAAGCGTGATGGACAAGCTGTTTATCGTGGAGGACCTGCCGCCAGCGATTGCGCGGCTGGCCACTCGGTTGTGGACCAAGTTGAAGACCAATACGTGATACCGAAAACCGGACTTGCTCAAGGCTCATGGGAGAGCGGTATAGTCACTCCATTGAGCTTGGGATTGAATCAACATGGAAGGACTTCACCAGGGTAGCTGCCTGTGCGGCGCGGTCAGCTACCGAGTATCGACACCGCTGAAAGCTGTGACGCATTGCCACTGCAAAAAATGCCAAAAGAGTCATGGCTCCGCCTTCGCGACATACGCGAGTTCTCCGAAATCGTCGGTGCACATCGAGTCTTCGCTGCAAACGCTCAAGGCTTATGAATCTTCCGAGGGTGTGTTTCGTGAGTTTTGCTCACGCTGCGGCTCGTCGATGTTCTGGTCCGATATCAATGGTGTTTACCCAGACTGGGTCTCGATAGCAATCGCTACACTCGATACGCCGCTCTTGCCTGGCAAGCAGGAGCACTCCTGCGTTGACTCCAAGGCCGCTTGGCTGGATCTGGAGAATCGCAGTGGCTGAATCAGAGGACGGTTTGTCGATACGCACCCTCTCGGCGTTGCCCGAAGAGATCCTGGTATTGGAAGCAGAAGCCGTCGCCGAAGGATTCAGGTTTCTCACGCGACTCGTTGCAGAGTGGTCCAGCGGCGCCAACCGTTTTGACCAGCCAGGCGAATGTCTTTTGGGTGTATTCAGCAACGGGCAGTTGATCGCCGTTGGCGGTTTGTCCCATGACCCTTACGCAGGTCCGGAGGTTGGCAGGCTGCGCCGGGTGTACGTCGCACAGGCATCAAGGGGACGCCAGGTGGGCAAAGCGTTGGTAGGCCAGCTTTTGGCACGCGCTGCGCAATCCTTCCATGTCGTGCGCCTGTCTACCGACACCCACGAGGGCGCAAGCTTTTATCTGCGCTGCGGGTTTGAGCCGGTACAGGACGAACATGCAACTCACGCTAAATCATTAATTGATCAGGAGGCTTCATGCAGGTGATCAACGACAACCGGCCTGAATACGTTCGGGGGGAGATGACGGTTTGATGTCAGTGTGGGTGCGTTTTTGTCATGTGGGAGCTGTCGAGCTTTAGCGAGGCTGCGATAGCGGTGTGTCAGGCAGCTTATTTTATCGGCTGTGCCGCCGCCTTCGCAGCCTCGCTGAGGCTCGACAGCTCCCACAGGGGATAGGGGTTGTTTGGTGGGCTTGTGTTTCAAAGTCAGGCCACCAACCCCGCTTTGGCGGCATTGGCGAGTATGTCTTGGGCGGGTACATTGACCCATGTGGCGGCGTCCACCTCGCCCTGTTTTGCCAGCCAGGCCTCCACCATCTGGTAGCCCAGCGTGTATCCCAGCCATCTTGGCCGCGCGCCGGTACCAAAGAACCATTCACTGTGATCGTAATACGTGGCGTCTAGAAGCTGGCGGTCTACCGGGGCACTCAGCAGTTCCTGGGGGGCAAGCGCCCGCTCCCACAACTCCGGCTCACTGCCCAGCACCTGCCGCACAAACTGCCCGGCCAGGCCCTCACTGACCATCGCCTCCCCCAGCGTCCAGCCATAACCGGGGCCCGCCATGCGCAGGCAATGGTGCACCTCATGCACCACGTGTCGACGCAATGCACCGCTTTGCAGGCTGGTGAGGAAATTCGGGTTATCGGGATCAAGGGTCATGCTGAACATCGTGCTGCGATAAGCACGGCCCACCAGGCCGAGTTCCGGAAGGGTCTCCCCCGGCAACCGCTGGATCAGAATGTCCAGCCGCGGCGGCGGCAGCAGTTGCGCGATTGCCTCGTAGGCAACCTCAAACTCTCGGATCAACTCCGGGCGAAACTGCGCCAGGCTCCCCGAAGCTTCCAGCCAATGCAGCGTCCATGCGTCCATTCTCACCTCTCGTCGCCCAAGCCGTGGTCCGTTATCAAAGCGGCTCATCATACCTACGGGCTGTCATATTCACAGGCCAGCTTATAACCGGGCCAGCAAATTCCGCTGACTAACCTTTCGATCTGTCCCAAGTGCGGGCACAATGCGTGTCCTTTTTTGGCAGGCACCGCCGCAGGCTCTGAAAATGATCAAAACGCCGTACTACCTCATCGACAAACAGAAGCTTCTGGTCAACATGCAGAAGATCGCCTACGTGCGCGAACAGTCCGGCGCCAAGGCTCTGCTGGCCCTCAAATGCTTCGCCACCTGGTCGGTGTTCGACCTGATGCAGGAATACATGGACGGCACCACCTCGTCGTCGCTGTACGAGCTCAAGCTGGGTCGCCAGAAGTTCGAAGGTGAAGCCCACGCCTACAGCGTGGCCTGGGCCGACGATGAAATCGAAGAGATGCTCGACAACTGCGACAAGATCATCTTCAACTCCATCAGCCAGCTGCAGCGCTTCGCCGAGCGCAGCGAAGGCAAGACCCGCGGCCTGCGCGTCAACCCGCAAGTGAGCAGCTCCGACTACCTGCTGGCCGACCCGGCGCGCCCGTTCAGCCGCCTGGGCGAGTGGGACCCGGTGAAGATCGAAGGTGTGATCGAGCAAATCTCCGGTTTCATGTTCCACAACAACTGCGAGAACGGTGATTTCAACCTGTTCGACCAGATGCTCAACACCATCGAAGAACGCTTCGGCGCGCTGCTGCACAAGGTCAACTGGGTCAGCCTCGGCGGCGGCATCCACTTCACCGGTGAAGGCTATGCCATCGACGCCTTCTGCCAGCGCCTCAAGGCGTTCTCGCAGAAGTACGACGTGCAGGTGTACCTGGAACCCGGCGAAGCGGCGATCACCAACAGCGCCTCCCTGGAAGTGACCGTGCTCGACACCCTCTACAACGGCAAGAACCTCGCCGTGGTAGACAGCTCCATCGAAGCCCACCTGCTGGACCTGCTGATCTATCGCCTCAACGCCAAGCTGGCGCCGAGCAATGGCGAACACACCTACATGGTGTGCGGCAAGTCGTGCCTGGCCGGGGATATCTTCGGTGAGTACCAATTTGATCAGCCGCTGGCCATCGGCGATCGACTGTCGTTCATCGACACGGCAGGCTACACCATGGTCAAGAAAAACTGGTTCAACGGCCTGAAAATGCCGTCCATCGTAGTGAAACAACTCGACGGTACAGTCGAAGTGGTTCGTGAATTTGGTTACGACGACTACCTGTCCAGCCTTTCGTAAAGCGGACAGATAAAGGAGAGATAAAGCAATTGAAAAAGAACGTTCTTATCATTGGTGCAGGAGGTGTCGCCAAGGTGGTGGCCCACAAGTGCGCGCAGCACAACGACGAACTCGGTCGTATTGCTATCGCGTCGCGCAACATCTCCAAATGCCAGGCCATCATCGACAGCGTCAAGGCCAAGGGTAGCCTCAAGGTACCCGCCGACATCCAGGCCTTCGCGCTGAACGCTTTGGACGTGGAAGCGACCAAGGCACTGATCCGCGAGACTGAATCGCAGATCGTCATCAACGTCGGTTCCGCGTTCCTCAACATGTCGGTACTGCGTGCCTGCATCGACACCGGCGTGGCGTACCTCGACACCGCCATCCACGAAGAGCCGGGCAAGGTCTGCGAGACCCCGCCGTGGTACGGCAACTACGAATGGAACCACCTGGAAGAGTGCAAACAGAAGAACATCACGGCCATCCTTGGCGTGGGCTTCGACCCGGGTGTGGTCAACGCTTATGCAGCGCTGGCGCAACAAAAGCATTTCGACCGCATTGATTCGATCGACATTCTCGACGTCAATGCCGGCTCTCATGGCAAATATTTCGCCACCAATTTCGACCCGGAAATCAACTTCCGCGAATTCACCGGACAGGTGTGGAGCTGGCAGAACAGCCAGTGGACCAGCAACACCATGTTCGAAGTCAAACGCACCGACGACCTGCCTGTGGTCGGTTCGCAGAACCTGTACCTGACCGGCCACGATGAAGTGCACTCGCTGTCGAAAAACCTCGACGTGCCCAATGTGCGTTTCTGGATGAGCTTCGGCGAACACTACATCAACGTGTTCACCGTGCTGAAAAACCTCGGCCTGCTCTCCGAAAAACCGGTCACCACCGCCGAAGGCCTGGAAGTCGTGCCGCTGAAACTGGTCAAGGCCGTGCTGCCCGACCCGTCGTCGCTGGCGCCTGGCTACACCGGCAAAACCTGCATCGGCGACCTGGTCAAGGGCACCAAGGATGGCCAGCCACGCGAGCTGTTCATCTACAACGTGGCCTGCCACGAAGAAGCCTTCGCCGAGACCGACAGCCAGGGCATTTCCTACACCGCCGGCGTACCGCCGGTAGCCGCAGCGCTGCTGGTTGCCCGTGGCGAGTGGGACGTGAAGCACATGGCCAACGTCGAGGAACTGCCGGCTGAGCCGTTCCTGAAGGCGCTGGACGTGATGGGCTTGCCGACTCGGATCAAAGACGAGAACGGTGACCGTGCCTGGGATGCGATTGCCTGATAGGCGATAGTTGACCGAACAAAAAAATGCGCCCTCAGGGGCGCATTTTTTGTTGGGGCTCACATAAATATCAAAGAACAATGAAGATCAAAATGTGGGAGCGGGCTTGCTCGCGAATGCGGTGTGCCAGTCACTGCATCTGGCGACTGATACACCGCATTCGCGAGCAAGCCCGCTCCCACATTTTGGATTTGCTGTGTTCTTGAGAGCGGGTTACTCCAGGTTACGCGCCGAATTGCTCAACGCCCTTGAGCACTGCAACAACGCCGGCGCCAACTGCTTCTCTGCATCCGCCCGGCTCCAGCGACTGGTCGGCGCCACCACATGCACCGCCGCCACCGGCCGACCGTTCGCCCCCAGCACCGGCGCGCCGATGGTCATGTCCCCCAGGAACAGTTCCTGGCCATTCACCGCATAGCCCTGCTCGCGCACCTGCTGCAACGACTCCATGATCCTGTCGACCTCAGTCAACGTCTGGCTGGTGTGCGCCACCCGCTGGCTGTGCTCGATCAATGCCAGCGCCTCATCCTGCGGCAACGCACTCAGATACGCGCGCCCCGACGCCGTGCAATACATCGGCACCCGCGAGCCAATCGGCATGTGTACCGGCACGAAGCCCGAGCTGACAAACCGCGCGATATACGTCATGTCGTAACCCGCAGGCTCGGTCAGGCACGAGGTTTCTCCCGTCAGGCGGGTCAATTCCGAGAGGAACGGGTTGGCCACTTCAATCAGCGAATGCGCATCCAGATAACTGAAGCCCAACTCCAGCACCCGTGGTGTGAGTTGGTAATGACGGGTGCGCGAGTGTTTCCGAAGGTAACCCAGGCTCTCGAGGGTAAACACCATGCGCTGGGCCGAGCTTTTGGTCATGCCGGCGGCCTCGGCCACCTCTGCAAGGCTCATGCTGCGGCGCTGGGCGCTGAATGCCTTGAGCACCGACAGGCCTTTTTCCAGGGATTGGTTGTGCAAGCTGTTGCGTTCTTCGGACATGGCGAACTCGCGGTCAGGTCGATCAAGCGTGGCGATATTTCTACACGAAATCGCGAAATTCGACCACTAAAAATCGCATACCGATACGAATGGTTCATTTTGTTCAATTTCCATAGCGTAAAACGATTTTGTTTAATCGAAATGGCACAGAGCTTGCGGTTTGCTCGGTAACCGCTCGCGGTACTGACGATCCGTTTTCCTTCTGGAGTAACCCGATGAACAGTCTTTCGCCCTTGTTTCGCCGCCTCGCCTTCGGTCTTTGCGCCACCTTTTGCGTGGCCACCGTGCACGCCGCCGGTGCAGCCTCGTACAAAGTCGGTGCAACGGCCAGCGGTTCGCCGTTCACCTTCCTCGACATCAAGAGCAACAGCATCCAGGGCGTGATGGTCGACGTCGCCAATGCCGTAGGCAAGGCCGGTGGCTTCACCAGCGAGATCGAGCAGACCAACTTTGCCGCGCTGATCCCGTCCCTCACCTCGGGCAAGCTCGACTTCATCGCCGCCGGCATGCTCAAGACCCCGGAGCGTGCCCAGGTGGTGGACTTCAGCGCGCCGGTGTACGCCTACGGTGAAGGCCTGATCGTGAGTGCCGACGACAACGCGACCTATACCGACCTCAGCTCCTTGAAGGACCAGGTAGTGGGCGTACAAGCCGGCACGATCTTCTACGACATGCTCAACAAGCTGGGGATCTTCAAGGAAATCCGCACCTACGACTCCATCGGCGAAATGGTCCGCGACCTGAGCCTGGGCCGCATCAAGGCCGCCGTGGGTGACCAGCCGGTGGTGGCGTACCAGATCCGCCAGAAGCTGTTCAAGGGCGTGAAGCTCGCCGCCGACTACAAGCCGGTCAACGTCGGCGAGGTGTGCCTGGTGGTGCGCAAAGGCGACAGTGAAACCCTCGAACGCCTGAACCAGGCCATCGCCAGCATCAAGGCCGATGGCACCCTGGACGCGATCCTGAAGAAGTGGGGGCTTGATGCCCGGGTGCAGCCATGAACCCGGCTGAATTCCTGCAAAACGCCCAGGACTTCCTGCCGATCCTGCTGCAAGGCGCCTGGGTGACGATCCAGATCACCGTGCTGTCGTTCCTGCTCAGCAGCGCGATCGGCCTGGTGCTGGCGCTGCTCAAGCTGTCGCCGATCAAGGCGCTGTCGTGGGCGGCGAGCACCGTGATCAATGTGATTCGCGGCCTGCCGATCATCGTGCAGCTGTTCTACATCTACTTCGTGTTGCCGGACATGGGCGTGCACCTCAGTGCATTCCAGGCGGGTGTGATCGGCATGGGCATCGCCTACTCGGCGTACCAGGCGGAGAACTTCCGTACCGGCATCATCGCCGTCGAACAGGGCCAGCGTGAAGCCGCCGAAGCCCTGGGCATGCGCTCGGTGCTGATGATGCGCCGGGTAATCCTGCCCCAGGCGTTTCGCATCGCCTTGCCGCCCTACGGCAACACCCTGGTGATGATGCTCAAGGACTCATCGCTGGTGTCGACCATCACCGTGGCCGAGATGACGCGCCAGGGCCAACTGATCGCCTCGTCCACCTTCCAGAACATGACCGTCTACACCCTGGTCGCCCTGCTCTACCTGCTGATGAGCCTGCCGCTGGTGTATGGCCTGCGCCGCATGGAACAGCACCTGGGCCGGAGGAAAAAAGCATGATCGAGATTCGCCAACTGCAAAAGCACTACGGCACCCATCGCGTGCTGCACGGCGTCGACCTGGACGTGGCCAAGGGCGAAGTGGTGTGCCTGATCGGCCCGTCCGGCTCGGGCAAATCCACCTTGCTGCGCTGCATCAACGCCCTGGAAGCCTACGACGGCGGCACCATCAACGTGTTCGGCGAAACCGTGCAACGTGGCAGCAAGACCGTACACGCCCTGCGCAGCCGCATGGGCATGGTGTTCCAGCGCTTCAACCTGTTCCCCCATCGCACCGTGCTGGAAAACGTGATGGAAGGCCCGGTGTACGTCAAGGGCGAACCGCTGCAACAGGCCCGGGAAGAAGCCTTGGCGCTGCTGGATAAAGTCGGCCTGTCGGCCAAGGCCGATGCCTACCCGGAACAACTCTCCGGCGGCCAGCAACAGCGGGTTGCCATCGCCCGCGCACTGGCGATGAAACCCGACGCCATGCTGTTCGACGAACCCACTTCGGCCCTCGACCCGGAACTGGTGGGCGATGTGCTGGAGGTGATGCGCACCCTCGCCGACGAAGGCATGACCATGATCGTGGTGACCCACGAAATGGGCTTTGCCCGGGAAGTGGCCGACCGCGTGTGCTTCCTGCACGGCGGCTACATCGTGGAGAGCGGGCCGGCCGAGCAGGTGCTGGGCAACCCGCAACAACCGCGCACCCAGGACTTCCTGCGCCGCGTGCTGCACCCGACGGCCAACACCCGGAGCCTGCCATGAAGTCACTCTGGGCCGCGACGGCGCCCGCTGCACCGCAAACACCCGCGTTGGCTGAGTCATTGAAGGTGGACGTGGCCATCGTCGGCGCCGGGTATACCGGCTTGTCCACGGCGCTGCACCTCGCGGAACGCGGCGTCAGCGTGTGCGTGCTGGAGGCCAACGAGCCCGGCTGGGGCGCGTCCGGGCGCAATGGCGGGCAGGTCAACCCGACACTCAAATACGACCCGGATCAACTGGTGCAGATGTACGGTGCCGAGCGCGCCGAGCCACTGATCAACACCGTGTCCAACTCTGCCGACCTGGTGTTCAACCTGATCGAGCGCCATGGCATCGACTGTGCGCCCACACGCAAGGGCTGGATGCAGGTTTCCTATTCCGAAAAAGGCGTGGCGGGCCTGCACGCCCGGGCCGAACAGTGGGCACGTCGCGGGGTGCCGGTGCAGCGCCTGGATGCCGGCGCGGTGTCCGCCCGCATGGGCAGCCAGGCGTTTGCCGGTGGCTGGCTGGACGGTCGCGCGGGTGCCATCCAACCCTTGGCCTATGCTCGGGGCCTGGTGCGTGCAGCCCAGGCGGCGGGCGTGCGCATTCATGGGCAGAGCGCAGTGACCGCGATGCAACAGGCGGGCGCGGGCTGGAAGTTGCAGACCGCGAGCGGCGCGCAGGTGTCGGCCGGCCAGGTGGTACTGGCCACCAACGGCTACAGCGGCGACTTGTGGCCCGGCATGGCCCAGAGTGTGCTGGCGGCCAACAGTTTTATCGTCGCCACCCGGCCCTTGAGCGGGCCTGCGGCCGAGAGCATTTTGCCGGGGCAGGAAACCGTCTCAACCGCCCAACGGCTGCTGCTGTACTTTCGCAAGGACGCCCACGGTCGCCTGCTGATGGGCGGGCGCGGGTTGTTCGAAGATCCCACCGGGCCCGCAGATTTTGCGCACCTGGAGCGCTCGCTGGCACTGTTGTTTCCCCAGCTGGGCAAGCTGGACTTCGAGTACCGCTGGGCGGGCCGGATCGCGATCACCCGGGACTTTATGCCCCACGTCCACGAGCCCGCACCCGGCCTGACCCTGGCATTGGGCTGTAACGGACGCGGGATTGCCTTGTGCACCAGCCTCGGCCAGCAATTGGCCGGGCGCTTGTGTGACAGCCGCTCCGACTTCGCTTACCCGGTAACGCCTTTGCAGCGGTTGCCACTGCATGGCTTGCAACGCTTCTACATCGGCGCGGGCGTGGCGTGGTATAGCCTGCTGGATCGCCTCTCCCTGTAAACAATTCGAAGGCGCCGCGTTTCGTCAGGAGACCGGCGCCCTCATCTGGGCAACATGGACCGTCTCTGACTGAGGGAGACGTGCTCGGATTTTTCCGACAACCGTTTCAGGTTGTCGGTCGGACTCGGGCTGACTAACCTCCCGCAGTCACTGCCAATTCAGCGACCGGATTTGACCGTCCGACCAATCGACGACTGCAACGCCCACACCTATTCCAGGCGTTTTTTTAATGCCTGAGGTATCGTGTCGCGGCGGCTGTACGCGGGATACCTTCGGGTATGCCGGGTTCGTTGATAACCGGTCGGTCAACCCGCGTACAGCTGCCACCCTCCTCGTTTGACCGCGAACGGTGGTGGCTCCACTTATCGACGGAGCTACACCATGATTAAAGACAGCCCAAATCCCCCAAATCATGCCGACCGGCTTCAAGAAGCCGCTTACCGCGCCATCCACCACTATCTGAAACCTGACGCCCAACCCCAAACACCGGAACCCGCCGAGCTACCGTTCGATGGATTATTTACCGTGCGTACGGACCTGGACACGGAAACCTTGCTGGCCAATGCCTCGCAGGACCTGGCGTCGATCAACGTCATCGCAGCTCACCTGGCCTTCGAAGTCGACGGAACTCAACGTAACGTGGCGCTGGGCATCTGCCGGATGCTGGAAGGTGCCCAGATGCTGGTCGACAAAGCGCTGGATAGATGCGCGGAAAATAGCCCGCGCTGAGCTCGTTCCCACGCTCCGCGTGGGAATGCAGACTGTGACGCTCCGCGTCACAAAGGCAGACGCAGAGCGTCCAGGGCTGCGCTCCCACGCAGAGCGTGGGAGCGATCAATAGCCGGAGCACCGACTTGGCGGGGCCTGGACGACACGATTGGGCAACATGGACCGTCTCTGACTGAGGGAGACATGCTCGGATTTTTCCGACAACTGTTTCAGGTTGTCGGTCGGACCCGGGCTGACTAACCTCCCGCAGTCGCTGCCAATTCAGCGACCGGATTTGACCGTCCGCAACCATAGAACAACTGCGCCAAAACCGATCTTGGGCGTTTTTTTTACGCCTGATGTATTGTGTCGCGGCAGCTGTACGCGGGATACCTTCGGGTATGCCGGTTTTGTTCTTTGGGCCGGTCGGTCAACCCGCGTATAGCTGCCACCCTAATCGTTTGACCGCGAATCGTGGCAGCTCCATTCACAAAGGAGCTTCACCATGATTAAAGACAGCCCAAATCCCCCACCGCACACCGACCGGCTTCAAGAAGCCGCTTACCGCGCCATTCACCACTATCTGAAACCTGACGCCCAACCCCAACCGCCTGAACCCACCGAGCTACCGTTCGATGGATTATTTACCGTGCGTACGGACCTGGACACGGAAACCTTGCTGGCCAATGCCTCACAAGACCTGGCGTCGATCAATGTCATCGCCGCTCACCTGGCCTTCGAAGTCGATGGTACCCAGCGCAACGTGGCGCTGGGCATTTGCCGGATGCTGGAAGGTGTGCAGATGCTGGTCGACAAAGCGCTGGATCGATGCGCGCAAACCAGCCCGCGCTGAGCTCGTTCCCACGCTCCGCGTGGGAATGCAGACCGTGACGCTCCGCGTCACAAAGGCAGACGCAGAGCGTCCAGGGCTGCGCTCCCACGCAGAGCGTGGGAGCGATCAAGTCTCTTCAAAAAACCGACCATCCGATCCGCTCGCTCAACAACTCCAACGCCTTCATCCCCGCCAGCGAATTGCCTGCCGCATTCAACTCCGGCGACCACACGCACACCGTAAACTGCCCCGGCACCACCGCGAGAATCCCGCCGCCTACCCCGCTCTTGCCCGGCAAGCCAACGCGATAAGCAAAATTCCCCGCCTCGTCATACAGCCCACTGGTGGCCATGATCGAGTTCACTTGCTTGGTCTGGCGCGCCGTCAGAATCTGCTCGCCGCTGTGGGTGCACACCCCCTCATTCGCCAGGAAGCAAAATGCCTTGGCCAGGTCCAGGCAGCTCATCTGCAATGCGCAATAGTTGAAGTAGCTGTGCAGCACTGCATCCACGTCATTGTGGAAGTTGCCGAAGGACTTCATCAGGTACGCCATGGCCGCATTACGCGCACCGTGCTGGGCTTCGGATTCGGCCACCACGCTGTTGACCAGGATCTGCGGGTTGCCCGACAGCCGCCGCACAAAATCACGCATGGACAAAATCGGCACGGCAAAGCGCGATTGGTTGATGTCGCAGATCACCAGCGCACCGGCGTTGATAAACGGGTTGCGTGGCCGCCCACGCTCGAACTCCAGTTGCACCATGGAGTTGAACGGCTGCCCCGAAGGTTCGTGGCCCAGGCGTTCCCAGATGCTTTCGCCGCCATGGTCGATGGCCTGCACCAGGCTGAATACCTTGGAGATGCTCTGTACGGAGAACAAGGTGTGAGCATCACCCGCGCAGTAGGACGAGCCGTCATTGCCATACACGGCAATGCCCAGTTGCTGGGCCGGCACGTCGGCGAGTGCGGGGATGTAGTCGGCGACCTTGCCGAGGCCGATCAGTGGACGGACTTCGTCGAGGATCGACTCCAACAGGGCCTGCATGTTGTGTTCTGGCATGGTTTGGAAAATAGTGATTGGCGGGCGCGGAGGATACCTGAAACCCAGGGGGTAGAAACGCGCAGGCGCGCACAACGAGGTCTTCGTTTATTCAGACTTTAACTGTTGGTCGATCCATGAAGAGTCGGGCATTCGGTCGCAGCGTTTCTTATGGTCTCTACTGGCAGTGGCGTCAACGTGTCCACACCACATATTCGTGTGCACGATGCGCCGTAATGCCTCGGCATTGCTCAAGCGACAGCGGATGGTTACTCGCGATCAGCGTCACCTTTGGCCGGTTAGCCGGGTCAGTCAGGTTCAGCATGGCGGGGAGCCCACATGTTGCAGGCAGACCCGGGATGTCATTGGCAATCGTCACCGAAAACGGTGGTTCGCTTGATTGCTGCGGGTCATCCCAGAGTTCGTAAACCCGCTCAAAATCCAACTGCTCGATCCTGACCCAAATACCGATGTGAAAAACCTCCTCGCGACCCAGCACCGGCAATGGCAGCAACGCACGAATGAAAAATTGCTTACCGCCGATGATGGCCAGGTCATTGTTCTCCTGGACCCCACTCTCTCTGTCGTCTTGCGATAGCGCCATAACGGCATCAGGACGTCGAAACGCCAGCTCCATCTCGTCAATCCGGTGTTCTTCTTCGCACTGGTTGCACAGCAATTAGCGTCTCCTTCAAACATTCTGGCCGCACAGTCGACTCGCTGCGCCGGGCCATTCTAGCGCGATACCAACGCTGCGCAACGCCGCTTTGCGGGCGCCATGCGTCAATCAGCCGGCTCTGCTGGCACCCGCTCCCGCCCCTTGAACGCCAGCGAAAAACAAAAAAAGATCACCAGCGCAAACCCCGCCGGAAACAACCAGATGCTGCGCCAGTCATGGCTGCCACCCGCCGCCACATAGTGGTCGGTCACCTGCCCTGCCACCCAGAACCCAATCAACATGCCCACACCGTACGTAGCCAGGGTAATCAGCCCCTGCGCCGAGCTCCTGAAGCGCTCCGGCGCTTTCGCGTCGGTGTAGATCTGCCCCGAGACAAAGAAGAAGTCATAGCAGATGCCATGCAGCGCAATCCCGGTAAACAGCATGAAGGCCAGCTCGCCATTATTGCCGTAGGCGAACAGCGCATAGCGCAGCGCCCACGCCAGCATGCCCACCAACAGGGCGACCTTGATGCCAAAACGCTGGATGAACAGCGGCAATAGCAGCATGAACAGCACCTCGGACACTTGCCCAATGGCCATTTTTGCCGTGGGGTTGGTCACGCCGATTTCCGCGAGAAACGGGTTGGCGTTCTGGTAGTAGAACGCCAGGGGAATGCAGATCAGGATCGAGGCGATGAAGAACACCAGGTAGCTGCGATCCTTGAGCAACCCCAGCGCATCCAGCCCGAGCAGTTGCTTGATATCACCCTTGCCCGCCTCGGCTTTCAAGGGCGCGGTACGCGGCAAGGTGAAGCTGTAGAAACCCAGCACCACTGACGCGATGGCAGACATCAGGAAGGTGTTGCGCAACGCGCCCGTGGTGATCGACTGCTGCGAATCCCAGGCGAACACAAAGCTGATCACCAGCCCCGCAACAATCCAGCCCAGGGTGCCCCACACACGGATGCGCGAAAACTCCTGGGCCGGGTCGCTCATTTGCCGGAAGGCCACCGAGTTCACCAGTGCCAGGGTCGGCATGTAGATGACCATGTATGCCAGCACGTAGGGATAAAAGCCGACGAAGTCCGGCGCGCGGTACAGCTGGTACAGCAGCACCGCGCCGATCAGGTGCAGCACCGCCAGGATGCGCTCGGCGTTGAAGTAGCGGTCGGCGATCAGGCCGATGATAAACGGGGCGATGATCGCCCCCCACGACTGGGTGGAAAACGCCATGCCGATCTGCCCGCCGCTGGCCCCCAGGTTGCTGGCGAGGAAGGTGCCGAGGGTGACGAACCAGCCGCCCCAGATGAAGAATTGCAGGAACATCATGACGCTCAGTCGCGCTTTCATTGTGGTCACCGTTTTATTGTTATTTTGGGGCAGAGGCGCTGTTCAGGCGTCGGGCAGGCCCAGCAGCCGTCGGTTGGATTGCTCGTCGGATGTCACGCCGGCGAAGTCATCGAATGCCTTGCTGGTCTTGCGGATCATGTGCTGGCGGATGTACTCCGCCCCTTCTGCCGCGCCTTGTTGCGCGTCCTTCAGGCAACACTCCCACTCCAGCACGGCCCAGCCGTGGAAGTCGTACTGGGTGAGCTTGCTGAAGATCGATTTGAAGTCGATCTGGCCATCGCCCAATGAGCGAAAACGGCCAGGGCGGTCGACCCATCCTTGGTAGCCGCCATACACGCCGGAGCGCGCGTCGGGGCGAAACTCGGCGTCCTTGACGTGGAACATGCGGATGCGCGCGTGGTAGCGGTCGATGAAGCCCAGGTAATCCATTTGCTGCAGCAGCAGGTGGCTGGGGTCGTAGAGAATGTTGGCCCGGGGATGGTGGTCGACGGCTTCGAGGAAGCGCTCGAAAGAGGCGCCGTCGTGAAGGTCTTCGCCGGGGTGGATTTCGTAGCACAGGTCGACGCCGGCCGCCTCGAAGCAATCGAGAATCGGCAGCCAGCGCTTGGCCAACTCGGCAAAGCCTTGCTCCACCAGGCCGCTGGGGCGTTGTGGCCAGGGGTAGATGTACGGCCAGAGCAGCGCGCCGGAGAAGGTCGCGTGGGCCGTCAAGCCAAGGCGCTGGCTGGCGCGGGCGGCGAGTTTCAATTGGTCGATGGCCCACTCGGTCCGTGCCTGGGGCTGGCCGCGCAGATGGGCCGGGGCGAAGTCGTCGAACAGCGTGTCGAATGCCGGGTGCACGGCCACAAGTTGGCCCTGCAGGTGGGTCGATAGCTCGCTGATTTCGACGCCGGCATGGGCGCAGGTCGCCTTGAGTTCATCGCAGTAGGCCTGGCTTTCTGCAGCGCGGGCCAGGTCAATGTAGCGGGTGCCAAGTGTGGGCAACTGGATCGCCTTGTAGCCCTGGTACGCCGCCCATTGGGCGATGTTGGCCAGGGTGTCGAAAGGCGCTTCGTCCGAGATGAACTGGGCGAGAAAAATGCCTGGGCCGCGCATGTCTGTAGTCTCCTTCATGGGTGGTTCGCCAGGGTGGTCCAC
The DNA here is from genome assembly GCF_013385455.1 of Pseudomonas sp. G1002. Classification (NCBI taxonomy): domain Bacteria; kingdom Pseudomonadati; phylum Pseudomonadota; class Gammaproteobacteria; order Pseudomonadales; family Pseudomonadaceae; genus Pseudomonas; species Pseudomonas sp. G1002. The sequence continues at coordinate 234,295 of NZ_JACAPY010000019.1, forward strand.
TTCGCCTCGCCGCGATGGTTGGCGATCACGGCTTCGATAAAGGCCATGCCGCGCACGCCGAGTTCGATGCCGGGTACGCCAACGGCCTCGGTGCCCTGGCGAATGGCCTTGGCGAAGTCGCGGTAGAGGTTGGCCATGGCTTCCAGGTAACCCTCGGGATGCCCGGCGGGCAGGCGCATGCGCTGCAATGCCGCGTCGCACAGCCAGGGCTGGCCGACGCCGGAACGCAGGATGCGCAGCGGTTGGTCGAGGGAACGATGGATCAGACTGGCGGGTTCTTCCTGGCGCCATTCCAGGCCGCCCTTGTCGCCATAAAGGCGGATCTTCAGCGGGTTCTCTTCACCGGCACACACTTGGCTGGCGATCAGCACGCCGCTGGCGCCGGAGGCCATCTTGAACAGCATGGCGGCATCGTCATCCAGTTGCCGACCGGGTACATGGATGCCCAGGTTCGCGCAAAGCTGTTCGATCGGTTGGTCGGCGATGAACTCGGCCAGGGAAAAGGCGTGAGTGCCGATGTCGCCGATGCAGCCGCCCAGTCCCGACAGCTCGGGCCGGCTGCGCCAGTCCGCCTGTTTGTTGCCCTGCCCGGCCACGTCCTGGCTGAGCCAGCCTTGTGGGTACTCGACGATCACTTTGCGCAACGCGCCGATCACGCCATTGCGCACCATGTCGCGGGCCTGCCACACCATCGGGTAACCCAGGTAGGTGTGTGCCAGCCCATAAAGCCCGGAACTGTTTTTGACAACGTCTGCCAGCGCCTGCACTTCAGCAAGATTGAGCGCGGCCGGCTTCTCGCTGAACACGTGGAAGCCCGCCTGCAGCGCCTGGGTCGCAATCGGTGCATGCAGATGATTGGGGGTGACGATCACCAGCAGCTGCATGCGCTGCTCGGCCGGGAGCGCCTGTTCGCCGGCGAGCATCTGCTGCCATTCGCTGTAACAGCGGGACGCGGGCAGGCCCAGCGCATTGCCGGTGCTCCGGTTGTTCTCGGGCTCACGGCTGAAGGCACCGCACACCAGTTCATAACACCCATCCAGCCCCGCCGCCTGGCGGTGAGCCTGGCCGATGAAGGCGCCTTCGCCGCCGCCAACAAAGCCCATTCTTATTTTTTGCACAGCAACCGTCATCGCAAGTCTTCTCTTTATGGGCAATTACCGATCATGATGTAACCGGTTACATCGTGCCGGAAATTTAGGCCTGGTTGCTCGCGGTGTCAAACCCCGACTGCGGTAAACTTGCAGGCTGCTGTTCTGAAAACGAGGTGGTCTTGTCCAATATTCGTGAAGTCGCCCGCCTGGCCGGGGTCTCGGTGGCCACCGTGTCCAGAACCCTGGCCAGCCCTGAACGCGTGTTGCCCGAGACCCGCGACAAGGTCAACGCCGCCGTGGAACAGACCGGCTACCGGCCGAACCGCATGGCGGTGCAATTCCGTTCGCGGCGCACCGGCAACCTGGTGATCCTGGTGCCGGCGATTGCCAACACGTTTTTCGCCCGGGTCATCAGCGGTGCACAGCAAGCGGCGCAGGCATCGGGTTATCGGTTGCTGTTGTGCGACACCCGGGGCCAGGCAGAAATCGAAAAACAGTTCGCCGAACTGGTCCACGCCCATCAGGCCGACGGTGTGATTCAGTTGCGGGCCTCAGACCCATTCAGCGACTGCAGCGACTCACCGCCACTGGTGAACGCCTGCGAGGTGATCCAGGACGGTCGCCACCCCACCATCAGCCTCGACAACCGTGGCGCCGCCCGGGCTATGACCCAGCACTTGATCGACCTCGGCCACCGCCGCATCGGCTTGATCAAAGGCCCGAAAAGCAGCCCACTGACCCGTGACCGCGTGGCCGGTTATGAAGATGCCTTGCTCGCGGCGGGCATCCCCCGCGACCCGGCGCTTATCTGCCACGGCGACTTCACCCTGCACGCCGGTTTCGAGGGCGCAGGCAACATGCTCGCCCTGCCCAAGCGGCCCACTGCGCTGTTCTGCGAGAACGACGAAATGGCCATCGGCGCCTTGAAGCGCATCAAGCAACAGGGCCTGCGCGTGCCCCAGGATATTTCCCTGGTGGGCTTTGATGACATCCCCTTCGCGGCCTACTGCGACCCGCCCCTGACCACCATTGCACAGCCTGCCGAAATCTTCGGCCGCAAGGCGGTCGAGATGCTCATCGCACTGATCGAGAAAACGCCGCTGTCGGAGCGTCAGGTTGTAGTGCCGTTCGAACTCACAGTACGCGGCAGCACGGCAGCGCCCCACACTCAATAGTGCGCCACATCCGACACCTGGGTATCCAGCACATCCCCCGCCAATGCCCAGGCCTGATCCGTGGATTCCACCACCAGCAACGGGTAGCCCCACGCCTTGCCGAACATCACGGCAAACGGCTTGAGCGCCAGGCGCTTGGCTGCGCTGGGCTCCACCTGGATCATGCCTTTGACGAAAGTACGCAGGGCCACCTTGTGCTTCTTCATCCAGATCGAGGCCTGTTTGCGTTCTTCGTGTGAATGCTCGTGAGTGCTTTCATCCACGGCTTTCTCGTGCAGCAGGACGAAGGGTTCCTCGCGCTGCAACAAGGCCTCGAATGCGCCAAAGGTATCTTGCGGGGGAGTGTCGCTGGGGGCGTCAAACACGATTTTCACCACGGGGAATGTTGAACTGTCGAGTTGCATGGGAAGCTCCTTTAACGAGAATGTTTCTCATGATAGCCATGCCATCACTGGACGCCATTGCACAGAATGGCCAGAATGTTTCGCATTCCAGCCAAGACGCCGCGCCGCCATGTACAACCACCGCCTCGAAACCCGTGACCCCTTGCGCCCGGCCCTCGCCGATGCAATTCCCCGTGCGGTGGTTGCAGTGAGCGCTTCAAGCACCTCTGCGAGTTGGGAGCACGCACCGCACCAGCACCGCAAGGGCCAGTTGATGTACACATTGCGCGGGGTGATTCATTGCGTCATCGAAGAAGGTATCTGGATCGTGCCCCCCCAGTGCGCGTTGTGGATTCCGGGCGGCCTTTCCCATGCCGCGCGCGGGTCGGGGGCAGCGGATATCTACTGTCTGTTGGTCGACCCCGACGCTGCCGGCGCCCTGCCCCGGCAATGCTGCACCCTGGCGGTATCGCCGTTGTTACACGAATTGATCAGCAAGGCCGTCAGCTTCCCACCGCTGTACGACACCGAGGGCGCCCAGGGCCGGTTGGTGGCCACGCTGCTGGACGAACTGGCACTGGCACCGGTGGAGGCCCTGCACCTGCCCATGCCCCGGGACACTCGGCTGCGGCGCCTGGCCGACAGTTTGCTGGCCAACCCCAGCGACAAGGCCACCCTGGGCGAATGGGCCGTACGCATCGGCATGAGCGAACGCAGCATGACGCGCTTGTTGCTGGAGGAGATCGGCCTGAGTTTCGGCCGCTGGCGCAGGCAACTGCATGTGATCCTGTCACTGCAGCGCCTGGCGAAAGGCGAAAGTGTGCAGACGGTGGCGCTGGACCTCGGCTATGAAAACGCCAGCGGCTTTATCACCATGTTCCGCAAGGCCATCGGCCAACCGCCGGCGCGCTACCTGGCCGACCGCGCGAGCATCCCCCAGCACACGACGCCCGCTATCGCCTTGCTGGATTATTATAAATAGTCACGTATAAGCATTTTTAGAGCTAAGGGACTAGAAGGCTTAAATCATTCCAGCCAAAAAAAATCAACCCGCCTAAAATACTTATCGCACACTAAAAAATTTGCACTAGCATATGAGTACTCCGGTCCACAAACCCGCTCTCAACACCCGCCTGAAATCCGCCTTACCCCCCGCAAATAAAGTGCCGAATGTTAAAATTTGTCACGTTTTGGCGTATTCAATTCGATTAACATCTAAACGCCTGCAGCGATTGAATTGACGGCCTCGCATGCCGGAAAAGGGAGCAACGTGATGCATTTTTCCAACGTCCTCGCTATTGCACGGACCCCATCGAAATCCGAGGACTTCAGCGAGCTTATAGTTCGTACTGTACCGAAAAATCTAAAAGTCGATACACGCTCCTACGGCCAACTAATCGGTCCCTATGCAAGCCATGGACATTACCGTGCCATCATCATAGAGATCGACACCCCCTCTGCCAGCACCCAAACGCTGGACATCATTAAAAAAACCAGATCGGAAAATCCTGGCAGCACCATTTTCCTGGTTGTCACCTTCGCCACTACACTAAGCAAAACCAAATATTATCTCGCAGGCGCCGATTACTGCATAAAGGTCGTCGAGAGCTCGCCCGAGAAAAAACTTGCCCTGTTTGCCGCGTTCCTCAGCGAGACATACTGGCTAAGTAATACTGATTTGCTACTCGATCAGGACCGCATGTGCATCTACGGGGGTGGCAAAAAGCTCGAAGTGTCCTTTGTCGAAATGAAAGTACTGGAAGCGCTCATTCATAATCGATTGCTCAGCCATGATGAAATTGCCGTGGTAATGGGGCTGAATCCCCGATTTTATGATTCAAGGGCCCTCGAAAAATCGATTAGCCGGTTACGTGGCAAAATAAAATCACATTACGGAAGCAATATAATCCAGAGCATTCGCGGTTACGGCTACAAACTAAGCAGAGGGCTGGCTTCGGTTAATCATATCCACCCCGTCAGGGAGCGGTCGAACCGTGAATAGCGGAACCTTATTACGTGAGGCGTCAGCCTGCTTCACCTTTTCGCGGCAAGCGATACTTGAACGAAGTTGCACGCTATGGGGCAGTGAGATCCGCGTCCACGCCGAGCCTGCGCTCGACAGCCCGCGTGATGACGCCTGCCCGTTTTATTCCGAACAACTTAAAGACGCCTACAGCGAAGCCCTGCAACATGCCAGGCCGAGTTCATTTGCCCGCACAAGTAAACGTTTGCGCGCGGATAAAAGCCCGGGCCTCCACAAGTTTTTCCGAGTTGAGCAATCGCTGTTGATGAATGAGGACCTGCTCAAGGAAATTATCGATACTTCACACACGCTGGAAAAAAACAGACAACAACTCATTGTCAGCGTTGAAAATACACTGGACACCCTTCCGGGCCCGCTGGAACGCCGGAGCATGATCCGTCAACTGTATAGCCTGAAAGACCAGAGCAACCTGAAGCTTGCCTATAACAATTACACATTAAATACAAAAAACACCGACCTGCTGATCGACTTGAGTCTTTATGACTATATAAAAATGCCTTTTCCAGACTCGGCCCTCAGGCTCAGTCTGAACACCCGCTCGGGCCTGTTCGACCGGCTTTACGACCAGATGCTGGGGCTGATGAGCACCACCCGGGTCTCCTTCATCGCCGACAACGTCGAGCACGCCGACAGCGCACTTCTCGCCAGACGCTTGCCTTTTGACTATTTTCAGGGCCCCTACTTCTCCCCTGCTGATAGTTTATGAACCCCCGTACTTTCCTGGAATCGGTGAATGCCATGAGTTCTCTCAAGAAACACACATTTACATCGACGTACCCGTCAATCGCACTGCACGATTTCACGCCAAATGTGGCATTTTTACATTACGACGTCGACAGCGGGCCGCTGATCGAAACCGTGGAAAAAACATCGGACGCTTCGACCAGTTCCTACGCCGTTACCAAAGAGCAGAATTTCAACCTGTGGCTCAGTAACTATGTCGCCGCCAAAAGACTTTACGAAGCCAGTAATCGGCTGACCCGACAACTTTACGACGCATCAAAAAAACCTAACATCACGGCTCTAAAATCAGACGTCACACACACGGACCTGAATAACACCACCGCGGAAACAGTTAACTCATCCTCTGCATTACGCGGCCCCGATGTCTGGCTACTTACCCAGCAAGATCGTGCGCTGGTGAAAGGTGGGCTACGCATTTCCTTGACCACTATTGAGTCGGCATTGATCAAGAAAATGTTGAACCATGAAGAACGTGTGGTGAGCAAGGAAGAACTTATCCGCAACATCGGACGTGAGCCCGACCTCTATCGCGGGCTTGAAATGTGCCTTAGCCGATTGCAGGACAAGTTCAAGCGCGTGAATGATGGCGAACGCCTGTTCCGCGCGGTGCGTAACCGTGGCTACTGCCTGACACAAAAAATAAAAAGCCCGCTGAGCAGTCGCGCGAACGTCACAGAACAATAATTATTTCATAAAAATTACAATTCACCCTGCCTATTAGAACGCCTTTCTATCTGCCATTTTATAACAACATGACCGCGTTATAAGTCGTCAGCCATTGCTCCCTGCCATTTATTACTATCAATACGCACGCCTACGCGTGCGCCTGCCATTTGATAGTCATTAAAACCACGCCTCGCTTTAACCTGCCAGCACGTGAGTGGATACCACAGGGAGCAGAAGTATGCTTAACAACAGAAGAATGCATCGTAACCTTACACCCAAAGGCCTGACCTTTTGGGGACAGTGGGCAATTGCCCTGAGTGTGGTCGTTGTACTTTTGTTTTCACTGGTACTTTTCAAGACCGGGCAATTGGAATCCCACTACCGGATATTGGCAGCCATTACAATACTGGCCTCTATACCGGCCTACATGTTATGTGACGTCTATAGCAAAAAAGATGACTTTTTTGTTGGGCTGGGACGATTATTCACCGGCTGGTTATTGACCCTGGGCATATTGTTCGCGGTCGGCATAGCCTGTAATGCCAGTTCGCTGTTTCCCATCGAGATCCTGCTACTCTGGGCTGCTGTCAGCTATCCAATACTAGCCCTTTGCTACATTCCCATTCACAGTCTATCCAGGTACTACCACCGGCAACTACATGAGCGCCAGAAATCGCTGATTATTGGTACGGGAAAACTTGCAACCGACTTGGCCAATACTCTCGCCAGGCAAAAACGCTCCCCTCTGGTCGGTCTCGTAGGTCCCCGCACCACCTCCCCCCAGGCCGGCACCCAGCCTCAGATCCTCGGTGACTTGCCCGATCTTCCCGCGCTGATCCGCCAGCACGGTATCCGCCGCCTGTACATCACTCACTCTCTCCAGGAAGCGACCCACATCGAGGCGCTGTACCTCAACCTGTTGGAGATCAGCGTGGACGTGATCTGGGTGCCCGACCTCAACAACATGCTGCTGCTCAACCACAGCGTGGCCGAGGTGGATGGATTGCCCGCGATCTTCCTCAATGAAAGCCCGCTGACCAGCCGGCCGACCGCAGCACTGAGCAAGTCGCTGCTGGACAAGAGCCTGGCCCTGTTGGCGATCATCCTGCTCAGCCCGTTGCTGCTGCTGTTCGCCCTGCTGATCAAACTCACCTCTCCCGGCCCGGTAATTTTCAAGCAGGATCGTCACGGCTGGAACGGCGAGGTGATCAAGGTCTGGAAGTTCCGCTCGATGCGCGTGCATGACGACCACGAAGTGCGCCAGGCGAGCCGCAACGACTCACGCATTACCCCCGTAGGGCGCTTTATCCGCCGCACCTCCATCGACGAGCTGCCCCAGCTGTTCAACGTGCTGCAAGGGCATATGGCACTGGTCGGCCCACGCCCGCATGCCGTCGCCCACAATGACTACTACTCGGGCAAGATTCGCGCGTACATGGCGCGGCATCGCATCAAGCCCGGCATCACCGGCCTGGCGCAGGTCAATGGCTGCCGGGGTGAAACCGAGACCCTGGAGAAGATGCAGCAACGCGTCGATATCGACCTGCGCTATATCAACAACTGGTCGCTGTGGCTGGACATCAAGATCCTGTTCAAGACGCCGTTTACCCTGTTGTCCAAAGACATCTACTGACCCCGCCCTTCCCCGTGCCGCTGCATCGGCGGCGCGGGGCACCAGGCGCGCTTTGCGCCCTCCCCGCCACCACTCCCCGCAAGGCGCAACGATAGCGCCCACAGCAACGCCCGGCCCGGGCCATTCGCATAGTCATCAAAGAGGAAAGTCAGGCAAGTGTTGCGCGCCGGCATTGCACCTGGCGCTGTAGCGTTCGGCGTGGCGACTGCCCGGCGCATTCAACGCCGGGCAGTCGACAACCTGGTCGGCAGATGCCGCACCGTCACTCGGTGATCTTCTCGAAGTTGTTGTAGAACAACTCGCTGTCACGCCCGTCGGTCATGGTCTGCAGCGAATAGCCGCGGTTCAGGCGTGCGCCGCCGTCACGGGTCAGTGGCGCCCATACGACGTTGGCCCGACGCATCGTCGAGGTGCTCATCAATTCGTCGAAGGGGACGGAAATATAGATACCCTTGTCGAAGCTGCCTTCGCCATATTCTTCCTTCGAGGCGGTGGTCAGCGTCACCCAGCCACCAAACTTCACGCCGTTCTTGAACTGGCGCGAGATGTCGACGGTGGTGCCCCAGTCCCGCGCCAGGTAACGCCCCACACTGACGGCGGCCAGGGTGTCATAGGGCAGCTCGGTATAGCTGGTGACATGGCCGGTGATGGTCTGGTAATCCCGCAGGCCGAAGCCCTGGTTGAAATCACGCTGGCGCACGAAGTTCATGTCTGCGCCCACTGACCAGTGCTTGCCCGCCGGCCGGAACAACACCTCGCCGCCCACCCCGGCGTACATGGACTCCAGGTAGCCGCCGTAGACCATGCCATACAGGTCGCGGTCCAGGCGCTGCGCATGGTTGACCTGGAAGTTCGGCATCGTCACATCGGACGTGGTCATGTATTGGCGCAGGTCGGTGCGTACTCGCGGCAACCCGCTGGGTGCGTCGTAGGTGAACTTGTCGTAGTTGTTCAGCAGGTTGGCGCTGAGCAAGCCGCTCCACCAGGTATTGCGGGTAAAACGGTACTCCGCGTCGGCGTCGGCAGTGAACTGATAAAGCAAGCCGTCGGGGCCACCGATGTTCTGCTTGTAACCCAGGCCGAGGCCATAGTTGAACGGCTCGGATTGTCTGCTGTAGAGCGTGGTTTCCCGATGGGCAACCGCCGGATTGACCTCGGTATTACGGTGCAGGTCCGTCAACGGTTGCTGGTTGTTCACCACGGCGCGGAAGGTGGCACGGGGCACGCTGGTTTCTTCGATGGGCATGTCATAGCGCTTGTTCACCAGGGTGAACCAGTCGATATCCTGATTGGCGCTGTTGTCGAGAATCCGGCTGGCGCGTCCCACGGCCTTGGCTGAATAGAAGTAGCGTTGCTGCTCGCCATACACCATCAATTCCGAGCCGCGCCGGGCAATGCGCTCCACCTTGTAGCCGGCATTCTGCTGCAGCCTGTCGGCGACGTTGGCCCAGTTGACCTGGTCGGCCGGGGTGGTGGGCATGCGCGCCGGCAACGGTTCGGCGGGCGGGTCATAGGTCTTGACCGGTGCCTTGCGGCTGACAAAGTTGGTGTGCAGGGTGATGCCGAACATCGCGGTATTCCCGCGTTCCCAGGCCGCACTCAGGTCGACGCTGTCAGCCAGCTTATAGACCACGCCAATGTTTACCGGCGAGTCCTGCTTGATCGGGTTGTCCAACGGCTCGTGCTTGTAGTCATTGCCCTCGTATTCGAGTTTCAGGCTCAGGGGTTCCCAGGGCGTTTGATAGGCGATCCCGCCGAACAACGAAGGGCGGCCCCTGAAATAGGCGTTGGAGTTCACGTCCCCTGCCCTGGCGACGACCGCAGTGCTCTTGGGCCGGTCGTTGAACTTGCTGCCGAACACCGACAGCGGGTTGCCGAAGTCGCCTCGGTTTCCCAGGTAGCCCCAGGCGATGCCTAGGCTGAAATCCAGGTTGCCGTGGCGCTTGTTGGCGACAAAGTATTCGCTGGAAAACAGCCCGGTACCGCCGATGTCCCGGGCACCGAAAGCCACCTGCGGTGCCCACCGGCTTTCCTCCCAGAGCCGCGCCTTGAAGTCGATGGCCTTGTCCTTGAAGCTCTGGCTTCCGCTCAACGCCTCGGCGCCGTACCTGCGGTTGCTGATGGCGGTATAACGAAACGAACCCTCCAGCCAATCAAACGGTTGCAGGGAAAAGCTGTAGCGCGAGTAGGGATCGGTGCGGTTGGCGTTGGCGCTCAACTCTCCCGCCGGGGCCATGCGTGCGGTGGGGGTCTGTAGCAGGCCCACGCCGCCGAAATCATTTTGGGTGTAACGGGGGTCACCGTGAGCCAACCCGCAAGGCAACAGCAGTACAGCCGCAAAACGTAAATTCAAGGGTTCACCTCAGCCAACGGTTGAGTGGCGAAAAACTCGGCCAGTTGTTGGTTGAGATCAGGGGTCGGCGTCTCAAGGTCGTCGCTGCGGATCGGCACCAGGATCCTGCTGCCGGGGGCCGCCACCACGCCGTCCTCGCGATTCCACGCCGCCACGCCCACGCGCCGTACCTGGCCGTCGGGCTGGATCAGCCACAGGTCATCGCGCTCGGCGTCATCGAGGACCGTGCAGTCGCCAACATAATCCCGCACCTCGCGCATGGCCCGGTACGGCACATCACAGGACTGCGCGACCGCCCCGAGCACCTGCACGGTGGACGGCCTCACGGGGTAGACCAGCCGGTCCCCGTCATCCAGCAATGCGTTGCGCGCGAACCCCGTCTCCACGGCGATCGGGTCCAGCACTTGCACCTGGCGGCCGGTGACCGGCAACTGTTCGACCTGTCGATACAGACGCGCACTCAAGTCCGCCCGGGAGCCACGGTCATCCAGCAAGGCCCCTCGTTGCAGCAGTTTCAGATCGAACAAAACCCCTGCCTTCAAGCGTTCCTGCGTGCTCACCAACGACTGGTGCAGCCACGCGGCGCCCAACCAGTAGCTTTCTGCATTGGGTTGGGCCACACGAATAACGTCCAGCAAACGCGCCCCCGGCTTGACCTCGAAGGCGCCAGGGCTGCGCACATCGCCACTGACTGTAACGGCCGCCTGGCCAGTGCCGGGGCCGATCAGCAACAGGCCCAGCCATAAAAGCTTCGAACACTTCATCGGGCTGCCTCCCGGTCGGGACGCAACTGCACGATTTTCAGGGCCAACCGGGGCGTCAAATGCTGCTCGCTGCGCCAGATGAAACCATCCTGCGGGTCGACCCAATAATGGTTGGTGGCGCGGAAATTCAAGGTGGGAGCGTCCACCTGCTCGTCGATGCGCAGCAAGGCGTAATCCTTGTCCAGAATGCGGAGGGTCTCGATACCGTGGCTGCTGAAACGGCTGTTGACCGCGATACCGATTCGGTTGCCGTCGTAGAGGTCGATCCAGCGTGTGCCGGTGTAACCGTCGGGCAGATGCTGGAGCCCGCGCTTGAACGGCGATTCGCCACTGAAACGCGTGCCATCCAGGGAAACACCCAGCCCGACAGTGCGTACCACCAGGCCGTCACGCATCATCACCACTTGCTTGCCGGAAGCGACCCAGAACTGCAGGTCGCCCCGGCGCCGGGCCATGGCCATCACGCCCTCGCTGACGGCGGTGGTGACCAGGATCTGCGGGTATGGCACCGCGTCGACCTGGGCGCGGGTCACGTTGATCGGGGCCGGGCCCGTCACAGAAGTTTCGAGGGTGTACCACGACGCCCTCATCAACGGGTTACACCCGCACAACAAGAGCGCCATCGACAGGCAGGCGCTGGTAGGCAACATTTTCACCACGGGATAACGCCTTATCTGCTGTTGACTTCACTGAGGTCATTGGCCGATCGGGCACCAATCCCAATGGCACTGGCCGTCGGCAGCAACTGGCTGATCAGGCGGTTCCAGCGCGTCACGCCGGCCGGCCCGACGTACACGATGTCCTGGGGTTGCAAGTCGAACCGGGTGGCCAGCACCAGCGCGGAAGGTGATTGGGCATCGAGTTGGAACACCTTGGCCGGTTCGGCTTCCAGGTTGTCCACGCCGCGAATCACATAGACCGCATTGCCATTGGAAGTGGTCTGGTTCAAGCCGCCTACGGTACCCAGGGCATCGGTCAGGTTGATCGACTTGCCCTTGAAGCTCAGGGCCCGGGGCTGATTGACTTCGCCCATCAGGTAGACACGTTTCTGGTCGTTATAGGGCAGGTACAACCGGTCGCCGCCCTTGAGGTAGATGCCCTGCAGTTGCGAGCCCTGGCGATTGAGGCTGTCCAGGTCAAGCGTGTACTCACGGCCGTCGCGCGTCAGGGTCAGGCTCGAAAGGTCGGCATTCGTGGGGTCGACACCGGCGGCCCCAATGGCCTCGACGGCGCTCAATGGCGTGGTGGTGATCGGCTGTTGCCCGGCCTTGATCACCGCCCCGGTCACCACCACTGTCTGGCTGGCAAACCGCAGGACGCTGACGTCGACCTGTGGGCTTTCAATAAATTGCGACAAGCGCCCGGCGATAAAGGCCCGCAGCTCTTCGATGGTCTTGCCGGCCACCGGGACGTTGCCGATATACGGATAAAACAACGTGCCATCGGGGCGAACCAGGCGCCCGTTGGCGTCGATCTGCTGTTGCGGCCCGGACGGTGCCGTCAACTCGGGATGGTCCCAAACCGTGATAAACAACAGGTCATTGGCACCGACGCGATAGCCACCGGGCACATAAGACAACAGTTCCGCCGGCACCGATTCACGAACATGCGTGGCGGCATCCATGGCAATCAATTTGGGGGTGATGGGAATCAACTCTACCCGAGTACTTTCGGGAGAACCCTCACTGGACATTTGACTGGTGTCCATATGTTGACCAGGCGAAAACATGCAGCCGTGCAAGCTGAAACTTGCCAGCAAAAGAACAGGTAACCTACGAATCATAATGGCACTACGCTAGTCGAGGGCGAGTCTAAAAAAGATCACCCAGAAGTTCCGGGTGATCTTGAACAACACACATTGCGGGTTATTAGTTGGTACCGGTGGTACCGCCTGTACCGGTGGTGCCGCCGGTGCCGGAAGTACCGCCATTGGAACTGCCGCCCGAGTTGGAAGCCGCCGCCGCAGCGCCGACTACCGCGGTACCGACCCCGACGGTTTCACCGAGCGTCACGCCGCCCACGAGCGGGGTGCTCAACGACAGGGGCTCGCTCGCGCCGGCCGCATCGCTCAAGGCCTCGCTCGCGACTTCACCTGCCGCCAATGCCGCAGTACTGCTAAAGGCCAGCACGCCGGCCAACAGTATTTTCCTCATATCAGACTCCTTCTCGATATTTACCCCTTATCAAATAATGCAATAAGGGCGTAGTGATGGAACGGAGATAAACAGGCTATGCAAACTGCGCAAAGATCCTGTTGGATCACGCACTTAACCTCCTCGAAATCATCTCACTTGTGGATAGCTCAAACCACCAATGTTAATAATCGTCAGGATTAAACAACGGGGCGTACCGATAACCCGCGACCAATACCGTAATACTCGAAACCATTGGCTTTCATACGCTGCGGATCAAATATATTGCGGCCGTCAAAGATCACCGGCGTGCTCAGTTTTTCTTTTATCAAGTCCAGGTCCGGGGCCTTGAACTCCCGCCATTCGGTCACGATCACCAGCGCATCGGCACCTTGCAACGCCGCTTCCTTGGTGCCCATCAGCAACAGGTCTTCGTTCATCCCGTAAATGCGCTGGGTCTCGGCCATCGCTTCGGGGTCGAATGCCTGGACCCTGGCACCCACGCTGCGCAGTTGTTCGATCAACACGCGGCTCGAGGCTTCGCGCATGTCATCCGTATTGGGCTTGAAGGCCAGGCCCCAGATGGCGAAGGTCTTGCCCTCCAGCTGGCCGCCGAAGTGGTGGTGAATATGCCCGAACAGGTGCTGCTTCTGGCGCTTGTTGACTTCCTCGACGGCAGACAACAGCGTTGCCTGATAGCCGATCGACGACGCGGTGCGCTCCAGCGCCTGCACATCTTTCGGGAAGCACGAGCCGCCATAACCGCAGCCTGGGTAGATAAAGTCGTAGCCGATCCGTGGATCGGAGCCAATGCCTTTACGAACCGCCTCAATGTCGGCGCCCAAGCGTTCGGCGAAATTGGCCATTTCATTCATGAAGGAAATCTTGGTGGCCAGCAGGCAGTTGGCCGCGTACTTGGTCAGCTCGGCACTCCTGATGTCCATCGTGATGATCTTTTCGTGGTTGCGGTTGAAGGGTTCATACAGCTCCCGCATGCGGTCCACGGCGTAACTGCTGTCGCTGCCGATGATGATCCGGTCGGGCCGGGTGCAGTCGGCGACCGCCGAACCTTCCTTGAGGAACTCGGGGTTCGAGATCACGTGGAACTCCACCTCGAGCCCCCGCGACGTCAACACCTCGGACACCTTCGCCCGGACCTTGTCCGCCGTCCCCACCGGCACCGTGGACTTGTTAACGATAATCTTCGGCTCGGTCATGTTGAGCGCAATGGTCGCGGCAACGGAGAGCACGTACTTGATGTCTGCGCTGCCATCGTCATCAGGCGGGGTGCCCACGGCGATGAACTGCACCTCTCCGTGCCGCACGCCTTGTGCGGCGTCGGTGGTGAAGTGCAAGCGTCCGGCATCGTGGTTCTTCTGGACGAGCGCACTCAGCCCGGGCTCAAAGATCGGAATAATGCCGGCCTTGAGGTTCTCGACTTTAGTCGCGTCCACGTCGACACAACACACCTCATGCCCCGCGTCGGCCAGCACCGCTGCCTGCACAAGACCCACATAGCCGATTCCAAATACAGTTACATTCATTTCAATCTTCCTTTAAACAAGCTCGAGGCGGCCATAGCGGTCTTCAAAGCGGATGATGTCGTCCTCGCCCAGGTACGAGCCCGATTGGACTTCAATCAGCTCCAGCGGGATTCGCCCCGGGTTTTCGAGGGAGTGCACAACGCCAATGGGGATGTAGGTGGACTGGTTCTCGGTCAGCAGCACTTGCTTGTCGGCGATTTGCACATTCGCGGTGCCGGACACCACGATCCAGTGCTCGGCCCGGTGGTGGTGCAGTTGCACCGACAGCTTGTGCCCCGGCTTCACCGTGATCCGCTTCACCTGGTACCGATAGCCCTGGTCCACCGAGTCATATTTGCCCCACGGCCGATAGACTTCGCGGTGGCTGGTGCTCTCGATCCGGTGCTTTTCAGTCAGCTGCGCGACTATTTTCTTGACGTCTTGCGCGTGGTCCTTGGTGGTCACCAAAATCGCGTCGGCGGTCTCGACGACCACCACATCATTGATCCCTGCAACCGTGACCAGGCGATGGCTGGCATGCACATAGCTGTTGGTGACGTCCTGCAGCAGCACGTCACCCTGGGTGCAGTTCTGGTTCTGATCCTTGAGGCCCGCTTCCCACACTGAGTCCCAGGCACCCAGGTCGCTCCACGGCGAATCGAGGATGACCACCGACGCGATGTCGGTCTTTTCCATCACCGCGTAATCGATCGACACGTTGGGCGCGTTCACAAAATCCACCTGGCTGAGCCGGGTGAAATCCTGGTCATGGGCCGCGTTGGAGAGGGACAGTTCTGCGGCCACCATGATCTCCGGGCTCAGGCGCTCCAGCTCGGCCTTCATCACCGAGGCGCGGAACATGAACATGCCGCTGTTCCAGAAGTAGTTGCCTTGTTCCAGGTAGCCTTGCGCGGTCGCCAGGTCGGGCTTTTCCACGAAGGTATCGACATGCGCGGCGCCGTCCACCGCAGCCGCTTGAGTACGGATATAGCCGTAGCCGGTCTCCGGCTTGGTGGGCACAACCCCGAAGGTGACGATCTTGCCTTTGTTGACTTCCACCTTGGCCAGCGTCAAGGCCGCATTAAAGGCTTGGGTATCGCCGATCACATGGTCCGCCGCCAGCACCAGCAGGATCGGATCGTCCCCATCCGCCAGCGCCGACAGGGTTGCTGCCGCAATCGCCGGGGCGGTGTTGCGGGCGGTCGGCTCAAGGAGGATTTTCTGCGGAATCACGTCCAGTGATCGACTTTGCTCGGCCACGATGAAACGGTGTTCTTCGTTGCACACAATGATCGGCGGGCTGACGGTCTCGCCCTCTATCGACAGGTTCTTGATGCGATCCAAGGTGGCTTGAAACAAACTCAAGTCACCGTGCAGCGCAATAAACTGCTTTGGTTTAAGCGCTCTTGAAAGCGGCCACAGGCGCGTGCCTGAACCGCCAGACAATATAACTGGGATCATAACGATTACTCGATGATTAAAGGCAATAAGAGCGGATTGACAAACAGCCGAAACTTAAGAAGTGAATGACTTCACATAACTGATCAAGCGGTCCCTTTCGGTAAAGTCCAGTGAACTTTCGGCACTACTGTAGTTAAGCGCCGAATCAATCGCCGAAAAGAACGCATCTTTATCATGGGCGATAAACACAGAGGGAAGGTCTGAAAAGTTTTCGGCGGTGTCGTACTGGTGATTATTGATGTGTTCACCGCGCCGACTGTCGCGCGGGACAATAACAATCGGTTTGCCCAGTTCAAGGGAGCGAATGATATTGCCCATGCCCGCATGGGAAACAATCACCTTTGACGCATTGAAGTTTTTGGAAAACAGCGGCTCGGCGATGGTCTTGTAAGCCGTAATGCGCCCCAGGTCATTTTCGTTATTGCCCACCTGGGCAACAATCGGGACCTGCGGGTTTGCATGACTCCACTCATGCAAGTAGCCGAGCATTCTTTCAAAGGGTGCTTGAGTGCCAACGCTGCAAAATATCATTTATACAATCCTCCCTTTATATTGGGCCCGGCTGTTTTGCGACAGCGTGGGCCACTGGGTCAGCAACTCATCGACAAAATACACAGCGATCCTGCCGGACAACGAGAGCTTCTTGGGATTGGCAATGCTGTCGATCCACAGGGTCTTTTTGCCCATGAGTTTTCCCGCGACCAGCCCCAGCAACCCCGGTGCCGCCCCGGTGGAGATCACGTACCTGGCCTTGCTGCGGTAAACGATCGCAAAGATCTGGCAAAAGCCCTTGATGATCTTCAACGGTTCACTGCGATTAAAGTCCGGGACTTGCGCGAAGGCATGGGTTGGATACTGCGAGCCAATGCTGATATCCACGGTGGCGATGGTAACTTTTTGACCGTCGAAGGCAGGCAGCAACTTGCTCATTTGTACCCAGTGCCCACCTCCAGAACAAATCAATAAAACATCACTTGATTGACTCATGACGGTTCCCTTCCTGTCAGGTGTAATAGACATCATTAAATAGTGGCGGCAGTTCTTAACAGTTGGGCCTGGCCTTTCCAGCGGGTTATTCGCTTGGCTTTGAGCAAGGCCGATTTCTCTTTATAGGTTTCTTGATTGGCGATGAGCTGCGCGACGCCGGCCTTGATGGACAGCGGGTCCAGGGTGTCGACAAACACCGCCGCCTCGGAAAACAACGAGCGCAGTACCGTGGTATTCGAAAGCGCCATCGGCCTGCCGGCGCTGACCGCTTCGTTGGCCACGCTCAGTTGGACGTTGTCGCGGGTGGTCAGGCCGAGCACCACATTCGCGTCGCACAGCAGCTGTTCAAAGGTCGCCTTGCTGAGGAAGCCGGTCAGCTTGATGTTCTCGGGGAGTGACGCCACGAGCTCCTCGGAGAGCTTGCCCTGATGCTTGCCGGTGATCAGGAAGTCGACACCGGGCATTTCCCGGGCGGCGTTGATCACGATCTCGATCGGTTCATCGATATCAAACGAGCACGGAAACAGTACATAGGGTGTCTCGCGCTCACTGGCGGGCGCCGCGTGAAAGTCACACGGCAAGTCTTCCAGGATAAAGATATTGGTGTCCTTGACGCCCAGGCCGGCCAACTCCTCTTTGACTTTAAAATTATGAACGACGACGGCATCGATTCTATTCAACAGCGCTACCGTGCCCGGAAAGCCTATCCATTGTTTGCGCAACAGGCTGTTGTGGGCATCGGCGATAATCTTCAGCCGGCGGTTGAATATAAACTTGTAGGCCAGTGCTATATGCAATACCGGGCTCGGCGGCAACTGCACCCACAGCACGTCAGGCGAACCGGCCAGCAGCGTCTTCAGGGTTTTAAACGACTTGATCAAGTAATCCAGCGGCCGCGCGGATTTCTTCTTGAACTGGTTGGGCAGATGCAGAATGTCATACGCCCAGTATTGCTTCATGGTATCGGCGCGTCGTTGATAGCCAATCCATGCAATCATTAATGATTTCACGTCAGAGTCCTGCATAAATAAAGGTGGGACCAGTGAGATTGCTTACACTGCAAACCAGATCGGAAAGTCGGCGTTGTATCGAATGGTGTTGTTTCTGAAGCGGATATGTTTGGCCGGGTTGCCACCCACGATCGAATACGCTGCAACGTTGCGCGTGACCACACTGCCCGGATAAACAACCGCGCCTGTTCCGATGGTGACGCCTGGCATCACCATCACATTGGGAAAGATCCAGGCATTGTCTTCAATCAACACCGGCTTCCCCACCAGGCAACTCATGGGGTCATCGATATCGTGGCCCAGCGTATAAATCCGGGTGTTATGGGAAATATTGACGTTGTCGCCGATGCGGATGCCCGCCCGGTTATCCAGGTAGCAGTCGTAATTGACCGTGCAGTTTTTCCCGACCGAGAAGTTGCCGAAGGAGAAAAACACCACGTTGCGGTGGATCGTGGTCCGGGCGCCCACCCGGCATCCGGTTGCCCGGAGCAACGCGCGTCGCAGATTGAAAAACAACGCCAGGCTGAGCAGCGTATTGAACAGCGCAACAGCGGCCTTCTTGATGTTCAGCTTCAGGTTCTTCATCTACTCGCCCTGCCCTGAAGTATCCGTTACGCGCTGTGAACTCATCACAAAATTCCTGAAGCGGATATTGGTACTCACCGGCGTGGCGAAAGACGGGTTATTGCCACCGAAGAACGTCGAAAACAGCAAGCCGTCGATGGTGATCTCCGGCGTGTCTCTAAACGTCAGCCCGGTTTCCGAGTGCACCAGCTGGTTGTCGTACCAAATGGAAATCACACCGTCGGCCTGCCCCGGCGTATTCAACTTCACCAGTTGCTCCAACCTGTGCCATTGCCCCACCGTAAAGATCCAGGAACCCAACCCGACTGCCGTGCCCCAGGTTTTACTGGTGGGCAAATACGCGTAAATGGCGCCTGCGCCCTTTTCTTTCCAGATGTAGCGCGTGGAAAAGCCGTCATGGCCGTTCGGTATCTTGCCGCCCGTATTGCCGGTGCCACCGTAGAGGCCCGGGAGCTTGCCGCCTTTTACAAAGTCGAAATTCCTGTCGAACTTCAACTCATAGGTCAGTACCAGGCATTCCCTGCCTGGTTGCGGCAATGGGGATTTGAATTCAATGCCGCCGTAGGGCAACCCGAGGCGCACCATCGAACCCGGGTCATAGGAGCCGGCCGGAAAATGCACGGCAATGTCCTTGATCTTTTGGCTGTAGGCCTTGTTCGTCAGATTGGCCCTGCCCTTTATGCTGCTTTGCGCCTGGGGCCCGTCGGCCATCTGCGAAACGTCCGGCAGTGACGGGTAGATGTTCTTGATGCCTGGCTCGCAACGGTCGTTCAACTCAGATGCGCCGCTGGCAGCCACCTGCAGGGCGAACGCCACAATGAGTAGCGTCGAGGCTGTCTTTTTCACGTCGGTTGCCCCTCCACTTTATTTTTCATCGACCCATTTCAAAAAGTCGTCGACCGCTTTTTGCGCAAGGGAAGAACGCTGGGCGATCTCCTGCTTGAGGTGCTCGGCCATTTGCGCCTTGGATTGCCGAAATTCGCTGATGGTGGCCTTGATCACCTCAGGGTCTGGGGTGCTGACCAGCCGGGTGCCCTGCGGCAGCATTTCATGGACTTTTTTCAGCTTGTTTTCGATTTCAACCGCGATGGTGGGAAAGCCCAGGGAAGCCGGCAGCAGTACACCGTGTGCACGGGCGCTGATGATCACGTCGGACTCGACGATCAGTTTCGCCATGAAGGTTTCGGGCGTATCGCCCGCCGCGTCCCAGCACAACCATTCGAACGTGTGGTACTTGTCGATCAGGTGCTGGTCACGTTCCTTGTACAGCGAGACCAGGCGTACCTGCTCGCCACGCTTGGCGAGCTCATCCGCGGCCTGGACCATCGCCTTGATGAACTGTTGCCCGTTCGCGTCATGGGGCCAGTCGCGCAGGATGAAGGACAGGTACTTGCCCTTCTTGAGGCTGCCGACCTCCAGGTCTTTGCTGGAGATCCACAGGTCGGAAAGCAGGCTGGGGTCGGTGTACACCTCGACGTCGGACTTTCCGAAAGCCTTGCAATGCTGCTGGCTGGTACCGTCCCGCACGGAAATGTAGTCACAGCGATTGATCACGCTGACGGCGCGGGTCAGCAGCTTGCCGCCGCCATCGAAGGGGCCCAGGCCAATACAGAACGCTGCCAGGCGCCGGTGGAAATAGATCCTGTCGACACCACCGAGCAACCCGACATACAAACGCAGAAGCGTGGACTTCAGGTCGGTCTGCGCCTTGATGCTCTTGCACAGCTTCGCCACGATGCCTTTGTTGGCAGCCGCCTCTTTGGCCGGTGGGATG
The DNA here is from genome assembly GCF_013385455.1 of Pseudomonas sp. G1002. Lineage (NCBI taxonomy): Bacteria > Pseudomonadati > Pseudomonadota > Gammaproteobacteria > Pseudomonadales > Pseudomonadaceae > Pseudomonas > Pseudomonas sp. G1002. Next base: position 254,620 of record NZ_JACAPY010000019.1, read on the forward strand.
AACGAGAAGAACTGGCCCCCACCGCCCAACACCACTAGGTCAGCCTTGACCGGCTCCTTGATGTGCAGCCACTTGATACGCGGGTTGAAGTTCCTGGCGATCTGCGGATGATCGACACCCACCGCTATATCCGATTCCTTAAAGCGTTTTTTCAGAATATTGATCACGCATAGCATTAATACGTCATCACCCAAATTACCAGGACCGTATGCCCCCCGGATATATACTTTGCTGACATTCATGCTGGGCTTCCATTTTCCACGGGGTCATTAAACACGGCATTCAAGGCAAACGTTGTTGCGAGAATGTAGATAAATATCAGCGCCATGATCATTAATCGATACAGCACACTTTCGACGTAGGCGCTTGATATGAAACTGATGAGAGGCAATGTCCACAAGATCAGGATCCTGGGAGATACGAGCAACTCCAGAGGTAATATCTTCTTGTAGACGAAATACGGCAGTCCCAGCAGGAAGTGAATAAACTGCGAACCGATAAATGCCTTGGCAATCCCGATTGCACCTTCTTCCCGAAGCCACAGTGCTCCGGCAATGAATAACACTCCCCATAGAATGTTACTCATCACACTGAACCAGGCCAGGTTCATCACGATCATTTTTCTTGAAATACCGGACTTGAATGCACTGAGCAGCGAACCCAGGATTACCAGAACCAACGTCACTTCAAAATCCCGCCCCAGGAAACTGCTGCCATACAGTTTGGCCAGCAACTCGGGGAACATGATCACCGGCTGTATGATCACCAACACCACCAGCCAGCCCGACAGAAAGTTCAAGGCGTCCAACTTGCGGCTTTTACCGCCCAGCGCGGCGGCCAGCATCGGCACCAGCACAGAGCCCAACACCACGGAAACATGGGAAAAGATCGCGTTCCATTGCATCGCGGCGGCGTACATGCCCAATGCGGCAAGGCCGTTAGTTGTTTCCGCCAGCAACTTGTTGGCGAACCAGTTCATCGGGGCGACCATCAACCCCGTCAGCAATACCGGCAGGCCAACCGACAGCACTGCGTGCTTTTCAGTCATTGCACCTTTGAAACTCAGCGTGGTATTTCGGGCCTTCAATGTCTTCCAGCAGGCCAGTGCGCTGAAGAACACGATCAGCAATTGAGAACCGGCCAAGCCCAGCAGCGCACCGTTGAGTCGGAACTGCAGGGTCAGGAAGTACGTCGCCGGGATCGCGACAATCGCAATGATTCCGTTGATGGTCGCGATTGTCCGGTATTGGCCCCAACCGGTCAGGCAGCCCTGGGTCCATCCCGACAGGATAATCAACGTGATGGTGCTCAATACGATCAGCGATGCAGCGCTGAGGCTGTCTGCCCCCAGGATAACGCTGGAGAAAAAGTGCGGGAAAAACAGCGCTGTCCCGATGATCATCCCGCTGAACACAACCGAGAACAGCAGCGTCAGCGCGATGCCCCTGCCGGTCTTCTCGGGACAGGTCTCCTTGAACTGCCCGATATGCTTGGCCGTCGCCGTGGTGGTGGCTTGGGCGGCGACGTTGGCAAGCATCACAATCGCGCTCTGGATCAAACCATACTCGCCAAACGATTGCGCACCCAATACCCGGGCAACCAGGATGCCGGTGATGACCACCGACACTTTGGTGGCCACGGCAGAAACGAAACTCCATGCCGTACTGGACACGAACTTTTTCAACAGTGTGCTGTTCATCCGGCATTCACCTGCAAGGGTGTGGTTATCAGCGGCTGGTCAGGCTTGAGGATCTTTTTGCGTTGCCTGGCGGTGTGTTCGGAACAGACCCGCAGCACAATCGCGCCATACGCGATACCGATGGCGTACGGCTGATAAGGCGTGGCCGAGACAACGAACATCACCCCCAGAAAGATGGCGATCGAAACCGCCACCCGGCTGTTCATGTGCTGGGTAATCGAGGTAATGAACACGTACAGCAAGTACACGCCGATCAGCCCGTACTTAACGAAGTAGGTTAGGTAGGCACTGTCGATATTCGAGTTCTTGTCATCGAGGCCACGGTACTCGAACCAGGGAATCTCGAACGGCGTGCCCGCGCCCAGTCCCACAAAGTAATGCAGCGGGTTCATGCCGCGGATCAACTCCAGCGCCGGGCTGAAGCGCGTGGCCAATTGGGCGGCCATGCCTTCGGACGACAAACCATCATTGATTCGATCAGCCCCGATCATATTGCTGATGCCAATGAACGCCATCAGCACCACCGCCCCGGCCAGGGCAACGCCTATCATGCGGGCCGGCCGGGTGTATTGGTGGATGATGATCGCCGCAAACACCGAGACAAAGATGAAGCGAGAGTTGGCAATGAACAAACAGATGAATGAAGTGGCCAGGCAAATGCTTGCGAGCTTTTTCCTGTGTTCGAACAGCCGTGGGTCTATGAAGTAATAAATCAGATAGGCCACGGCGGCGTACGTACCGCCGTCCAGGTAGCGGTAGGCGTTTTCTTCATAGTAGACGTCTTGAAACTTGTACAAGCCCAAGCGTAACCAGGCAATGTCCAGCACATTGAAGGCGGTCATCGCGATCAATAGCAGGAGCACTGCCTGCAACTTCAGCGTTTTTGCGGCAAGGGTCGCGATGTTCGAGAGCACGATAAATGACAGGATCATTATAAACGGCCGAACATCCTTCAACAGGTACTTGTTCGAGGACTCCAGCAGGCCGCAGGCGAGTAACACCACATACAGCCCGCACCCAAAAAGCAGGCCGCCTGGCACCGTCAATTGTTTCTTCTGTGTAGCCACCTGCCGGATCAGCAGTGCGCCCAGCCCGCCGACGATATAAAAGTCAAAGAAGTAGATACCCTTGAGCGAGATTATTTCGCTGTAGGAGTTACCCGTGGGAATAACAGCCAGCATTATCCCGAACACTACGATTGAGTATTTTGGATTTTTCGCCGCGAGCAAACCCGCTGACAGCGCGATAAGGGATAACAGGTAAAACATGGCTGGGTATTCTTTATGCTGATTTGAATTTGGCACGCTACCGCCCCAGGATTTTTCGTTCATTTCCTGAAAACGTGACCTCTATCCTGCAATTACAGTGGTGAATCAGCTCCGATCAGCCTGGTATTCGTACTGGTAATACCCGTAGTTGCCGTAGCCATATTTGGCCGACGCTTTCTTTTCAACGCCGTTGAAGATCGCGCCCCTGAGCACGATGCCGTTCTGGGCAAATCGGCGCATGGTGTGCTCGATCTCTTTTGCCGGGTTCAAGCCATAGCGGGTGACGATCAGGTTGGTCCCCGATTGCCGTCCCACGATGGCTGCGTCGGTCACGGCCAAGAGCGGTGGCGTATCCAGAATCACCAGGTCATACCGTTCGCTGACCTGCGCCAACAGCTCGGTCAGGTTGCGGTGCATCAGCAGCTCGGAAGGATTCGGCGGTATTTGCCCGCGGCTGATGATGTCGAGGTTTTCAATGGCGGTTTTGTGGATGGCGGATTCAAGGGTGCATTGATTGGAGAGGATGTCGGAAAGCCCATCCTTGGCCGGCACACCCAGCACTTTGTGCAGGTAGCCCCGTCGCATATCCACGTCAATCAACAACACGCGCTGCCCGGTTTGCGCGATGACCGCCGCCAGGTTCACCGAGACAAAGGTTTTACCCACCTCGGGGCTGGGGCCGGAAATCATGATCCGGTTATTCGGCGCCTCGAGCATCGCGAAGTGCAAACTGGTGCGCAAACTGCGCAAGGCCTCCACTGCCAGGTCCGTGGGGTGACTGATGGCCAGCAATGAAGAACCGGCATCGGCACGCCCACGCCCGCGGGTGATTTTGTCTTCTTCGACCTTTTGCAGCGTGCTGTACGGAATCGACGCGTACACCGGCAAGCCCAGTTGCTCGATGGCCTCGGGGCTTTCCAGGCCACGGTTCAGCGCCTTGCGCAGCAGCACCAGGGTCACCGCCAGGAAGCCGCCCAGCAGCGTCGCGATCAGCACGATGAGGATCTTTTTCGGCTTGATCGGCTTGAAGAAATTGACGTCTGCGGTGTCGATCAGGCGCACGTTGCCCACGGTGCCCGCGCGCATCACATCGAGTTCCTGGGACTTGTTGAGCAACTGGGTGTAAATGGCCGTGCCGACCTCGACATCCCGGGTGAGGCTCAGCAGCTCCTGCTGGGTGGAAGGCAGGCTCTCGACCCGGCTCGCCAGGCTCTGCTGCTTGCTGGTCAGCTCGCCGATCTGGGTCAGCAATGCGCGATACGCGGGATGCTGGCGGGTGAACTTGCGGTCCATCTCGGCCTGTTGCAGCTTCAGCTCGGAGATGCTGGTATCGAGGCCCACGATCTGGTCGAGAATCGCCTTGGTTTCCAGGGTGATGTCCACCGACTTGCTGCGGGTCTGGTATTCATTCAAGGCCTTCCCGGCTTTTTCCAGGTCCTTCTTGACCTCCGGCAGTTGCTCCTTGAGAAACGCCAGGCTTTGCGCCGCCTCAGCCGAGGTGCGCTCCACGTTCTGCCGCACGTAGATCGCCGCGATCTGATTGAGGATTTTGATCGCTTGGTCCGGCTCGGTGCTTTCCAGCGCCAGGCCGATCATGCCCGACTCCTTCCCTCGCTCGACCACATCCAGGTTCTCCTGATAGTCGAGGATGCTGGTCAGTCGCGCATTGCGGATCACCCGGAAACGCGTGCCGGGCTTGGCGCGCAGTTCTTCAATCTGGAATGCCACGCCATTTTGCTCGAACGGCTGCCCGGCCTCGCCGGCCGCCAGCACCTGGTCATCTTCATCCACCAGGGTGTAGTGCGCGTTTTCACCCACGGTCAGGGTCAGCTTCTTGCCCAATTGCCCGTCGGGCAGGTCCAGCTTGAAGATCTTCAGCGACTCGCCGCCCCAGGCGAAGCTGTCCAGGCCCAGCAGCGGCTCGGCGATTGCACCGGGGTTGGCCTTCTGGAAGCGGCGCGCCAGGAACTCACCCACTACCGGGAAGTACATCGGCTGTACGACGATATCGAGTTTCAGGTTGTCGACGGTTTTGCCAATCACGTAGCGGGACTGGATCAGCTCGATCTCGGTGGCCGACGGCGACTCCTTGCCCAGCATCCCGCCGATGTCCGAGAAGCCCAGCAAGTCGTTCTTTTTCGCTTCGACCTGCAGCAGGGCATTCGCCTGGTAGACCGGGGTTGCCAGCACCGCATAGGCGGCGCCAGTGACCATAAAGGCACCGGTCACCGCAGCGATCAGCCATTTATGGTCGATCAGTGTTCCAAACAGACCGAGGAGATCAATCTCCCCGTTATCGTCTTCCTGTACGGTGACTGCTGGCGTTTGCTGCATAAGTCGGATTCTTAGCCTTTATTTCGATTCAAAAAGTAGTGGCGATCAGCGTGCAAGACGCTGCACCCATGCGTTTACAGCTTCTTCGATCAACGCATAAGCGTGCACAAACGCGGCCTTGCCTTGACGGTACGGGTCGCTGATCTCTCGCTCGTTTTGCCATTTGCCCAGCAGCAAGACCTTGCCTCGTGCCTCGGGCGCCATGCTGAGTACGGCATTGATGTGCTGTCGTTCCATGACCAGGATCAGGTCGGCTTCACTGATCGCCTGTGGCGCCAACTGGGTGGCCTGGTGCTTGTCGGCCGGATGACCGTGGGCTTCGAGTACCGCACGGGCGGTGGTTTCAATCGGCTTGCCGACCAACGCGGCAATACCTGCAGAACTGATCTTGATATCGGAGCACGGGAGTGCGCCACGCAAAAGACTTTCCGCGGTGGGACTACGGCAAATATTGCCAATACAGACAATCAACACTCTTTTAAACAAGGCACTATCCCCGGGCCATCCATTACCCCATGAAGCAACCTCTTCAACTTCATTACTTCACGGCAGTATTTATTAACACGTAACCCTTACTTCCCCCAAAATTATCTCCGGACGAAAAATAACAACCACCGCCTTCAACACGACAATTTATAACATTCATTACTTCGTCACCCCCATCGGCTTTAAATTACAGCCTTGTCACGTATCGCCTTATATAGGAAGAGGAACTCCCATGAGCGCAAATGCCAACAAAGCCTGGTACCTGGTCCAGTGCAAATCCCGGCAGGACGAGCGCGCCGAGGAGCACCTCCAGCGCCAGGGCTATACCTGCTTCCGGTCTACCTATAAACGCGAACGGCTGTTGAAGGGCCAGCGCAGGACCACCCGTGAATCGTTGTTTCCCGGTTATCTGTTTATTCAAATGAGCCAGCAGGACAGCTGGAGCTCACTGCGCTCGACCCGCGGTGTGTCGCGGGTGGTGGCATTCGGCGCGCACCCGTTGCCCATCAGCGACACGCTGGTGGACGAACTCCAGGAGCGCGACCACCAGGCCGTGGTGAGCGCCCTGTTGCAGCCCGGCGAAAGCGTGCGCATCAATGAAGGGCCGTTTGCCGAACTTGAAGCGGTCTTCCTGGCCATGGACGGTGAGGAACGGGTGGTGTTGCTGATGAACTTCCTGCAACGGGAACAACGCATCAACTTGCTATTGGCAGAAATCAGCCGAGTGCAAAGATGTGACTGATAGCGGCGCTGAACAGACAAGAAATAACATTCAATTTAATAACAGACTAAAAATAACATCCGCTTACTTTTTCACCTCTTGAGAATAAAGTAATACGTGAATTAACAGCGAGGGACGGCCATGAAAAGTTCAAAGCTATTGGTAGAGCGTATCGGCCTGTTTCCTTCTTCGGGAAACATTCACGTCAAGGTTAATAGTTCAACCACCGTTGTAGAACGCATGCAGGTGTTATACGCCGGCCATTCCCTGGACAGTGACGAATCCTGTACCGGGCTTTCAATGGTGTTTGCCGACTGGCGCTTCAAGTTGCAGGTGAGCAATCCCCTGTCCATCTGCCTGTGCGTGGAGAGCCGCGGCGACAGCCACCTGATGCAAATGAAGACGGCCGAACTATTGGCGAATATTTCCTGCACCGAGGAGCGGCCATGAGCATTTATGAGGATCTGAAACGGGCCTACGCCTTGAAAAGGCTGACGAACACGTTTGAAGGTTTCGAGGGCCTGGCACCGCACGAACAACTGCCGGCGGAGCAATATGCGTGCAACACCCGGATCATGTCCCACTGGCTGGATCAGCTGCGCGGCAACTCACCGCAGGATATAACCGACACGCTGTTCAAGCAGATGAAGCGTTCGCAGCGCCGTGGCGATGCCCGGCGCTTCAATTGCCAGACGGTGCTGCTGGAGCTGCTGGTGGAAAGTAACCTGGCCCTGGACCTGGCCACTTACTCGGCGTTCAACTGCATGGAAGAGGCCCGCCAGGAAGGCTCCTGATGGGCCTGGTCGGCACCTGATACGGCCACTGCCACATGGTTGAGCAGCTTCTCGGCGTTGTACTTGGGTGCCATCGCACTTAACAACAGGATCACCATTCCCCCACCGATCAACGATGGGGAAACCCGCACTTCAACCACCTCAAGGCGCCACAGAAACGCCAGTGCCGCCATGCCGCCCAAAAAGCCACCGGCCAGTGCTTCGTTGAGTGGGTGAATATAGGGTGCCACGCAATAGGCACTGAACCAGCCGGCGATCAACATCCCGGCGATAGCTGCGGGCCAGCGCCACTCGGGGTTGACCCGGCGCGCCACCAGGCTCATCGCCACGGGCACCATCAACGACGTATTCATGGCGTGACCGCTGAGCACCGCAATATCCAGCTGCTGGAGCGCCACGCCCCAGCCCTTGAACAGCAACTTGCTGAACGCCACGATGGAATAGGTGCAGGCGATGGTCATCAGCCACCACTTGACCGCCTGGGGCCGGGAATACCAGAGCCAGACGGCGATCACCACTGCGGCCGGAATCATGACGGTGATACCGCCATATTGCGCCAGTTCTTCCCGTATCAAGTGCTGTTCCCTACCCGCAAGTTTTTCCCGGACCCATGAGACCTCAGGTCCGGGCAAAACACAACGACTTCAGGGCGCGCCAGCCAGCGATTGCGGCGAAAACACCTCGGTATCCGTCAGTTTCCGTACCTCTACCCGGTGCGGGAAAATCTTCTTTTCCACAAACAAATCATCCACCTGCTGCAACGCCTGCACATCCCGCTCCTCTACCGGCAGCAGCGACTCATCACCCCATGTGCGCAGCAACTGTGAAACCTTGAGCGGGATATCGTTGACCGTGGCAAACACCCGTGCGTATTCCTCGGGGTTCTGCTGCGCCCATTCAAAAGCCTTGGCGAACCGCTGCAAAACGTCACGCAACGCCTGGCGCTTGAGCGGGTCGGTGAGCACTTCATCGGACGCGGTAATAAACGTCAGGCCGGTATTGATGCCCTCCCCGCTGATCAGCACCCGCGCGCCCTGCTGTTCGGCGAACGCCTGGTACACCCCGAAGGTCGCCCAGGCTTCGATCTTGCCGGCGTTGAACGCAGGTAATGCATCGGTGGGCAGCACGAAGCCGACGTTGACGTCCTTTTCATCCACGCCGGCATTCGCCAGGGCGCGGATCAGCAGGTACTGGGAAATGCTCCCACGGGCCGACGACACCACCACATTGCGTCCTTTCAGATCGGCCACGCTGTGGATCGGTGAATCGGGCGGCACCAGGATCGCAATGCTGCGCGCCTGACTGCGGCGCACCGCAACGATACGCAGCGGCGTGCCTCCGGTGGCAGCCGCCAGCACCGGCGTATCCCCGGCCGGGCCGAGGTCCACGGCGCCGGCGCGCAAGGCCTCGAACAGCGGCGCGGCGCCCTGGAAGTTGGCCCACTGGACCTTGTAGTCGATGCCATCCAGGGCGTGGGCGGCCTCCACCACCGTACGCAAGCCCTTGGCCTGGTCACCGAGGATCAGGGTCACACCCGACAGATCCGATGCTGACTTCGGCGCTTCAGCGGCTTTGTCGCAGCCGCCCATCAGCAGTGCAGCCGCCAACAGGCAAAGGGTTCTGAATTCAACCATGGGCAAACCGCCTGACGCTGGCGTTCGCAGGCTGGGCGGCCGGGGCGTCCACTTCAACCCCCAACAGGCTCAGCAAGCGGGCGCGAATCGCCTGGAAACCGTCCTGGCCGGTATCCCGTGCACGGGGCAGGTCGATGCGCAGTTGCTCGGCAATCTTGCCCTCCGCCAGCACGATCACGCGGTCGGCCAGCAGGATCGCTTCGTCGACGTCGTGGGTCACCAGCAACACGGCCGGCGTGTGTTTGCGCCAGAGTTCGGTGATCAGGCGATGCATCTTGATGCGGGTCAGCGCATCCAGCGCGGCGAAGGGTTCGTCGAGCAACAGCAGCTTGGGCTCGCGCACCAGGCCGCGGGCCAATGCCACGCGCTGGGCCTCGCCGCCGGAGAGGGTAGCCGGGTACGCCTCCAGCCGATGGGCCAGCCCGACTTCCGTCAACGCCTGCACCGCACGGGCCTTGGCGTCGGGAACCCGCAGGCCGAGAATCACGTTTTTCCAGGCGCGCTTCCACGGCATCAGGCGCGGCTCCTGGAACACCGCCGCCCGGGCCTTGGGCACGCGCAACTGGCCGCTGTCGATGCTGTCCAGGCCCGCGAGGCTGCGCAGCAAAGTGGTCTTGCCGGAACCGCTGGCGCCCAGCAACGCAACGAACTCCCCCGGGGCGATATCCAGGTCCAGGCCGTCGATGACCCGCTGCTGGCCGAACTGGCGCACCACATTGCGCAACTGCACCGGTGCTGTTGAAGCTTCGAGAATCGACATGTCAGTTCCTCACAAACGATGGGCGCCAGGCCAGGGCAAAACGTTCCAGGGTGCGGATCAAGCCGTCGATCAGCAGGCCCAGCACGCTATAGATCAACAGGCAGATCACGATCACGTCGGTGCGCATGAAGTCCCGCGCATCACTGGCCAGGTAGCCGATACCGGCGGTGGTGTTGATTTGCTCGACAAACACCAGGGCCAGCCAGGAGATGCCCAGGGAATAGCGCAGGCCGACAAAAAACGAAGGCAACGAGCCCGGCAGGATCACGTGCCAGATCAGCTCGCGACGGTTGAGGCCGAGGGTGTTGGCGGCCTCGATCAGTTTGGGGTCGATGTTGCGGATGCCGGCGAACAGGTTGAGGTACACCGGAAAGGTGGTGCCGGTAACGATAAGTGCGATCTTGGTGAACTCGCCGATGCCAAACCAGAGGATGAACAACGGCACCAGTGCCAGGGAAGGAATGGTGCGCAGCATCTGCATCGGTGAGTCGAGGATTACCTCGCCGCGCTTCGACAGGCCGGTGATCAACGCGGCCACCACCCCGATACTCACGCCGATGCTCAAGCCCAGCAGCGCCCGTTGCAGGGACACCAGCAGGTGCTTGCCCAGCTCTCCGGAGACGATCATTGCCCACAGGGTGCCGCCAATCTGAGACGGCGCGGCGATGATCCGTGCCGGGATCAAGCCCAGCTCGGAGGCCAGTTCCCACAGCAACAGCAACACAATCGGGCTGACCAGCCGCAGCAACACATCGGGGGTGCGCCAGTTGCGCAGCCAGCGCGGAATCAAGCGGGATGCAACGCCGGCTTGACCCTCGGCCTTGTCGACGGAAAACGAACTGGCGTTAAGGGACTTTTCAGTCATCGGGCTTCCTTCCTCATCAAGAACACGGCCAGGAGCGCCGCTGCGGTTTCATGCTATTCGCATAAAAAACCTCAGTGAAATTCTATTTGGGAATAACCTAATACGATTAAAATGCGCATTACTGATAACGATCTAAAACTATGATTCTGTATTTTTATAATTAGGATAGAACCAATCGGCATTTTACAGGCCCGGGTGCGGCCCCTATTTTCGATAGCAGCTTTATTCCTGCCCTCAACAAGGACTGACCATGAGCATCGAATTTATCGGCTATATCGGCGGCCACCACGCCTCCGAGATCCACCCTCGCAGCGGCCCGACCTTGCAGCCCGACTACGTGGAGACCGTGGCCCGCGCCCACGAAGAGGCCGGCTTCGACCGCGCGCTGGTGGCCTTCCATTCCAACAGCCCGGACAGTACGTTGATCGCTGCCCATGCGGCCAGCGTGACGAAAAAGCTGCAGTTCCTGATTGCCCACCGGCCCGGCTTCGTCCAACCCACCCTCGCTGCGCGGCAGTTCGCCACGCTGGATGTGTTCAACGGCGGGCGCACCGCGGTGCACATCATCACCGGCGGCGACGACCGTGAACTGCGGGCCGATGGCAGTCATATCGACAAGGATGAGCGTTATGCGCGCACCGACGAGTACTTGAGCGTGGTGCGGCAGGAATGGACCAGTGAAAAGCCCTTCGACCATCACGGCACTTACTACCGGTACGAGGGTGCGTTTTCGACGGTGAAGTCGCCGCAGCAGCCGCATATACCGTTGTATTTTGGCGGGTCTTCAGCGGCGGCCATTGCGGTGGCGGGCAAGCATGCGGATGTGTATGCGCTGTGGGGTGAGACCTACGAGCAGGTGAAGGAAGTGGTCGCCCAGGTGCGGGCTGAGGCGGCCAAACATGGGCGTACGGTTCGCTTCAGTTTGTCGTTGCGGCCGATTCTGGCAGAGACTGAAGCGCTGGCTTGGGAGCGCGCGGATCGCATCCTGGAGCAGGCGACGGCGCTGGCGCAGAAGAATGGGTTTGTGAGGCGTGAACCGCCGAATGAGGGGTCGCGGCGGCTGTTGGCGGCGGCGGCCCAGGGGTCGCGGTTGGATAAGCGGTTGTGGACCGGGATTGCGGGGTTGCTGGGGGCCCAGGGTAACTCTACTTCTTTGGTGGGTACTGCGGATCAGGTGGCCGAGGCTCTGCTCGACTATTACGACCTGGGTATCACGACCTTTTTGATTCGTGGGTTTGATCCGCTGAATGATGCTATTGATTACGGGAAGAGGCTGATTCCGCTGACTCGGCAGTTGGTGGCTGAGCGGGAGCGCCAGGCGGCTGGAAAAGTGGCCTGAGGGAGGGGGACCGAGTACATATCCGTTTCTTCGGTAACGGCCACTTATGGTTCCGCTCTTACAGCGGGTCACTTTTGGCAAACGCCCGGAATGCCGGCCCAGCCAAAAGTAACCAAAAGGTCTTTGCCCCACCACTCGGTGCCTCGCCTAGGCTCGGCATGCCCGCACTCCGGCCCGGTTCCGCGGGCCGCCGCGACGGGCCATC
>NZ_JACAPY010000002.1:0-79058 GCF_013385455.1 Pseudomonas sp. G1002
GATACAACCGCGTCCAGGCAAATGGCAGGACACCCTCCAACGAGCCGTCTGTGAGGGTCAGCAGTTCCTCACCAGTAACCATCGAAACCGGACAGCCATTGGTACAGGTATTCGCCGAACAGACCGAAGCATCCCCATTGGGGTTTTTCGCCGAAGCCGGGGCATCATCCACATGTTCTTGCTTCACCAGCGCCGTGCGTGCCGCTTTAGGCTTTCGGACCAGCGCTGCCGGATTCGAAACCTCGTTTACACCGGCCTTCAACGGCACGGCCGCTGCCTTGATCGACACTGGATCATTTTTAAGCGACACCGGCTTAAGCACACTGGGGTGCCAGTCCAGCCGTGGTGCCTCGCCCAACTTGGCCATCTGCTCGAGTAACACCCGTGCCCGGCCGGACCTGACCTTGCCCAGCACCTGCGGGCCCAAACGCACCGCCACACCCATGCCGCCGGTGGCCAACAGCAACAGCAGGTTGAGCAGTACCTCGGAAGTCATTTCCCCCAGCAGCTCGTTCATGTCCGGCGGCGGAAGCAATTGCGCCCAACTGAACATCGCCGACAGATAGATGAACAACAGCGGTTCATCGCTCAGCACCAGAAGACCGTTGGCAATGGCCTCATTGCTGAGCTTCAACAGCTCTTCAAGCTCGCCTTGGGAGAGGTACTGCAGCAACTTTTCGCTATTGGGTTTGATGTCCGCCAGCCAGTCGTACAGGTTTGGAATACCGTCCCAAAGGCTGTACAGCGTGTTCGTAATCCCTCGCACAAACGCGGCGTCCATCAACTTGCGACGGTCGAGGGCGCTGGCGTTTGAGTACTGTTTCCACTGCTCTTCGAAGGTGCTCGTCCATTCACTGCGCAAGCTGCTTTCCAGTGAGCTGATCACCGACTGATAGGAGGCGTAGAGCGCCTTGACGTGATCTTTGGAAACATCGGGGTAGAAGCTGACCTGATACTGCTGGTCGCGCGTGCAGTCGGTGATTTCGAGGATGCCGCTGGGGCCGATGGTTTTATGAATGGGGGGACCGATCAGGCTGCCGTCCTCGGCGATGGCCTGGAGCATGACCGGCGTGTTGCCGATCGGCACAAACCGCTTGCTCTCAAACATATGCACCAGGGTCAGCGCACCATTGGGTTTGCACATTGCAACGGTGGTACTGGGGGCTTTAGAGGAAACAGGCGCGACCAGCGCGACCTCATCTCCAACCTTGAACACCTGCTCGACTTCCAGCGACGAAAAGCTCCAGAAGCTCTCAGCCCAATCGTCAAACGTGTTAAGGCACTCCCTGAAGTTACGAAAGACCGCTTCAACGTCCTTCGTCTCCACATCCATGGGAGCCAGGGCCAACCTGCCTATGGCGGGATTCAAGAGGCAGCCCCATCGGGCAGGGCATTAATCGAAAAAAACATCGGCGTTCCCTCGCGCTGTGTGATCAGGCGAGGGACTTTGCAGAGGTTTGTAAGAGAAAGAAGTCAGAGCTATCCACTGCTACTGATAGGACGTTTCGCCAAATCCCCGGCTAAACCGACCCGTTTTCGTAAGCCAAATCTCCGACAAAAATAAATCCCACAAAACCCACATATGCAACAAATCCAACTTGACAGCTTCCATTCCCTTGGCGTCTATTGACGTACCCGCTGGATCATTTCGCAGATGTCCCAGGATGCTCAATGAAGACTGATACCTCACTGACCCACATGCCCAGCGTCCTGCACGCAGCCGAAAGCATCCGCCAAGGCACACTGACCCCTGTGCAACTGGTCGAGCAAAGCCTCGAAGCCATCAAAACCCACAATCCCACACTGAATGCCTTCGGCGACGTCTACACCGAATCCGCGCGGGAGCAGGCTGAAATCCTGACCGCAGAAGCGCAGGCCAACCAATTTCGTGGCCCGCTCCACGGCATCCCCTTCGGCATCAAAGACCTGTTCTCCACCGCCAATCTGCGCACCACCCGCGGTTCGCTGACCGGCCTGGACAACGTCCCCACCCAGGACGCCCCGATCATCCGCCGCCTCAAGGAGGCCGGCGCGATCATCCTCGGCAAGACCGCCACCACCGAATTCGGCTGGACCGGCGCCAGCACCTCCCGGGTTTTCGGCAATGGCCGCAACCCCTGGAACCCCCAGCTCACCAGCGGAGGATCCAGTTCCGGCTCGGCCATTGCGGTGGCAGCACGCATGGTCCCGGCCACGCTGGGTTCCGACGGCGGCGGTTCGGTGCGCATTCCCGGCGCCTTTTGCGGTGCATTCGCTCTTAAAGGCTCTCTGGGGCGCATCCCCACCTGGCCCTGGTCCGCCACTGAAATGCTCAGCCACGCCGGCCCGATCACCCGTACCGTGCGCGACAGCGCGTTACTCTTCGATATCCTCTCCGGCCCCGATCCGCTGGATCACCAGGCCTTGCCCGCGCCCACCGAGTCCTACCTGGCGCGCTGCGACCAACCGCTGGGCCCCGTGCGTGTGGCGTATTGCCCGACCTTGTTCGATACGCCGGTGGACCCGGTCATCGCCGCCACCGTCGAAGCGGCGGTGCATTACCTTGCGGATGAGCTGCCGGTCACCGTCACCACCCTGGCCCTGGACTGGCAAGACCCGCTGGCCACCTTCGAAACCCTGTGGGTCGGCGGGCGCGGGATCGCCTATGGCAAATCCCTGGCCGATCGCCTCGACCAACTGGACCCGGGTTTCGCTGCGCTGATCAAGCGCTCCGCCGATTACGATCTGGCGGCCTACCTCAAGGCCGTGCAGCAACGTGCACTGTTCGCCAATCAGGTACACGCGCTGTTTAATGACTACGACGTACTGCTGATGCCGACGATGCCGATCCTTCCGTTCGCCGCCGACCGGGTTGCCCCCGAGGGCTGGCCGGGCGAGGAGGGCGCGGTGCCCTGGGCCCGCTGGACGCCGTTTACCTATCCGTTCAATATCACCGGCAACCCCGCTGCCAGCCTGCCCTGCGGCTTCAGCCCGAGCGGTTTGCCGATTGGCCTGCAGGTGATCGGCCCACGTTTTGCCGACGCCCAGGTGCTGCAATTCTGCGCGGCCGTCGAAGCCATCGCCCCCTGGGATCAGCACCTTCCCCCGATGCTGATGCCCTGATTGATTGCACCCGGAGTGGGCTCAAAAGAAGCCCGCCCGTGATAAACGCTTTGTGTTGTCCTGCCCTTTCACACCCTGATGAGTGAGAGGTACCCGTGACCCTGTCCATGGCTGTATTACGTTCTATGCTCCCCGCTGGACCGGCTCGCGCCGCGTTTCGCCGTGGGGCGCGCAATACCGGCCGCCTGAACCTGCCCTGGAATACCTCTTTTATGCTCAACCAGCCACGTCTCGACGAAATCATGCTCCTGCTCACCCAACACCAGCGCGTCAAGGCGTCGGACCTGGCGCAGGCGCTGTTCGTCTCCGAAGAAACCATCCGCCGCGACTTCAAGTACCTGGAAGAAGCCGGCAAGCTGCGGCGCATCCACGGCGGCGCGATTCTGCCGCGACTCAACGAAGAACAGCCGCTGCAAGTGCGCAGCCGCATCAAGCCCCAGGCCAAGACGCGTATCGCGGTGTGTGCAGCGAAGCTGGTGAGCGAAGGCATGGTGCTGTTCCTCGACACCGGCACCTCGACCCTGGCCCTGGCCCAGCAACTGACCGCGTTCAGCCAGTTGCGCATCATCACCAACTCCCTGGACATCGCCCGCTTGATCACCGAGCAAAGCGCCAACCAGGTGCTGGTGGTGCCCGGTGATGTGCGCCGCAACGACAACGCGCTGATTGGCGCCCACACCCTGGAATTCGTCCGACAGTTCCACTACGACATTGCCTTCATGGGCATCGGCGCTGTCGACCTGGAGCTGGGGTTCATGGACTACCAGGAGCCCGAGGCGCTGCTGCGCCGGGAACTGACCAAACACAGCCTGCGCAGCGTGATCCTGGCCGATGACGCCAAGTTCGGCCACCGCACCTTTATCAATACGCTGCCGTTCAGCGCCATCACGACCCTGGTCACCAATCGTGCGCCGTCCAACGACTTTGCGACCCGCCTGGAGCAAGCCCATGTCGATATCCTTTACCCCTGAGTTGCTGGTGCCCAGTGAACAGGACCTTGAAACCTTCGAGGCGCTGTTCCGCGACACCTCGGCCATCGGCGCGACCAAGGCCGGTGGGCTGCATCGCCTCGCCGCCTCGGCTGAAGACGGCGCCGTGCGCGACCTGTTCGCGGCCTGGCTGACTGAACGCGGTTTTGACGTGCGTGTGGATGCAGTGGGTAACATGTTCGGTTTGATCACCTTTAATCCAGAAGCGCCCTACGTGCTGTGTGGTTCGCATCTGGACAGCCAGCCGAGTGCCGGGCGTTTCGATGGGGTCTATGGCGTACTGGCCGGCGCAGTCGCGGTGGCCAGCCTGGCTCGCCAACTGCGCGAGCGCGGCGAAGTACCGGCGTGCAACCTGGCGGTGGTGAACTGGACAAACGAGGAGGGCGCGCGTTTTCAGCCCAGCCTGATCGGCAGCAGCGTGTTCACCGGTGACCTGGCACTGCAGGACGCCTGGGCCTGCCGCGATGGCGATGGCATCAGCCTCAAGCATGCGCTGCAGCAGATTGGTTATCTGGGGGAGGGCCGCGTCGAGCTGGACGTCGCCGGTTATGTGGAAATCCACGTCGAACAAGGTGATGGTCTTGAGCGCGACGGGCTGGCCATCGGTGTGGTGCGCGACACCTGGGCCGCCCTCAAGCAACGGATTCGGTTCATCGGTGAACAGAACCACACCGGTCCTACACCCATGGCTGCACGCAAGGATGCCTTGCTGGCCGCCGCCCACGCGATCACTGCGGTGCGGGCCGAGGCCGACCTGCACGGCGTGCTGCTGCACAGCTCGGTGGGGCGCCTGGAGATCTATCCCAATTCCCCCAACGTGGTGCCTTCCAGCGTGACGTTGCATGTCGAGTACCGCTCGCCCGACACCGAATTACTGGCCGCAGCCGGTGCGCGCCTGGACGCCAGCCTCAAGGCCACCGCCAGCGCCACGTCGACTGACTACAGCATCGAAAGCCGCGCCCTGCGTGAGCCGAGCCACCTGCATCACGGTTTTGCCGAGCTGGCCTACGGGGTCGGCCAGCAACTGCGCTTGCCCATCGGCAATAGCGTCACCGTGTCAGGCCACGACGCCATCAGCCTGAGCCGGCATTACCCGGTGTGCCTGCTGTTTATCCCGAGCAGCAATGGCGTGTCCCACAACGAAGCGGAATTCACCAGCGAACAGGACATGCGCAACGGCCTGCACATGCTGACCGCGTTGCTGCACCGCGCCTGTTCCACCCCCAACGCCTACCGCTGAGGTCTGCCATGTCGAGTCGTTTGCAAGCAAAGTCACGGCTGCTGGGCGCCCTGGAGGCCGCCGGCTTGTCTGCCCATGTGGTGGTCGAAGAGGGCACCGCCGGGATTGCCTCGCCGGTACGCCTGGCCACCGAGTGGGCCGGTTTTACCGTCAGCGCACCGTGGGGCCAGTGTTACGCCAAAGTCTTGCATGACGACATGCGCGCGCTGATCGACATTGAACGCACTGCCCGCGCCACCCAACTGGCAGCTGATTGCGACGTGACGCCGGGTGTGCGCCTGGTGGATGCCACGGCCGGCGTGTTGCTGCTGGATGCGTTGCCCACCAGCGAGTGGCGTTGGGCCCGCCTCGACGAATTGATGCAGCCCCAGCGCCTGCAAGCGCTCTGGGCCCTGAAGAAACAATTGCACCAAGGCACCTCGCCGGGCTTCGCCCGCTCGCCGCTGCAAGACATCCAGCACCTGCGCGAATTATGCGTGCGCTACAGCGTGGCCTTGCCCATCGACCACGCCTGGATCAGCACCTGCATTGACCTGGCCTGGACCTCGCTGCAACTGAACGCCAGCGACTCGGTGCCGCTGCACGGCGACGGCGTGGCGAGCAACGTGATGATCGGCCCGGACGGCGCCTTGCAACTGATCGACTTCGATTACGCCGGCAGTGGTGATCCCTGGTACGACGTGGCCATCAGCCTTAACGAGTTGTACGTCTTCGAAAACGACTGGCGCGAAGGCATCCATGCCTGGGCCGGCGAGTGCCGTGAAAGCGACTATGCGCGCTGCCGCTTGTACGCCTTGATCAACGATTGGTACTGGACGCTCTGGGGCCTGTGGGTCGGCGCTACCTCGGCGCGGCCGCTGGAGTTTTCCAAGGTCGGGCAGTGGACGCTGTTGCGCTGCCGCCAAAGTCTGCAAGACCCGCGGTTTGAAGGTTGGCTACGTCAGGTACAGGAGGGGCAGGCATGAAAGCGTTAGGTGAGGCGTGTACGCCACAAGAGTGTCAGCTGGAAGCGGCGGTGCGCGGGGTTGCCAGTTGGGGCGGCACCGGCATTCGTTATGAACCGGTCAGCGGCGGGATTTCCAACACCAACTGGCGGGTGGAAGTGGCCGGGATCGACACTGCGTATTTCTTCAAGGTGCCGGGCGTGGGCACCGAGATGTTCATTGACCGCCGCACGGCCCACGACGCCAGCCTCAAGGCGGCGCAAACCGGCTATGGCGCGCCGGTGTTCGCATTCCTTGAAGAGTTCGGCGTGGAAGTCTTCGAGTTCATGGAGGGCTGGCGCGCCTCCTCCAACCACGACTTCCTCGACCGCGACGTGCGCCACAACGCACTGCACGCCCTCAAGGCGTTCAACGACCAGCCGCCACTGGTGCAGACCAAGACCGTGTTCGACATGATTGCCGAGCACCAGCGGCAGGTGGAGCAGCTCAACGGCTGCAAGCCCGCCGACGACGCCTGGCTGCGCCGCCAATGCGACCGCGCCCGGGGCGTGCTGCAAGCTTCCGGCATCGACCTGGCTCCCTGCATGAATGACACCCTGGCGGGTAATTTCATGCTCAACGACCGTCGGCAAATTCGTCTGGTGGACTTCGAATACGCCTCCAACAACGACCGGCATTACGAACTGGCGCTGTGGTTCGGCGAGATGTTTTTCACTGATGAAATGGAACTGGCCCTGATCGAGGATTACTTCGGCCAGGTCACCCCGCAGAACCTCGCGCGCATCAAGTTGCACAAGGCCCTGGCGGACATCAAATGGTCGACCTGGGCGATGGTGCAGCACGCGGTGTCGCAGCTGGATTTCGACTTCTACAAATACGGCACCTGGAAGCACATGCGTGCCCGCAGCATCATCAACGATTCGCAATGGGAAACCTGGCTAAGACAGGCTTGAGCCTGCGCCGTACAACAATAATGCATTGAATGAAGTCACTTGGGCGCTGATTGGTGCCTGCGTTTTCACTGCTTGATTTTTGTTTGATCACACAAAAAAACGATCCACAAATTCAAGGAGCACCCGACTCATGAAATCTGATAGCGCACCACCCGGACGCCTGAAAAGCCAACTCTTTGGCGTGTACTTTTTCCTGTTGCTGATGCTCGCCTTATTCCCGCCGTTCTATTTGAGCGTGAGCGGCAGTACCGCGTTGGTACTGGGCATACCGTTGCCGATCTTCTACTGGATCGCCATTGCCGTCCTCGCAGGCCTGGGCCTGTGGGCGTTGTACGTCGCCGAATTGAAGGCCGGCGAAATACCCGAAGAGGGAGATGCGCAATGATCAGCACCGCCAGCGATGCCAACCTCTTTATCACCTTCGGCGTCATCGGCCTGTTCCTGGCCGGGATGATCGCCGTGCTGTACGCCACCAACCGCGAGAGCACGAGTTTTTCCGATTACGCCGTAGGCGGGCGCTCCTATGGGCCGTGGTACATCGCCATGTGTTACACCAACTCGTGGTGGCCGGGCTCGACCTTTACCGCGTTTTTCGCCCTGACCATCGGCGGCGCCCTGGGCTTCTACGGCATGGTCTACGCCACCCTTGGCGTGACGGCAATGTACCTGATGGCCCGCCGCGCGTGGACCTGGGGCCAGCGTTTCAACCTGCGCACCCAGCCGGACTTGCTCGGCATGCGCTTCAACAGCCCGGTGGTCAAGCGCGTGGCCTCGATCATCGGCATCATCTCGGTATTCCCGTGGGTGGTGATGGGCATCCAGGGTTGGCGATGTTGTTCCAGTTCGCCAGCTTCGGCCGCTGGGGCGTCACCACCTGCCTGGTCGCCGGCGTGGTGGTGGTGCTGGTGCGCCAGTACTGGACCGTGAGCATGGGCATGCGCGGGCTGATCATGACCGACATGTTCCAGGGCCTGATCGCCTATGTCGTGTGTGCGGCGCTGTGTGTGTTCCTGCTGTTCGGCGACCAGGCGTCGTTCTCCAACCTGGCGCACCTGCCGGCGAAAATGTTGCTGATTCCCGGCGCCAGCGGCACCGGTTACGGCCCGCTGTACATGTTCAGCCTGATCTTCACCGGCGTGATCGGCTCGATGTGCTGGCCCATGAGCTTCCAGCGCATCTACACCGCCAGCGGCGTCAAGGCGGTGAAGAAAGGCACGCTGTACACGATCCTGTTGGTGGGTGGTTTCTACGGGATTCTGATGCTGTTTGCCGCGGCCATCAGCCAGGACCCGAACGTCATCGCGCACCCGCAACAAGGCTGGTTCCTCTCGCTGTTCGACATCGGCGGGCCGTGGATGCTGGCGCTGGCGATCGTCATCGTGCTGGCGGCGAGCATCGGCCACGTCGACGGCTGCGTGCAGGTCTGCGGCACCCAATTCGCCAACGACCTGGCTACCTGGAACACCCCGCGTACCGATCGGCAACTGACGCTGTTGGCCAAGTCCGGGATGGTGGTGTTTATCGTTGCCGCCTCGGTGCTGGCGTACCTGACCTTTGATTACGCGCGACTGCAATTGCTGGCGCAGATTTCCTACCAGGGGATTATCCAATTGGCGGTGCCGCTGTTCTTCGGCATTTTCAGCCGCCGCGGCAACAAGGAAGGCGCGATTGCCGGGATGCTGGCGGGGATCGTGATGGCGATTGTGCTGACGACGATGTATCCGGACGACATTCCCGGGCTGGGGTCGTTGACCAGCGGGATTGTGGGGCTGGTGGTCAATGCGGGGATTTTTGTGGCGTGTGCATTGGTGATCAAGCCGAGTGAGGAGGAGAGTGCGCGGGTGGAGCAGTTGTTTGAGATGGCGGCGCCGGGGCGCGAAGTGCCAATGGGGGCAAGGCCGGTCCTGAACTGAACCCACTTCTCTAACCCAATGTAGTTCCAATGTGGGAGCGGGCTTGCTCGCGAATGCAGACTGTCAGTTAAAGCATCAGCGACTGATATACCGCATTCGCGAGCAAGCCCGCTCCCACATTTTTGATTGTGTTTCTACACAGCATTCCCGTTTTGTCGCAGGCGTTTGTAGAGGGTATTACGGCTGACGCCAAGCTCTCTGGCCAGGTGAGAGATATTCCCGCCCACCGCCTTCAGTCGCTCATTCAGGTCCAGACTGTCATCCACTGCATCACACACCGGCACCACCCCATTCAAATCCACAAAAAAATCATCCGGCAAATGTTCCGCCCGAATCGGCTGCTCTTCCGCCATGGCCAGTGCCACCTGCAACACGCTGCTCACCTGGCGCAGGTTCCCCGGCCACGGATGCTGTTCAAACAAGGCCAGCACCTCGTTAGTCAACCCGGCCCACTGCGTCGGCTCGCGATGCTGTTGCCACAGCTGCTTGAACAACGCCTGTTTATCCGTGCGCTCCCGTAGCGGCGGGAGCTCCAGGGTCAGGCCGCCGATGCGGTAATACAGGTCTTCGCGAAAACGCCCGAGCTGTACCTGTTCGCGCAGCGAGCGGTTGGTGGCGGAGATGATCCGCAAATCCACCGGGTACAACTCGCTGCTGCCTACAGGCTGCACACAGCGTTCCTGCAATACCCGCAACAGCCGGGCCTGGGTCGGCAGGGGCATGTCGCCGATCTCGTCGAGGAACAGCGTGCCTTTGTCTGCCTTGCGGATCAGCCCGATGCTGCCTTTCTGGTTGGCGCCGGTGAATGCGCCTTTTTCATAGCCGAACAGTTCCGACTCCACCAGTTCGGCGGGGATCGCTGCGCAGTTGACCGCGATAAACGCTTGTTGGCTGCGAGAGCTGGCCTGGTGCAGGGCTTTGACGAACACTTCCTTGCCGACACCGGTTTCACCGTGGATCAGCAACGGAATATCCTTTTCCAGCAGGCGCTCGGCCTGACGCACGGCCTTTTCCACGCGGGCATCGCCGAAGTGCAGGGTCTTGAGACTGATGGCCGTGGGGCCAGGTTCGCGGGGCTTTTTCGTTTCCACAAACACGCGAGCCTGCACTGGCGCCTGTTTCGGCCGTTTCAGCAGGCACTGGAAACGGTTGCGTCCGGCGGCTTGCAGCGAGAAGGGCAGGCCTTCGGGCTGGTTGAGCAGTTCCAGCAACGAGACCTTGAACAGGCTGTCGATCAATACCCGCGACAGGCTGATGCCCAGCAGGTTGTCGGCCCGGCGATTGGCCGACAGTACCTGACCGCTTTCATCAAAGATCAGCAGTCCGGCCCACTGGCTATCGAGGTTGTTCAGCCCGGTGTTGAACGTCAGCTGGAAATGCTCACCGCGAAACAGGTTGAGGATCAGCCGGTTCTCTACGGTCTGGCTCATCATCTTGACCATGCCGAGGGTGTGGGAGGGCGGCAGGTAGCTGTCGCTGGACACATCCAGCACCGCGATGATTTCCCGCTGCGCATCGAAGATCGGCGCTGCCGAGCCGGTCATGAAACGGTTGGCCTTGAGGAAGTGTTCGTCATGTTCGATATGCACTGCCTGGGCACAGGCCAGGGCGGTGCCGATGGCGTTGGTGCCGCTGGAGCGCTCCATCCAGCTGGCGCCGGCGCTGAAACCACGGGCCAGCTTGGGGTCGATAAAGCGTTGGGTGCCCCACGAAGTCAGCACCTGGCCCTGGTTGTCGGCAAGCATGATCAGGCAGTTGGAGTTGCTGAGGATGTTTTCGTAGTAGGGCAGCACTTCCTGGTGGGTGGTCTGCACAAGGGAATGCTGGCTTTCCAGCAACTGGCTGACGCCGTCTGCGGGCAGTTGGTCGAAGCTCGGTGTGCTCTGGTGATCCAGGCCATAGGCCCGGCAGCGGCGCCAGGAGTCCTGGATGATGGCATCGTGCGCCAGCGGTGTGCTCATGGCGGTGACCCTTGCTTTATTGTTGTTCTGGGGTGCGGAAGGCCCGTTCAGTGTTGTTCAGAACTGTTCATTGTCAACCCGCCGATTGTTCAGTTGTTCAGCCTGACCTGTTCATTTCTGTTCAGAGGCGAATCGCTGTTTTGCCTAACTCGTTGACCGGCCTGAGGTTTGGGTTGTTGGCACGGAACTCGCTCTGTGCTCCTGCCAGAACCATTCCAATAATAAAAAGGTCGTGTCATGTCATTGACCCTGGAGCACGTCACTCGCGTTGTCGAAGGCCAAACCTGGATCGACGACGCCAACCTGCGTTTCGAAGCCGGTTCCTTCAATGTATTGCTGGGCCGCACGCTCTCCGGCAAGACCAGCCTGATGCGCCTGATGGCCGGCCTGGACAAGCCTGACAGCGGGCGCATCCTGATGAATGGCGTGGACGTCACCCAGAAGCCGG
The DNA here is from genome assembly GCF_013385455.1 of Pseudomonas sp. G1002. NCBI lineage: Bacteria > Pseudomonadati > Pseudomonadota > Gammaproteobacteria > Pseudomonadales > Pseudomonadaceae > Pseudomonas > Pseudomonas sp. G1002. The sequence goes on from NZ_JACAPY010000002.1 coordinate 11,551, forward strand.
TGCGCCTGCGCAATGTGTCGATGGTCTATCAGCAGTTCATCAACTACCCGACCATGACCGTGTTCGAGAACATCGCCTCGCCGCTGCGCCAGGCCGGAGTCTCTGCCGAGCAGATCCAGAGCAAAGTCCTCGAAACCGCGAAAATGTTGCGCATCGAGAAATTCCTCCAGCGTCACCCCCTGGAACTCTCCGGCGGCCAGCAGCAACGCACCGCCATGGCCCGGGCGCTGGTCAAGGATGCCGAGCTGATTCTGTTCGATGAGCCCCTGGTGAACCTGGACTACAAACTGCGCGAAGAACTGCGCCAGGAAATGCGCGAGCTGTTCAAGGCGCGTCACACCATCGCCATCTACGCCACCACCGAACCCAACGAAGCCCTGGCCCTGGGCGGTACCACCACGATTCTCCACGAGGGCCGGGTGATCCAGAGCGGCAAGGCCGCCGAGGTCTATCACCAGCCGCAAACCGTGCTGGCGGCCGAGCTGTTTTCCGAGCCGCCGATCAACCTGATGCCCGGGCGCATCAGTGGCAATGAAGTGAGCTTCGCCAACTTCGTGCACTTCCCGCTGAACGTCGACCTGCGGCCCATCGGCGAAGGCGAGTTTCGCTTTGGCGTGCGTCCCAGCCATATCAGCCTGGTGCCGAGCAACGATGATGACCTGGAGCTGGCAGTGACCGTGGAAGTCGCCGAGATCAGCGGCTCGGAAACCTTCCTGCACGTACGCAGCGAACACTTCCTGCTGGTGCTGCACTTGCCCGGGGTGCATGAGTACGACGTCGACGCGCCGATCCGCATCTATATCCCCACCCACAAACTGTTTGTGTTCGATGGCCAGGGACGGCTGGTCCAGGCCCCCGGCCGACGTGTCGCGAGGGTTGCCTGATGGCCGAGATCCATTTGCAGAACCTGGCCCACAGCTACAGCTCAAAGCCAAACGGCCCCGAGGACTACGCGATTCGCGAGATGAATCACGTCTGGGAGCAGGGCGGCGCCTACGCGTTGTTGGGGCCGTCGGGCTGCGGCAAGTCGACCTTGCTCAACATCATCTCCGGCCTGCTCAGCCCGTCCGAAGGCCAGGTGCTGTTCGACGCCAAGGTGGTCAACGAGCTGACCCCGGAAAAACGCAACATCGCCCAGGTGTTCCAGTTCCCGGTGGTGTACGACACCATGACCGTGTTCGATAACCTGGCTTTTCCCCTGCGAAACCAGGGCATGGCCGAGGCGAAGATTCACAGCAAGGTGCAGGAAATTGCCGAGGTGCTCGACCTGCAAAACCTGCTGGACAAAAAGGCCCGCAACCTCACTGCCGATGAAAAGCAGAAAGTCTCCATGGGCCGCGGCCTGGTGCGGGATGACGTGTCGGCGATCCTGTTCGACGAACCGCTGACGGTGATCGACCCGCACCTGAAATGGAAGCTGCGGCGCAAGCTCAAGCAGATCCACGAGCAGTTCAACATCACCATGGTCTACGTGACCCACGACCAACTGGAAGCCTCGACCTTCGCCGACAAGATCGCGGTGATGTACGGCGGGCAGATCGTGCAGTTCGGCACGCCCCGGGAGTTGTTCGAGCGGCCCAGCCACACCTTTGTCGGCTATTTCATCGGCAGCCCTGGGATGAATCTGATTGAGGTGCAGGCAGAGGCGGGCGGTGTGCGCTTTGCCGGGACACATCTGGCGTTGCCCGAGGCGTTGCAGCAGCGCATTGGCGAAACGCCTTACAAAAGGCTGCAGGTCGGCATCCGCCCGGAATTTATCCATGTGTGGGATGAGCACAATCCCGACGCGCTACAGGCGCAAGTCACCCATGTGGAAGACCTCGGCACCTACAAGATCATGACCCTCAACCTCGATGGCGCACCGTTGAAAGTGCGCCTGGCCGAAGACAAACCGGTGCCCGAGGGCCAGGCGTCCATCAGCTTTCCGGGGCAGTGGCTGATGGTGTATGCCGATGACTACTTGCTTGAGGTGCAGCCATGAACAAGGTGCAGAACAACAAGGCCTGGTGGCTGGTATTGCCGGTGTTCCTGCTGGTGGCCTTCAGCGCGGTGATCCCGATGATGACCGTGGTCAACTACTCGGTGCAGGACATCTTCGACCAATCCAGCCGCTACTTCGTCGGCGCCGACTGGTACAAACAGGTGCTGCTGGACCCGCGCCTGCATGACTCGCTGCTGCGTCAGTTCATCTACTCGGCGTGTGTGCTGTTGATCGAGATTCCGCTGGGCATCGCGATTGCCCTGACGATGCCCACCAAGGGCCGATGGTCGTCGCTGGTGTTGATCGTAATGGCGATTCCGCTGCTGATTCCGTGGAACGTGGTCGGCACCATCTGGCAGATCTTTGGCCGTGCCGACATTGGCCTGATGGGTTCCACGCTCAACGCGATGGGCATCAGCTACAACTACGCCGCCAACACCATGGACGCCTGGGTCACGGTGCTGGTGATGGACGTGTGGCACTGGACGTCCCTGGTGGCGCTGCTGTGTTTCTCGGGGCTGCGGGCGATCCCGGATGTGTACTACCAGGCGGCGCGGATTGATCGGGCGTCCAGCTGGGCGGTGTTCCGACATATCCAGCTGCCAAAACTGAAGAGCGTGCTGTTGATCGCGGTGATGCTGCGCTTCATGGACAGTTTCATGATCTACACCGAACCGTTTGTGCTGACGGGCGGCGGGCCAGGGAACGCCACCACCTTCCTCAGCCAGACGCTTACCCAGATGGCCGTAGGCCAATTCGACCTGGGCCCGGCGGCGGCGTTTTCGCTGGTGTACTTCCTGATCATCCTGTTGGTGTCCTGGCTGTTCTACACCGCCATGACCCACTCCGACGCCAACCGCTGAGGCCGCCAACATGAGCAAGCGCAAGCTGATCCCGCTGCTGGTCTACATCCTGTTCCTGCTGGTGCCGATCTACTGGCTGCTGAACATGTCCTTCAAGAGCAACACCGAAATCCTCGGCGGCCTGACCCTGTTTCCGCAGGACTTCACCTTCGCCAACTACAAGGTGATCTTCACCGACCCGAGCTGGTACACCGGCTACCTCAACTCTCTGTACTACGTCAGCCTCAACACCGTGATTTCCCTGAGCGTGGCGCTGCCGGCGGCCTACGCGTTCTCCCGCTACCGCTTCCTCGGCGACAAGCACTTGTTCTTCTGGTTGCTGACCAACCGCATGGCGCCGCCGGCGGTGTTTTTGCTGCCGTTCTTCCAGCTGTATTCGTCCATTGGCTTGTTCGATACGCATATCGCGGTGGCCTTGGCCCATTGCCTGTTCAACGTGCCGCTGGCGGTGTGGATTCTCGAAGGTTTCATGTCGGGCGTGCCCAAGGAAATCGACGAAACGGCCTACATCGACGGGTATAGCTTCCCCAAGTTTTTCGTGAAGATCTTCATCCCGCTGATTGGCTCGGGGATCGGCGTCACGGCGTTTTTCTGCTTCATGTTTTCCTGGGTCGAGCTCCTGCTGGCACGCACGCTGACGTCGGTGAACGCCAAACCCATCGCCGCAGTGATGACCCGTACGGTTTCGGCCTCCGGCATCGACTGGGGCGTGCTGGCGGCGGCGGGGGTGTTGACCATTTTGCCGGGCATGCTGGTGATCTGGTTCGTTCGCAACCATGTGGCCAAGGGCTTTGCCCTGGGCCGGGTCTGAGGAGTCGATGATGGAATGGATGGCCTGGACCACCCCGACTGCACTGTTCTTTGCCGCGATCGGCCTGCTGCTGGTGGGCATGACGACGTGGGAATTGCGCTCGCCGAGTATCCCCCGGCGCGGCTTTTTACCGATCAGCACCACCCGTGGTGATCGTTTGTTTATCGGTCTTCTCGGCAGCGCCTACCTGCATTTGTTGGTGATCGGCGTAACCGGCTGGAGCATCTGGGTGGCGTCCGCGCTGTCTCTGGTGTGGCTGTTGTCTGTGATGCGCTGGGGCTAGCTGCCCCTTTTGAACCCCAAAACCAGGAGGTCTCTATGTTCGATAAAAACAATAAGCTGCGACATAGCATTTCATTGGCGGCCGTGCTGGCGCTCAGCGGGCTCAGTGCTGCGGCCTGGGCGGATGCTTATGAAGACGCTGCGAAAAAATGGATCGGCAGTGAGTTCAAACCGTCGACCCTCACCGAAGCCCAGCAGCTTGAAGAGCTGAAGTGGTTTATCAAGGCCGCGGAGCCGTTTCGTGGGATGAAGATCAACGTGGTGTCGGAAACCCTCACCACCCACGAGTATGAATCCAAGGTGCTGGCCAAGGCCTTCAGCGAAATCACCGGGATCAAGCTGACCCACGACTTGCTGCAGGAAGGCGACGTGGTGGAAAAGCTGCAAACCCAGATGCAGTCCGACAAGAATATCTATGACGGCTGGGTCAACGATTCCGACTTGATCGGTACGCACTTTCGCTATGGCAAGACAGAATCCATCACCGACCTGATGGCCAACGAAGGCAAGAACTTCACTTCACCCACCCTGGACATCAAGGACTTCATCGGTATTTCGTTCACCACTGCGCCCGACGGCAAGATCTACCAACTGCCCGACCAACAGTTCGCCAACCTGTACTGGTTCCGCGCCGATTGGTTCGAACGGGCAGACCTGAAAGCCAAGTTCAAGGAGAAGTACGGCTATGAACTCGGCGTGCCGGTGAACTGGTCGGCCTACGAAGACATCGCCAAATTCTTCAGCGAAGACGTCAAGGAAATCGACGGCAAGCGCGTCTACGGGCACATGGACTACGGCAAGAAAGACCCGTCCCTGGGCTGGCGCTTCACCGATGCCTGGTTCTCCATGGCCGGTGGCGGCGACAAGGGCCTGCCCAACGGTTTGCCGGTGGACGAATGGGGCATTCGCGTGGAGGATTGCCACCCGGTGGGCTCCAGCGTCACCCGTGGTGGCGACACCAACGGCCCGGCGGCGGTGTATGCCACGCAGAAATACGTGGACTGGATGAAAGCCTATGCACCACCGGAAGCGGCGGGCATGACCTTCTCCGAATCCGGTCCGGTGCCGTCCCAGGGCAACATCGCCCAGCAGATCTTCTGGTACACCGCGTTTACCGCCGACATGACCAAGCCGGGCCTGCCGGTGGTCAACGCCGACGGCACGCCGAAATGGCGCATGGCGCCATCGCCCGTCGGGCCTTACTGGGAAAAGGGCATGAAGAAGGGCTATCAGGACGTAGGTTCCTGGACGTTCCTCAAGTCGACGCCCGAGAAGCAGAAACTGGCGGCCTGGCTGTACGCGCAGTTCGTGACCTCGAAAACCGTGTCGCTGAAGAAAACCATCGTTGGCCTGACGCCGATTCGTGAGTCCGACATCAACTCCCAGGCCATGACCGACCTGGCGCCGAAACTCGGTGGGTTGGTGGAGTTCTACCGCAGCCCGGCCCGGGTGGAGTGGACCCCGACCGGCACCAACGTGCCGGACTATCCACGGTTGGCGCAATTGTGGTGGAGCCATATTTCGGAAGCGGCCAGCGGAGAAAAGACGCCGCAGCAGGCGCTGGACGGGTTGGCCAAGGATCAGGACGCGATCATGACGCGCCTGGAACGCTCCAAGGTGCAGCCGATTTGCGGGCCGAAAATGAACGAAGAACGGGATGCGCAATACTGGTTTGACCAGCCGGGTGCGCCGAAACCGAAGCTGGCGAATGAGAAGCCGCAGGGTGAGACGGTCAGTTATAACGAGTTGCTGAAGTCGTGGGAGGCGGCGCGCAAGTAACCCAGACGCCGCAGATCAAAAATGTGGGAGCGGGCTTGCTCGCGAAGGCGGTAGATCAGTCAGCAGATATGTGACTGACAGACCGCTTTCGCGAGCAAGCCCGCTCCCACATTGGGTTTGCGGTGTTTCTGCAAGGGGGGGCTATTTGGGATACAGCGGCGGCAAGCTGGTGCTGTCCCCCGCAGGGTCCTGCTCGCGCTCCGCCATCGGAATCGCCTTCACCGCCCGCCACAATTCCTCTCCCTGCCAATACTGCCCACTCTCGCTGTACAGCGCGCCGTTCAACCCATCCAGCGCATCCGACAACGGCACAAACCGCGCCGCCATATCCGCCAGGGTCTCCGGCTGCTGTCGCGCCCAGGCATCCAGCGCCTGACGCGTAGCCTGCGGGTCATTCGCCTGGCTCGCCCGCTTGAGGTCGTCCAGCAAAGTTCGCGGGCTCGGGCCGGTTTGCGCGGCACGCAAAATCGCCGGCTGCCAGCGTGCACGCCACCACAAACCGAAGCCCAGCAGGGTGGTGCAGGCCAGGATCAGGCTGGTCAGTTGCCAGATCCACAGACTGTCGTTGTCCGGCGCGGTGATCACGGTCGGGCTGGCCGGCGTGTCCACGATCAGGCTCGGGTTGGTCGCCACTTGCAGGGTGCGCGCCGGCAGGCTGGTGCGTTCCAGATGGTCTTCGTGGGTGTTCCACCACACCACTTCCACCGCCGGCAGTTCAAGCGCGCCAACGCGGTTGGGCACCAGCGCTTCGCGGTCTTCACGGCTGCCGATCAGGCCACGGTCGTTGTTCTGGTTGCTCAGCACCGGCTGGTCCGGGTAGCGGCGCAGGCCGGGGATGTCGCTCAGTGCCAGCGGTGGCAGTTGCGCGCCGGCCAGGCCTTCGGCTTTCAAGGTCAGGCTGCGGGTCAGGGAGTCGCCCACCTGTACGTGATCGGGCTCGGGGTTCCAGCTTTCCGTGAGGGTCAGGCTGCGGGCCGGCAGCCAGGGAGCGTCGGCCGGGTACATTGCCGGCTTGGCCTTGACCGTCAACGACAGCTCCGGCGAACTGACGTGAATCAGCTTGCCGGGCTTGGAACCCTGGGGGTTGTTGTCCTGGGCGGGCCGTGGCTCTACCAGGGTGGCGCTGAACGTCTGCGTCGGAATGGTCAGCGTGCCGCTGTGCTGCGGGTAGATGGCATAGCGGGTTTCGATCACACCGTGGCGGATGCCGTTGATGACTTTCTCGTAGGTGCGCGACTCGCCCAACTGCTCGATGCGCGTATCGGCGACCTGCAACGGCGTGAGGCTGCTGTCGTCATACAGCGATACCGAGTGGTAGACGCGCACGGTCAGCAACGCCTGGGCCTGGACGTAGACGCTGTCCTGGTCGAGGTTGGTTTCGATGAACACAGGAGCCAGTTGGGCCTCGGTGTTCTGGCTGACGGTTTCCACCACTTGCAGGGTAATCGGCTGGGTCTTGAGTTCGCCGATCTGCAACGGTGGAATCACCACGGTGCCGTTCTCCTTGGGCAGCAGGGTGATGATCCAGCGGGTGGTGGCGTGGTTGTCGCCGCCCAGGGTGGTGAGCTGGTTGATCTGGCGTGTGCCGCTCACTTCAAACAGCGGGTCCAGCGGCGCCAGGTCCGGCTTGCCGAACAGCGTGACGTCGTTGGATTCCACCGTCAGTTCCACCGTCTCCCCGGAATTGATGCGGCTGCGGTCGACACTGGCCACCAGGCCGGCGGCCTGGGCCTGGCTGGCCCACAACGCGAGGGTGAGAAGAAGGGCGGTGCAGCGGTTCATCGAGTCTTGTCCTGATGTTGTTGCTGTTCGTACCAGAATTTGCGTCGCAGCAACTCGCCGGGGTTGTCCGGGATCTGCCGCAGCCATTGTTCCAGGGCCTGGCGCTGCTCGCCTTCAAGCGTGCCGTCGACCGGGCGCAGGGGCGGGGTGGTGGTTTGTTCATCACCCAACTCGCTGCCGGGTACCTCGTTGCTGCCGGCGTGGGGCGTGGCCCCGGTTTGCGTGTCGGTCGCGCCGGGCTGGCCCTGGCCTTGGGACGTCTGCTCGCCACCGGTGGCGGTCTGGCTGCTGGCGCCCGGTTGCGCAGTCTGGCCGGGTTGGGTGGTTTCGTCATCCTCGTTTTTTGCAGGCTTGGCCGGCTCGGTTTTTTCCGGTTCCTGTTGCATCAGGCTTTCCACCAGCGCCTTGTTCTTCAGCGCCGGCTGCAAGTCTGGCTGGGCTTCGAGGGCTTGTTCGTAGGCATCGATCGCCGCTTCCAGCTCGCCGCTTTTGGCCAGGGCATTGCCCCGATTGTAGTGGGAGTAGGCGTCGCTGCCTTCGGCAAACCGCTTGGCGGCTTCGGCATAGTTGCCCGCTTCATACAGTGCGACGCCTTGCCATTGCGGGTCTTCGAAATGTCCGGCTGCTTCGGCCGGGCGTTTTTTCTTCAGCAGCAGTTGGCCCTGTTGGTCGGGGCGCAGCCACAGGTCCTGTAAGTCGAAGGCATAGCTGGGCTGCGGCGCGCCCAACAGCAGCAACGGCAGGAAGAACAGCCAGCCACGGCGCCCGGCGCAGGCGGCCAGCAGCAATAGCGGTAAGAGCAGCCAGTAACCCTGGTCGGCCCAGGTGTCGAGGTGCAGCAGTTGGCCGTCATTGCGCAGGCTTTGCGGGCCGTCCAGCATCCCGAGGTGGCGCAGGTCCTTGTCGTCCAGGCGTGCCTGGCGGTAGAGGCCGCCCATTTCGCTGGCGAAGGCCTTGAGGGTCGGGCTGTCCAGGCGCGGCACGAGGATCGCGCCCTGGGCGTCCTTGAGGAACTCGCCGCTTTCCTGGGTCACCGGCGTGCCTTCGCGGCTGCCAATGCCGAGGATCGACAGGCTCGGCGCCTGGTTGCCTTGCAGCTGCAGGCGGATCCCCTGGCGTTCCTGCTTGGACAGCGACGAGCCGATCAGCAGCAGCCGACCCTGGCCGAGGCCGCCATGCTTGAGCAGGCTCAGGGCCTTCTCCACGGCCAGGTCGGCACGGTGGCCGGGCTCGGGCATGATCGAGGGGCGCAGGGCTTCCAGCAGGTTATGGCTGGTGGCCAGGTCGTCGGACAGCGGCACCAGCGTATGGGCGCTGCCGGCGTAGACCACGATGGCGGTCTGCGCATCGCTGCGGGCCTGAAGCAGGTCGAACAGCTTGCGCCGTGCCTGTTCGAGGCGGCTGGGCGGGCTGTCGGTGGCGAGCATTTCCGGGGTCAGTTCCAGCAGCACCACCAGCGGGTCGGCGGGCTTCTGGCTGGACTGTTCGACGCGTTCCCAGCTCGGGCCCAGCAACGCCAGCACGGCCAGCAGCCAGGCGATGCCGAGCACCACCCATGGCGACTTGCTTTCGCGGCCACTGCCGCCGCTGAGCAGCGCGGCATGGAACGCCGGCGGCAGAATCATCTGCCAGCGCCCGGCGCGTTTCTGGCGGTGCCACAACTGCCACAGCAACCAGCCGAGCAGCGGCAGCAGCAACAGCCACCAGGGACGGAACCAGTGCGGCCACAGGGCGATCATCGACGCCTCCGCAAACGCAAGCGTTTGAGGCGTTCACGCCATTCAGGATTGGGTTGCAGGAAACGGCCCTTGCTTGAGAGTTTGCTGAACAGGCGTTGCAGGGCGTTATCCGGCCAGCGTTCCTGGATCACCAGCAGCATGCTGAGGATCAGCGCCAACGCCAGCGGCGCGCTGTACAGCGCCTGGGCGGGGCGGGCCTGGGTGGGTTGCTGGGCCACGGGTTCGAGCTGGTCGAGGGTTTCCTTGATCTTCAGCAGTTCGTTGCCGTCGCGGGCGCGGAAGTAGCGGCCGCCGGTGGCCTCGGCGATGGCCTTGAGGGCCGGTTCGTCGAGATCGAGGCTCGGGTTGACGCCGAGGATGCCCAGGGAGCCGGTTTGCTCGGGGTCTGCGCCGATGCCGATCGGGTAGATCTTCACCCCTTCTTCGGCGGCCAGGCGGGCGGCGGTCAGCGGGTCGATTTCGCCGGCATTGTTGGCGCCGTCGGTGACCAGGATCAGCACCCGGCTTTGCGCCGGACGCTGGCGCAGGCGCTTGAGGGCCAGGCCGATGGCGTCGCCAATCGCGGTGTTTTTACCGGCGATACCAATCCGCGCCTCATCCAGCCAGGTGTGCACGGTGCGCCGGTCAAAGGTCAGCGGCGCTTGCAGATAGGCCTGGCTGCCGAACAGGATTAATCCCACGCGATCACCTTCGCGGCCCTCCAGGAAATCTCCCAGCAGGTGCTTGACCAGGCTCAGGCGGCTGACGTCTTCGTCTTGCCATTGCATGTCGGGGAAGTCCATCGAGCCGGATACGTCCACCGCCACCAGCAAGTCGCGGCCGCTGGCTGCAATCGGCAAGGGTTCGCCGAGCCATTCCGGGCGGGCGGCGGCGGTCAACAGCAGCAGCCACAGGAACACAAACGGTGCTTGCTGGCGCCAGCCCGGCAGGTTGACCCGCGCGCGGCGGCGGGCCAGGCCTTCGAGGTCGCTGAGGAAGCTGACTTTCAGCGCCGGTTCGCCGCTGTCGGCCGCCGGCAGGATGAGGCGCAGCAACCAGGGCAATGGCAACAGGGCAAAGATCCACGGCCAGGCGAACTCAAACATGTTTGCGAATCCAGGTGTCGACGGCCTGGGTCAGCCCGGCGATGGCCTTGTCGTCGAGTTTGCATTCGGGCTTGTAGGCGCCTTCCACCAGCACCATCCAGCGGGTCAGGCCGGCGGCGGGGCAGCGGTTGTCGAGGAACGCCAGCCACTTGCGGCCATTGAGGGTGTGGCTCTGGCTGTAGGGGTAGTCGTTGCGGCACAGGCGCTTGAGCAGGCCGTTGAGCTGTTGCAGCCAGGCACCGGCCGGTGCGCCGTCGTAGGGTTTGGGCATCAGGGCCAGTTCGGCGAGGGCGGCGATGCGCAGCGGATCCAGGGGTTGTTCGGCACGGGCCAATGGGCGCTTGGCTGGCAGGAAACGGCGCAGCCACCACAGGCCCCAGCCCGCCAACGGGATGATCAGCAGCAACAGCCACCAACCCGGCGCCGGCGGCCAGAAGCCGATCACTGGCGGGGCAATCAGGGGTTGCAGTTGGTCGAGGCTGCTCATTGCTTTTTAACCGGGCGTTGCGGGTTCAGGTATTCGCGCAGTTGCTCGACCATTTCACCCTGGGTACTCAAGGGCATCAACAGCACCCGCAGCTTTTGCGCGAGCAGTTCCCAGCGTGCGCTGCGGGCTTCGGCCTGGGCCTTGTAGGCCTGGCGCAGATCAAAATTCAGGGTGTCCAGCTCCAGCTGTGCGCCGCGCTCGGCGAAGCGCAGCAGGCCGGCGGCGGGCAGGGCGTGGTCCAGCGGGTCGGAAACCGGCAACAGCAGCAGGTCGCAATGCCGCGACAACAGGCTCAGCTGTTGCTCGGCGCCTTCGGTCAGGGCGCGCTCGTCACAGATCACAATCACCAGGCTGCCCGGGCGCAATACTTCCCGGGCTCGGCGCAAGGCCATGCCGAGGGCGTCGGCTTCGGGGCGGCGTTCGGTGTTGAGGCTCTGGTTGACCCGTACCAACCGGTTGAGCAATTGCAGCAGGCTTTGCTTGCTGCGCCGGGGTTTGATTTCATAGTGCTCGCTGTCACCGAACACCAGCCCGCCGACCCGGTCGTTATGGCCCAGCGCCGCCCAGCCGATCAGGCTCGCCGCCTGAGCCGCCAGCACCGACTTGAACATCTGCCCCGAGCCGAAAAACAGCCGGCAGCTTTGCTCCACCATGATGAAGATCGGCCGTTCGCGCTCTTCATGAAACAGCTTGGTGTGTGGCTCCTGGGTGCGTGCGGTGACGCGCCAGTCGATGGTGCGCACATCGTCGCCGGCCTGATACACCCGCACCTGGTCGAAGTCGACCCCGCGCCCGCGCAGTTTCGAGTGGTGCAGGCCGATCAGCGGGCTGCGCTGGCTCGGCGTGGAAAACAGCTGCACTTCTCGCACGCGATGGCGCATCTCGATCAATTCGCTCAGGGTGACACGGGTTCCATCGCCAGCGTTCATGGGCGTCAAGCGACGGCAACGACGTCGAGAATGCGTTGCACCACGCGGTCCTGGTCGATACCGGCCGCTTCAGCTTCGAACGACAGGATGATGCGATGACGCAGCACGTCGAACAGCACCGCCTGGATGTCTTCCGGGCTGACGAAATCGCGGCCGGCCAGCCAGGCGTGGGCCCGGGCGCAGCGGTCCAGGGCAATCGAGCCACGAGGGCTGGCGCCATAGGCAATCCATTCGGCCATTTCCGGATCGAACTTGGCCGGGGTGCGAGTGGCCATGACCAGTTGCACCAGGTATTCCTCCACCGCATCGGCCATGTACAGGCCGAGGATTTCCTTGCGCGCGGCGAAGATCGCCTGCTGGCTGACGCGCCGCTCGGGCTTGGTTTCACCGTTGAGGGCTTCGCCACGGGCCTGCTGCAGGATGCGGCGCTCGACGGCGGCATCGGGGAAGCCGATTTTCACGTGCATCAGGAAACGGTCGAGCTGGGCTTCGGGCAGCGGGTAGGTGCCTTCCTGCTCGATCGGGTTTTGCGTGGCCATCACCAGGAACAGTGGCGACAACTCGTAAGTGCTGCGCCCCACGCTGACCTGGCGCTCGGCCATGGCTTCGAGCAATGCCGACTGCACCTTGGCCGGGGCACGGTTGATTTCGTCCGCCAGCACCAGGTTGTGGAAGATCGGGCCTTGCTGGAACACGAAACTGCCGGTTTCCGGGCGATAGATCTCGGTGCCGGTGATGTCGGCGGGCAGCAGGTCGGGGGTGAACTGGATGCGATGGAACTGTGCCTCGATCCCTTCGGCAAGCTCCTTGATGGCCTTGGTCTTGGCCAGGCCGGGAGCGCCTTCAACCAGCATATGGCCATCGGCGAGCAGGGCAATGAGCAAGCGCTCGATGAGTTTTTCCTGGCCGAGAATCTGCGTTGAAAGAAAGGTTCGCAGCGCAAGCAGCGCTTCACGATGTTCCATCGATGACGGTTCCTGGAGAGGTGAGACTGGGCATTGCGAAAAATGCCAGGCCTGGGGGCGTTACTTTAATGCATCGGAGGGGGTGGAGACTAACGGCGCGGGGGGTATTTTTCGGGAAATGTGGGAAATGTCTGAGGTTTTTTCCGATAGGCGCCTGCCTTTGTGGCGAGGGAGCTTGCTCCCGCTGGGTTGCGCAGCAGCCCCAGCAAGGCTGCCGAGTTTTTCCAGGCAGAACGCAGTTGGCTGGATTGGGGCCGCTTCGCAGCCCAGCGGGAGCAAGCTCCCTCGCCACATTGTGCGGATTTGGCAACTAGGCCCGGATATAGGTCCCGGTGCCCTTGAGAATGTTCTGCAGGGTTTCTTCCACTTCGGCCAGATCCGACTCGGCGGTGCCGTGGGTGATTGCCAATTGATCGTGGCCGCCCAATGCATCGGCATCCGCCGCGCCAATCTCCACCAACAGTGTCGTGGCACTCAGGGTGATCTTCAGCCCGTCCAGGGTCGACGGCTCGTAATCCCAGGTGACTTCCACCTCGTCCTCGTCCGGATAACGGGTCACCATGAACATCTCGCCCTTGTCGCCGTGGCAGCAGAGCATGGCCATGTTGTCTTCTTCGTCATCGCACGGGTTGACGATCAGGTGGGCGGTGGTGAGTTGCAATGGCATGGTTAATCCTGTCTGGGGAAGGGCGAAGCAGGGCAATTGTGCCATTGCGGCGAATTTTGTGCTGCATCGTGTATGAGGGGCTCCTAGCTGTTGCCGGTTTGGTTTTCCAGATCAAAGTCACTTAACAGCGTCAAGATCGACGTTTTGTTAGCCAACTCGCTCCAAGGGCCTTGATCAATGATTGCTCCGTTTGACATGACAATAACCTGATCAAAACGGTGCAGGTGGCGGACATCATGTGTGACGCATATCAATCCGCGTTTGCCGAAGATATCGAACAGCAGATCCCACACAGGCGTGGCCAGTTTTTGTTCAATGGACGCGCTGGGTTCATCGAATAAATTGAATTCCCCGGGCCTGTTGACGAGGCGCAGCAGGGACAGACGCTTTGCTTCGCCTCCTGAAATATTGGACGCGTTTTCGCTGAGGCTGCGGTTTAAAACGATTTCTTCCAGGTTCAGTTGCTCAATTGCGTGGTTCAAGTGTGGGGAGGGGGGGATTCCAAACAGTACGGAGTGATCAAAGTAGCCTTCCAGGAACTGGGGCGACTGGGGGCAATACCTCAGGTACCTCAAATGCGCTTGGGCACTCAGTTCGCAAATGGGCTTGTCGTCGATAAGCAACCTGCTTGTCAGTGAGGGGTTCAAGCCTGCCAGCACTTCCAGCAAGGTAGATTTCCCCGCTCCACTTGGCCCAGTGATGGCAACTGACTGACTTTGGGTAAATTCGATGGCTGTCTTGATGGTCAAGCGGATGGAGCTGGTGTCAGTCACGATGCAGGGATTAAGTATTAACGTTGATTTGGGCTTTAGCGGTATTTCGAGTTGGCCGTTGTCGTCGCCAAAATTTGGTAACGACAGTAGGTGCAGGAGTCGGCGCTGGTCTGCGAGAAATTGATCCAGTACCCGGTAGCCTTCTGTAAGCGCAGTAATGTTGATTAAGAAGCTGCCAGCGATTGAGAATGTCGCAACTAATTGCCCAAGACTAATAACGGGTTGTCCTGAAAGCTGATCCAATACCCCCCAGCCAAGTAGCCCTCCGGTGGCAAGGCTGATGAATAGGATCTTTATACCGTTTAAAAAACCGCCGGAGCTTGTAACTGTTACCGCGGCATTGGCGTATTGGGTGAAAGCTTCATTCAAAGGGTGTGTGGCAGTATGTTCTGCTCCTTCCAGTTTTATAGACTTCCCCGATTTTAAAGTGTTGAACAGAATGGCACCCAGCTCATCTTCTTGTTCGTTGATCCTGTCAATGTGCTTTCTCCGCCATCTTATGATTTTGTGGGCTGTAAAAAGATAGATAGCACTCAGGCCGATCACAGCGAGGAACACTCCGCTACCACCCATATACAAAAAGGCTCCCCCAACAATTAGCAACTCCAGGCACATAGGAAATGCGACAGTGACGAAAAACGTAAGCAATTTTTCGTGAGCCGTGATTCCGCGTTCCACAGACTTTATGAAGTGGCCAATGCGCCATGAGCTAAAGTGATGAAAGTCTTTGTGCAGTAATTGCCCAATCCAATTGATCGAAGCATCTCTTACGATTTGTTGGATTAGCTTGGATAATAGGAATATTTGCGCAGGGTTTACTAAGGCCTGAATGCATCCGGCCAGAATGAAGCCTGCAATCAGTATGAATAAGGTGTTCATTGTTGGCTGGTTGTTGCTAAGTGCGTCTACGACTTCTCCTAGCAGTAAAGGTGGCGCGAGCGCTATAAGTTTAAGCCCTATTGTGGTAAGGACGGTAGACGTAAGCAGAGCTGTATGCTGTTTGCATGCTATTTTAACAAGTGTTTGCATTTGGTCGCCTATAGGCATTCTTCGCTGCATTCATACTTATAGTGTAGGGGTGGGGCAGCTGAGTAGAGTGTGCTGGGGCGCTACCAAGTTTCCACTTCTAATAATGTTGAAGCGCTCAAGGCTGGGGATGTAGATTTGTATAACGCTACAGCCGTTGGCAAACTTGGTGAGTGTTCTGAAGAATATTTTCTTTCCGTCATTGGAAAGGCTGTTTTGTAATATTTGCAGCTGATGCGGGACGCTTGCTGAGAATTGTTTGTGTTGATGTTTAATGAGGGGCAGTCTCAAGTTCTTTATTGAGGAGAACTCAATGAGAGGTTTGAGCTTTTCTGAGCTAGACAGCAGCTCCAGGGTTTTCTTGTCCAGCTCCTCTCCTGCAGAGTCATACAGTTCGTTTGCTTGGAATTGCTCCGTCACCGCTCGCTGCAAAGCTACGTTAACGTCCAGCGAGCAACCTGAGCCAACAGATGCAATATGTAGATCGCCTGCGCCCGCTCTGGGGAAAGCTGCTGCAAAATAAACGCCTAAAAAATCTTTAATGACCACGATCTGGAGACGTTGGGCAGATTTTATTGCATACGGATTGTTATGTAGTGCCATCGCAAGGAGGGATGTGGACGGGGAGTATAAATTTATGGGTGGGCCGATTTTGCAAATTGCCATATAAAAAAGCGATAGAATGTGTCGCTCAATGACTTCGAGAATGCCGTGCAAGAGGGCCTCGTCTTCCGTACATCCGAATGCCATACCTGAATTGGATGAGTAGCGGGCTAGAAAATTTAAGTGAGAGTTTCCTTTGGGATCTTTGTTTTTGGCGATGGCTGGGCAGAGGAGCGCGTGTGGGACTAATAATTTTTCCTTTTTATCAAGGGTTGTGAGCGTTAAGCATTCAAGAGGCTCCTTGATTTGAGAGCAGTTGAAGAGTAAGCCATCGATTTTTGCTGGCGCTTGTGCAGCAACTGCCTTGCAGTGACACGTCGTAATACCAAGGGCGATTGGTTGGCCCGCGATAAGGTGTTCTAAGCTTTCAGCGAGTGCTCCAATAAGTGATTCGGGCCCTTTGCCTGCGCCCGATGCGACTAGTTGGCTATTTGCGTCGTACAGTTCCGTTGTCGCTACTAGGTTTTCTTTGTTTGCATACTGCGTAATCGCAGTTAGGCCAAGGCTATGAATGGTCTCTTTTATTTTTGATAGAGCATTGGTTGGGCTTAGTTCTCGCTCTGACATGCTTGCCTCGTTATTTTTGAATGCCGAAAGGATTTCCTTTCGGCATTTTTTAGCGGGTGCTTCATTTGTATGGAATGTCAGTTTGTGAGTGTGGCGAAGAAGTGGACCTCGGTCGCTAGTAAGCTTTCGGATGCGCCTGCGTTTTGCGGAAAGCCAGTCGGGATGGTTATTTCGGAGCGTTTATTACCCATTTCAATCACCTCGTTTCTATTTTGAATGAGAGGCACTCGATAGTGAGTTCCCCACTTGCGCGTAATTTCGCAAGTGATCAATTAATAGCAGTGGCCCTACCTCGATTCAATTGGTGTGAAGGCGCGAGCGTCCTGTGTTTGTGTAGGAATTATCTCGTCGGGGCGTGGGATGATAGTTGTCTATGTTTGATTTTTTGGCTTAGCTGCGGTTGTACGCAGCTGTTTCAATGGTTTGTGATGTTTATGGTTTTGTGAGAGGTAGGCAAACTAAGAGCGGTTCGACAAATCACTCATTTAGCTTTTGATGTGATTGGGAGTTCAGCCTCTCTATTGGGAAGGGGGCGACCACCGAGAATTTACCCTGATGATTCACTTTCTCAGGAGGCGTGCGGCATGCTGGCGAAAATGCGGCGAATTTTGTGCTGCATCGTGTGTCAGACCTTGAGGCATGACCTGGCGGGCAATATCAGTCATTTCCGGTACTCGGCGCCCCGGGATTTCTCCGAAAACACCCGGTTGCCCAAGTCGCAACCCGCCGGCAGCGTGCCGATGACCGAATATGTCGCAGCGTCGCAAGCAGCTTGCTTCCTACACTCGTTAAGCTGCGCAACGGATGTGCCTCGCCAGGAGTCTGACCTGCCCGTCGTACCGTCACCTGGCAAGGTGCGCATCTTATGGAAGTTGAATGTGACCTCATTGTCTTGTCCAGCTTCACCCACCTGTCACTCTGAATTCGTTACTGTAGACCGCGAACAGAGCTGACGGTCTCCCCGCAAGGGGATAACACGCGACGCTTCCATCAATAACAAGCCCAAGCGGAGTACCACAGATGGCGTTCTTCACCGCAGCCAGCAAAGCCGACTTCCAGCACCAACTGCAAGCGGCACTGGCGCAGCACATCAGTGAACAGGCACTGCCACAAGTGGCGCTGTTCGCTGAACAATTCTTCGGCATCATTTCCCTGGATGAACTGACCCAGCGTCGCTTGTCCGACCTGGCCGGTTGCACCCTGTCTGCCTGGCGCCTGCTTGAGCGCTTTGATCACAACCAACCGCAAGTGCGGGTCTACAACCCCGATTACGAACGTCATGGCTGGCAATCGACCCACACCGCGGTCGAAGTGCTGCACCACGACCTGCCATTCCTGGTGGACTCGGTGCGTACCGAGCTGAACCGCCGTGGCTACAGCATCCACACCCTGCAAACCACCGTACTCAGCGTGCGTCGTGGCAAGAAGGGCGAATTGCTGGAAATCCTGCCCAAAGGCACCCAGGGCGAAGACGTTCAGCAAGAATCGCTGATGTACCTGGAAATCGACCGTTGCGCCAACGCCGCCGAGCTGAGTGTCCTGAGCAAGGAACTTGAGCAGGTACTGGGCGAAGTGCGCGTTGCCGTCGCCGATTTCGAACCGATGAAAGCCAAGGTCCAGGAACTGCTGGCCGGTATCGACGCCAGCCCATACGTGATCGACGGCGAAGAAAAAGCCGAGATCAAGAGCTTCCTGGAATGGCTGGTGGGCAACCACTTCACCTTCCTCGGCTATGAAGAGTTTGTGGTACGTGACGAGGCGGACGGCGGTCATATCGAATATGACGCCAACTCGTTCCTCGGTCTGACCAAACTGCTGCGCCCAGGCCTGACGGCCGACGAGCTGCGCATCGAAGACTACGCGGTGAACTACCTGCGTGAGCCGGCCGTGCTGTCGTTCGCCAAGGCTGCACACCCAAGCCGCGTGCACCGCCCGGCCTACCCGGACTACGTGTCGATCCGCCAGATCGACGCCGACGGCAAGGTCATCAAGGAATGCCGCTTCATGGGCCTCTACACCTCCTCGGTGTACGGCGAAAGCGTGCGGGTGATTCCTTACATCCGTCGCAAGGTGACGGAAATCGAGCGTCGCTCGGGCTTCCAGGCCAAGGCGCACTTGGGCAAGGAACTGGCCCAGGTGGTCGAGGTGCTGCCCCGTGATGACCTGTTCCAGACCCCGGTGGACGAGCTGTTCAGCACCGTGATGTCGATCGTGCAGATCCAGGAACGCAACAAGATCCGCGTGTTTCTGCGCAAAGACCCGTACGGCCGCTTCTGCTACTGCCTGGCCTACGTGCCGCGCGACATCTATTCCACCGAGGTGCGCCAGAAGATCCAGCAAGTGCTGATGGATCGCCTGAAAGCCTCGGACTGCGAGTTCTGGACGTTCTTCTCCGAGTCCGTACTGGCTCGCGTGCAGTTGATCCTGCGGGTAGACCCGAAGAACCGCCTGGACATCGACCCGCTGCAACTGGAAAAAGAAGTGGTGCAGGCCTGCCGCAGCTGGCAGGACGACTACTCCAGCCTGGTGGTGGAAAGCTTCGGCGAAGCCCATGGCACCAACGTGCTGGCGGATTTTCCGAAAGGTTTCCCGGCCGGCTACCGCGAGCGTTTCGCCGCGCATTCGGCCGTGGTCGACATGCAGCACTTGCTCAGCCTGACCGAAGCCAACCCGCTGGTGATGAGCTTCTACCAGCCGCTGGGCCAGGTTTCCGGCCAGCGCGAGCTGCATTGCAAGCTGTATCACGCCGATACGCCGCTGGCGCTGTCCGATGTGCTGCCGATCCTGGAAAACCTCGGCCTGCGTGTCCTGGGTGAATTCCCGTACCGCCTGCGTCATGCCAATGGCCGCGAGTTCTGGATTCACGATTTCGCGTTCATCGCCGCCGAAGGTGTGAACCTCGATATCCAGCAATTGAACGACACCCTGCAGGACGCATTCGTGCATATCGTGCACGGCGATGCCGAAAACGATGCGTTCAACCGTCTGGTGCTGACGGCCGGCCTGCCATGGCGCGACGTGGCGCTGCTGCGTGCCTACGCCCGTTACCTGAAGCAGATTCGCCTGGGCTTCGACCTGGGTTACATCGCCAGTACCCTGAACAACCACACCGACATCGCCCGCGAGTTGACCCGGTTGTTCAAGACCCGTTTCTACCTGGCGCGCAAGCTCACCGCCGAAGACCTCGAAGACAAGCAGCAACGCCTGGAACAAGCGATCCTCACGGCCCTGGACGACGTTCAGGTGCTCAACGAAGACCGCATCCTGCGTCGCTACCTGGACCTGATCAAGGCGACCCTGCGGACCAACTTCTACCAGGCTGACGCCAACGGCCAGAACAAGTCGTACTTCAGCTTCAAGTTCAACCCGCACGCGATTCCTGAGCTGCCCAAGCCGGTGCCGAAGTTTGAAATCTTCGTCTACTCGCCTCGGGTTGAAGGCGTGCACCTGCGCTTTGGCAACGTCGCTCGCGGCGGCCTGCGCTGGTCCGACCGTGAAGAAGACTTCCGCACTGAAGTGCTGGGCCTGGTAAAAGCCCAGCAAGTGAAGAACTCGGTGATCGTGCCGGTGGGCGCCAAGGGCGGTTTCCTGCCGCGTCGTCTGCCATTGGGCGGCAGCCGGGACGAGATCGCGGCCGAGGGCATCGCCTGCTACCGCATCTTCATTTCCGGCCTGTTGGACATTACCGACAACCTGAAAGACGGCGCCCTGGTGCCACCGTTGAACGTGGTGCGCCACGACAACGATGACCCGTACCTGGTAGTAGCAGCGGACAAGGGCACTGCGACCTTCTCCGACATCGCCAACGGCATCGCCATCGACTACGGCTTCTGGCTGGGTGATGCGTTCGCTTCCGGTGGTTCTGCCGGTTACGACCACAAGAAAATGGGCATCACCGCCAAGGGCGCGTGGGTGGGTGTGCAGCGTCACTTCCGTGAGCGCGGCATCAACGTCCAGCAAGACAGCATCACCGTGGTGGGCGTGGGCGACATGGCCGGCGACGTGTTCGGCAACGGCCTGTTGATGTCCGACAAGCTGCAACTGGTCGCGGCCTTCAACCACCTGCACATCTTCATCGATCCAAACCCGAACCCGGCCAACAGCTTCGCTGAACGTCAGCGCCTGTTCGACCTGCCGCGCTCGGCCTGGACCGACTACGACACCAGCATCATGTCCGAAGGCGGCGGTATCTTCTCGCGCAGCGCGAAGAGCATTGCCATCTCGCCACAGATGAAAGAACGCTTCGACATCCAGGCCGACAAGCTGACCCCGACCGAACTGCTGAATGCCTTGCTCAAGGCGCCTGTGGACCTGTTGTGGAACGGCGGTATCGGCACCTACGTCAAGGCCAGCACCGAGAGCCACGCCGATGTGGGCGACAAGGCCAACGACGCCCTGCGCGTCAATGGCAACGAGCTGCGCTGCAAGGTGGTGGGCGAGGGCGGTAACCTCGGCATGACCCAGCTGGGTCGTGTGGAATTCGGCCTCAATGGCGGCGGTTCCAACACCGACTTCATCGACAACGCCGGTGGTGTGGATTGCTCCGACCACGAAGTGAACATCAAGATCCTGCTCAACGAAGTGGTGCAGGCCGGTGACATGACCGACAAGCAGCGCAACCAGTTGCTGGCGAGCATGACCGACGAAGTCGGCAGCCTGGTGTTGGGCAACAACTACAAGCAAACCCAGGCCCTGTCCCTGGCTGCCCGCAAAGCCTTCGAGCGCGTGGCCGAGTACAAGCGCCTGATGAGCGATCTGGAAGGCCGTGGCAAGCTGGACCGCGCCATCGAGTACCTGCCGACCGAGGAGCAGCTCAACGAGCGCGCCGCTGCGGGCAAGGGCCTGACCCGTCCGGAGCTGTCGGTACTGATCTCCTACAGCAAGATCGACCTCAAGGAAGCGTTGCTCAAATCCCTGGTGCCGGATGACGACTACCTGACCCGTGACATGGAGACCGCTTTCCCGCCGAGCCTGGTGGCGAAGTTCTCCGAAGCCATGCGTCGCCACCGTCTGAAGCGCGAGATCGTCAGCACCCAGATCGCCAACGACCTGGTCAACCACATGGGCATCACCTTCGTTCAGCGCCTCAAAGAGTCCACCGGCATGAGCCCGGCGAACGTGGCGGGCGCCTACGTGATCGTGCGTGACATCTTCCACCTCCCGCACTGGTTCCGTCAGATCGAAGCCCTGGACCACCAGGTCTCGGCCGACGTGCAACTGGAGCTGATGGACGAGCTGATGCGCCTGGGCCGCCGTGCCACGCGCTGGTTCCTGCGCAGCCGTCGCAACGAACAGGATGCCGGACGTGATGTTGCGCACTTCGGTCCGCACCTTGCCGCGCTGGGCCTCAAGCTCGACGAACTGCTGGAAGGCCCGACCCGCGAAGGTTGGCAGAACCGTTACCAGGCTTACGTCGAAGCCGGTGTGCCGGAGTTGTTGGCGCGCATGGTTGCAGGCACTACCCACCTGTACACCCTGCTGCCAATCATCGAAGCCGCCGACGTGACAGGCCAAAGTGCGGCAGACGTCGCGAAGGCTTACTTCGCCGTCGGCAGCGCCCTGGACTTGCCGTGGTACCTGCAGCAGATCAGCAGCCTGCCCGTGGGCAACAACTGGCAGGCCCAGGCCCGCGAGGCCTTCCGCGATGACGTGGATTGGCAGCAACGGGCGATCACCATTTCCGTACTGCAAATGGCCGATGCGCCAGAAGACATGGAAGCCCGCGTGGCCCTGTGGCTTGAGCAGCACCAGGACATGGCTGATCGCTGGCGCACCATGATGGTGGAGATTCGTGCTGCAGTCGGCACGGACTACGCCATGTACGCGGTGGCCAACCGTGAGTTGCTGGACCTGGCGATGAGCGGTCAATCGGTGCTGTAACTGGCTTGATTGAGCGGTAAAACCAAAAGCCCGGTATCGAAAGATATCGGGCTTTTTTGCATTTGATTATCGGCGTGTTATCTCAACTTGTGGCGAGGGAGCTTGCTCCCGTTGGGCTGCGCAGCAGTCCCGTTTTTGGGGCCGCTGCGCGTCCCAGCGGGAGCAAGCTCCCTCGCCACAGGTTAAAACAGTGTGATCAATTGCTGCGTAGTAGCTTGGCTTCCAGATGATCCAGATGCCGGGTCATCAAGTTGACGGCTTTGCCGGCATCGCCATGCTCCACCGCATCCACAATTGCCCTATGTTCCTGCCATGCGCAATACGTGCAAGCCTTGGCCTCAAACTGCGCAATCGCCAATGAGGTCAGCGGCACCAGGCTGTTGAGAAACTGTGCCAACGGTGCATTCCCGGCGATGGCTGCCAGTTGCAGGTGAAACTCCCCGGAGAGCCGAATCGCCGGGCCACGTTCGTCACGCTCGATGCAGTCGCGCTCCCGTGCGATCAACTCCCGCAGTTGGCGGATCTGCGCCGGTTTCGCCTGGGCACACGCCAACTGCACCACGGTGATTTCCGTCAGGCGCCGCGCCTCGAGAATCTGCTGGGTCTGTTGTGCATCCGGTGCCGCCACCTGGGCCCGATGGTTGGGCCGAAGGATGATCACTTGCTGGTGCGACAGCCGCGCCAGCACCCGGCGAATCACGCTGCGGCTGACGCCAAAACTTTGCCCGAGGCTCTCCTCGGTAAAACGGCTGGCGGGGGCGATGCGTTGCTCGAGAATGGCGTCGAACAGTGCCGGGTAGATGTCGTCCACCGAGAGTTTCGGCTTGCCCACCAGGCGCAACGGCGTAAAGGGGAAAGGGGTGTGCAGGGCGTGAGCGGTCATGCGCGGTCTCCTGGAAGTCAGCTACCCAGATGGTCATCCGGGATGTTCAAGCGAATGCCCATGCGCAAGCCTTCCTGCAGGATATGCCGGCGCATTTCGGCGCTGGCCAGGGCGCTGTTCTTGTTGCGGATCGCGCGCACCACGGCGTCGTTTTCCTGCAAGCGTTCCGCCAGGTGTTCGGGGGAGTTGCGCAGCACCTGGGCGCTTTGCTTGAGGGCGTTGCTGGTTTGTTGCACCACGTTCTGGAAGATCGGGTTGGAGGTCAGGGCGAACAGTTCTTCGTGGAACGCGATGTAGGCGTTCATCCCGGCTTCGCTGTCGCCGGCGTCGAGGGCTTCGCGCATGTCCATCAGGGTCAGGCGCAGTTGCCCGACTTCCTTGCTGCTGATGGATTGCGCCACTAAACCTACGATAAAGGGCTCGAGGGTGTAGCGCAGTTGCAGGATGTCTTCGAGGCTGGCGTCCGCCACGCCGCTGTCCTGGGCCTGGGATTCGCTGAGGGTGGTTTCCAGCACCACCACGCCCTTGCCGGGCATGGAACGTACCAGGCCGAGGGTTTCGAGCACGATCACCGCTTCGCGCAGGCTTGGGCGGCTGATGCCCATTTGCTCGGCCAGTTCACGCTGGCCGGGCAGCATCTCGCCGCGCCGCCACTGACCCCTCGCCAGGGCGGCGCGCAGTTTTTCTACCACTGAATTGACGACGGTTGACGAGGTGATCACGTGTGGCTCCCTTTAAATTGAACTGTCTGCTTGGTGTGGCGAGGGAGCTTGCTCCCGCTGGACTGCGCAGCAGGCCCATTTTTTGGGGCCGCTTCGCGCCCCAGCGGGAGCAAGCTCCCTCGCCACAGGGGGTGAGTCTGTCTCATCAGAACTCTTGGTGGGCGGGCAGCACCGGTTTCTTGGCCTGGAAGGCATACCCTTGTTGACCGTCCAGCACCTTGTTGGCGCGCTGGATATCGATGTCTTTTTCCCAGCGGGCGATGGCCACGGTGGCGACGCAGTTGCCGATCAGGTTGGTCAGCGCCCGGCCAATGCCCATGAACCAGTCCACCGCCAGCACCAGCACCAGGCCCACCACCGGAATCGCCGGGATTGCGGTGAGTGTCGCCGCCAGAATCACCAGTGCCGAACCCGGAATCCCGTGGGCGCCCTTGGAGGTGATCAGCGACACCAGCAGGATGGTCAGCAGGTCGGTCATCGACAGCGGTGTGCCGGTGGCATTGGCGATAAACACGATGGCCAGGGTCAGGTAGATCGAGAAACCGTCGAGGTTGAACGAGTACCCGGTCGGAATCACCAGGCCCACGGTGGAGCTGCCAATGCCAAGGTGTTCCAGTTTACGCATGATCTGTGGCAACACGGCATCGGAGGACGCGGTGCCCATCACGATCAACAGTTCTTCCCGCAGGTACTTGAGCAGCGGCATCATCCGCAGGCCCGACAGGCGCATCACCAGCCCCAGAATCACCGCGACGAACAGGAAGCACGTAAGGTAGAACAGGCCCACCAGGCTGCCCAGGTGTTGCAGGGAATCCAGGCCATACGTGCTGGTGGTGAAGGCGATGGCGCCGAACACGCCGATGGGCGCCAGGCGCACGATCATGCCCATGATGCGGAAGATCACGTGGCTCAGCTCGTTGATCAACCGCGAGATGCCGGAAGCGGCTTCGCCCACCAGGTTCAGCGCGCTGCCGAACAACACGGAAAACAACAGCACTTGCAGCACGTTGTTGTCCGCGAAGGCGCCGATCACCGAGTTGGGGATCAGGTCCATCAGGAACTGGCTGGTACCCTTGATGTGTTGGCCACGGTCTGCCAGTTCATTCAGGCCGGCAGACGACAGTTGCTCCAGGTGGATATTGGCGCCGGTGCCGATCCCGGTGCTGAAGGCCATGATCAGGCCGATCACCAGGGCCACGGTGGTCAGTGCTTCAAAGTAGATCACCGACTTGAGGCCGATGCGCCCGACTTTCTTCAAGTCGCCGGCACCGGAAATACCGCTGACCACCACGCAGAAGACGATCAGGCCAATCAGCATTTTGATCAGCTTGATGAAGCCGTCACCCAGGGGTTTGAGTTGCGAGGAGAATTCAGGGAGGGCGAGGCCGCAGATTATGCCGATCACCAGGCCAATCACGACTTGCAGGAAAATCGAACGCGAGCACCATCTGAGCATGGGAAGGATCTCTATTCGGTGCCCTGGTGGGTCCAGGGCTTAATTGTTGTGGTCTGACCGGTATGTCCAGTGCGGGGCCAGTCTACGCTCGGTTTTTTTCAAGTCGCAAGTAAATATTACGCGGATGGCAGGTCCCGGTCTGACCAGTTGGTTCGCAAGGTTCGTGCTTGAGCGGTTGGCGGCCCGGAATTTTTTTCGCTTATCATCCCGGGCTTGGTTCACAGGGTGAGTTATGGATATTCCAGGATTGATCACGGACGCGGCGGGCGTCACCAGCTGTACGTGGCGCACGGCGGCGCCGGAGTACCCGGATTACCACGACCACGAATGGGGCGTGCCGGTGGCCGATGACATTGCGCTGTACGAGAAGATTTGCCTGGAAGGTTTTCAGGCCGGCATGGCGTGGGTCACCATCCTGCGCAAGCGCGAGGCGTTTCGCCGGGCGTTCGAGGGCTTTGATTTTCGCCGGGTGGCGCAGTACACCGAGCAGGACATCGAGCGATTGATGGCCGACCCGGGCATCGTGCGCAATCGCGCCAAGATCGTGTCCACCATCAACAACGCCCGGCGCGCCTGTGAGCTGGTGGATGAGACCGGCTCGCTGGCGGCGTGGTTGTGGTCGTTTGAACCGGCCGCCGATGAGCGCCCGGCGGTGGTGGACATGGCGTACTGGACGGCCAACCCCACGTCAGCCGCGTCAACACGTTTGTCCAAGGCCCTGAAGAAACGTGGCTGGAGCTATGTGGGCCCGACCACGATGTATGCGTTCATGCAGGCGATGGGCATGGTCAACGACCACCTTGAAGGCTGTACCTGCCGGCCTCGAATCGAACACCTGCGCCACCACTTCAAACGACCCTGAGCCACTGACTGTGCGCGGTTATAACTGTGTGTGGCTTGCCGGCGATGGCGGTGGATCAGCAAACACAACTGTGTCTGATGCACCGCCATCGCCGGCAAGCCAGCTCCCACAGGAGGGTGCGGTGGAGCGGGTTAGTGGGGCAGCGGCGTGAGCACGTCGGCCTTGTCATCCATCACCATCACTACCAGCAGTTTCGCCGGTTGGGTCTGGCTGGCATTGCTGGATTCAAAGTGCCGCGAGCCGGCAGGTTCATAGAACGACTGGCCGACCTTGTAGGTGATCGCCTTTTCATCGTTGACCCGCGAGGTGATTGCACCTTCCAGCACATAGGCCACGGCCGTGCCGGTGTGGCTATGGGGCACGGTGGCCTGGCCCGGGGCGTAGTCCACGGTGAGCATCACGGTTTTCTTGCCGGGGACGTTGGCCAGGGCGTGTTCCTGCAACACGTTGATCTTTTCCTGGTTGTACACCGGGTCGTGGGCAAAGGCGCTTAACGAGGCCAGCAGCAGGGTGGTGCCGAGCAGTACTTTCATGGTGAGGCTCCGAGTGAGTCGAGACCCGTTCACCCTAGGCCCCGATCCGGATTTGACCAATAGCCAATCCGGCGGAAATTCCCTCAGCCAATCTGTCGCAGGATATCCCGCACCACGTCCAGCGCCGGGTCAATGTCCAGGGTTTCGATCGCGCCAAACCCGATCTTCAGTCCCTCGCGTACCGGTGTGTCGTGGAAAAACACGCTCAGCGGATAGAGCCCCACGTCAGCCTCCCGTGCCAATTGGGTAAGCTGCGGAATATTCACCGGCACCTTGCACAGTGCGGCCAGATGGAACCCGGCCACGGTGGGCACCACGTCGAACCACGGCGAGAGGTCCCCCGCCAGGCGCTGCAGAATCCGTTCCCGGCGCCCGGCATATACCCCATGGCAGCGCCGAATGTGCTTGAGCAGGTAGCCTTCGCTGATGAACTTGGCCAGGGCCCATTGCGGCAGGGTGGAGCTGTGCTGGTCGGTGAGTTGCTTGGCCTTGAGCACCGCGCCGAAAATCGCCGGCGGCAACACCGTGTAGCCCAGGCGCAACTCCGGCAGCAGGGTTTTCGAGAAGGTCCCGACGTAGGCGACCACGCCGCGGGTGTCCATGCTTTGCAGGGAGTCGGTGGGGCGGCCCTCGTAGCGGAATTCGCTGTCGTAGTCATCCTCGATCACGATGGCGCCCAACGCCAGCGCACGTGCCAGCAACGCCTCACGGCGCGGCACGCTCATGGGCATGCCCAGCGGGAACTGATGGGACGGTGTCACGTAGATCAGCCGCGCGCCGTCGGGAATCAAGTCGACCCGCAGGCCGTGTTCGTCCACCGGCACGCCCACCACGGTCGCCCCCATGGCGTCGAACATCAGTCGCACCGGGGTGTAGCCGGGGTCTTCCATGGCGACGACGGTGCCCGGTTCCAGCACCACGCGGGCGATCAGGTCGAGCGCCTGCTGGGCGCCGTTGGTGACTACGATGTCGTCTTCGCTGCACCTGACCCCACGGGAAAATGCGATATGCCCGGCGATTGCACTGCGCAGGGCCGGCAAGCCTTCCGGCCGGCTGTAGAAGCCGCTGTCCTGTGAGATACGGCGCAAGGCATCGAGGGTGCAGCGCCGCCATTCATCCTGGGGGAACTGGCTGCGGGCGGTGGCACCGCCGATAAAGTCCCGGCTCGGGCGGGTTTCACGGTTGGGGTGACCCATGGGCGCGGGAAGGGCCTGCCACTTGGCCAGGTTGGCGGCGCAGGCAAGGTCGGCGGCACTTTGCAGGTGTTCGCGGCGCGTGGCCCAGGCGTTGACGAACGTGCCACGGCCGATCCTGCCGACCAACAACCCTTCGTAGGTCAGCGCCGCGTAGGTGTCTGAGACTGTCTTGCGCGACACGCCCAGTTGCAGGGCCAGCAAGCGGCTGGGAGGCAATTGCGACCCGGCCACCAGTTGTCCCGACTCAATGGCCGTGCGCAATTGCTGGTAAAGCTGTTCGGCCAGGTCCTTGCGGCCCTTGATAACGACGTGCAGTTCCATGTTTCATCCAGAGGCAAGCAATCACCCGCAAGATTACCGCAAGTCACCCGCCAGCCGAATCAGGACAGGAAACCACCGTCTACATTCAGCGATACACCGGTGGTGTAGCTCGACGCGTCGCTGGCCAGGTACAGCACCGCGCCGGCCATCTCGCTCGGGTCGGCCACGCGCTTGAGGGGGATCTGCGCCAGGGCCATTTTCAGGATCGAGTCGTTCTTCACCAGCGCGGAGGCGAACTTGGTGTCGGTCAGGCCCGGCAGCAGCGCGTTGCAGCGAATGCCGAACGGCGCGCATTCCTTGGCGAAGACTTTGGTCATGTTGATCACGGCGGCCTTGGTCACCGAGTAGATGCCCTGGAATACGCCCGGCGAAATCCCGTTGATCGAGGCCACGTTGATGATGCTGCCACCGCCGTTTTCGCGCATCAGCTTGCCGGCTTCCACGGACATGAAGAAGTAGCCGCGAATGTTCACGTCGACGGTTTTCTGGAACGCGCCCAGGTCGGTGTCCAGCACGTTGCAGAACTGCGGGTTGGTGGCGGCGTTGTTGACCAGGATATCCAGGCGGCCGAACTGTTCGCGGATCGCGGCAAACACGTTGGTGATCTGGTCCATTTCGCCGATATGGCAAGCAATGGCGGTGGCCTTGCCGCCGTCGGCGATGATCGCGTCGGCCACGTGCTGGCAGCCGTCGATCTTGCGGCTCGACACGATCACGTGGGCGCCTTGCTGGGCCAGCAACTTGGCGATGGCCTCACCGATACCGCGGCTGGCGCCGGAAACGAAAGCGATCTTGCCGTCGAGGTCGAACAGTTGGGTCTTGGACATGGTTTTTCCTTGAAGAGGGTCAGAGGGAAGACTGTTTGATGACATTCAGGCTCATCTGCTCAAGCAGCTTGTTCATGTGAATGAACTGCGCAAAGCGTTTGTCCTGGGTCTGGCCATGGAAGAAGCGGTAGTAGATCTGCTGCACGATGCCGGCCAGGCGGAACAGGCCGTAGGTGTAGTAGAAGTCGAAATTGTCGATCTGGATCCCGGAGCGTTCGGCGTAGTAGTCGACGAACTGGCGGCGGGTAAGCATGCCGGGGGCGTTGCTCGGCTGGCGGCGCATCAGTTGCACCGGGGCCGGGTCGGCCGCTTCGATCCAGTAGGCGAGGGTGTTGCCCAGGTCCATCAGCGGGTCGCCGAGGGTGGTCAGTTCCCAGTCCAGCACGCCGATGATCTGCATCGGGTTATGCGGGTCGAGGATCACGTTGTCGAAGCGGTAGTCGTTGTGGACGATGCTCGAGGTGGGGTGGTCGGCCGGCATCTTGTCGTTGAGCCAGGCACGTACCGCTTCCCAGCTGGGGGCGTCGGGGGTCAGGGCTTTTTCGTAGCGGTCGCTCCAGCCGCGAATCTGCCGCTCCACGTAACCTTCGGGCTTGCCCAGGTCGGCCAGGCCGCAGGCGCTGTAGTCGACCTGGTGCAGCTCGACGAACTTGTCGATAAAGCTTTTGCACAAGGCTTCGGTTTTCGCCGCGTCCAGGCCCAGTTCCGGCGGCAGGTCCGAGCGCAGGATGATCCCGTTGACCCGCTCCATCACGTAGAACTCGGCGCCGATCACCGACTCGTCGGTGCAGTGCACGTAGGCCTTGGGGCAATACGGGAAACCGTCCTTGAGCTGGTTGAGAATCCGGTATTCGCGGCCCATGTCGTGGGCGGACTTGGCCTTGTGGCCAAAGGGCGGGCGGCGCAGCACGAATTCCTGGCCGGGGTATTCCAGCAGGTACGTCAGGTTGGAGGCACCCCCGGGGAACTGGCTGATTTTGACGCTGCCGCTCAAGCCCGGGATATGGGCCTTGAGGTAGGGATCGATGAGGCTGGCATCAAGTTCTTCGCCGGGGCGAATCTGGGTCGATTGGTCATTAAGCGCCATGCTTATCCCTTCTGCTTATTCTTAAGGCCTTGGACTATTGGCTAATCTAATGCGCGCGGCCGCCAAGCCACAAGGTTGGGGCGGCTTAATAGGTTAGCGTGTTGGCCGATGATCAGCGTGCTTGATGTGCTCAGATCACCAGAACTGCGCGCCCGCCGGGGTTGCAGGACAGGTTGGCACCGATTTCGACTTTTGCCAGGTCGATGCCCAGGCCGGCGAGCAGGTTATTGACCAGCGGGTCGAGGAGCGGGCTGAGCAGTCCGGAGATGATGCCGCTGAGCAGATTCAGTACGCCGGTGATCAGGCCGACCACCAGGTTCAGCACCAGCCCAATCAGTCCGCCCTGTGTCGGTGGATGGTTGATCAACTGGATGCCATTGAGGGTGTTGCTCAAGCTGCCCACCACGTTGTTGGAACTGAAACTGAAGTAATCCGGGGGGCTTTTCAACTCGGGCGGCGACAGGTAAGTGTGGTTCCGGACGGTCTTGGCCACGCTGCTGTCGATCTTCAGGCTGATGCCACCCACGCCATACGGTTGCCGGGGATCGCAGACACCGTTGCTACAGGTCTTCACCCCAAGGTCGAGTAATGGGAATTCGTCAACGTTCAGTGGTGCTGTGGAGGAAAACAGGTTTTTTGGGTCGATCTGGCCCACCATCAGCCTAACCGCCGAGGTGGTACCGAGCACCGACAAGGCTTTGTCCGCAGGCCCGTTGCAACGATATCCGGTGACCGTGCTGCTGCCGCTGGCGGCTTCCAGTGCTACATCGATTTGCTGGCCGATTTTGGGGTCAAAGGAGCTGCCTAACAAGAGGCCCACCAGCGCCGTTACCCCGCCCAGTAAATCGTTCACCGCGCCGATTGCCGGCAGTTTCACCGAGATCAACGTCCTGACTTGCGCGGTCCTGACGTAGATCGGCTGGGTGGCGATCAGCTTGGGGTTACCTATGGCGGAAACCTGCGCCGGTTCAATGACCTTGGTCTTGACCGTGATATTCAGCAGTCCCAGCACATCCACCGGCAACTCCACCGCGACCGCGTTGTACTTGTTCGACAGTTGCACAAACCCCTGGATCAGGTTGAACAGTTGCAGGTTAACGTCCAGGGCGCTCTTGTCGGTGCCGTTCTGGATGGTCAGCAGGTCGCCCAGGTGCAGGATCTTGGTGCCGGGTGCAATCAGCTTGATCGCTTCCAGGTTATTGATCACCACCTTGACCGCATCGCCCCCCAGCTTGAGTACATCTATCGCGGCCTGGATCAGATCGCCGACGCTGGCGTCGGTCTTGAGCAACTCGTCGTAGTTGCCGGCGCTGACCTTCAATTGAATCGCCAGCGCGTCCAGGTAACTGAGCAGGTTGATATCGGTATTGATCAGGCCCTTCCAGCCCACCGCGTCGAGTTGCAATTTGCCCCCCAGCAGTCCGCCGATCAACGCATTGAGTGCGGCGGACTTGGTGCTGTCCACGGTCAGCAAGGTGCTGCGGATGGTCAGTACGGCCACCGGTGGCGCGGGCACGGCGGCCACGGCCACTGCCTGCAACCGGATGGTCGGCTCGAAAGGGCCGGTGGAGAGCAGCATGAACAGGCGGTTGGCGATACTGGTGACGACGCGGTGGGTGGCGATGACCTGGATCGCATCGGACCTTGAGGGATTGGGGCTGAAGGCGCGCATGAAGTCAGCCCCGGTGACCAGGGTGCCACAGGTGGTCGCCAGGGTACGGTCTTCGTTCAGCGGGAAATCATTGCGGGCTGCGCTTTGGATCGCGAATTGCGCGGCGTTGGTATTCGGCGTCACGCAGGCGCCGCCGCGGGTGACCACTTCCAGCGCCGCGGTGTCGGCAACCCGTTGCAGCTTGCGCTTTTCCAGGTACAGCCGGCCGCTGTCGACCACCAGCAACAGGAACAACAGTGCGACCCCCAGGGTCATCGCACCCATCAGTCCTATTGCACCGCGTTGGCGGGCCGAGCCGGGTCCTTGGCAAACCATCCTGCGTTCCTTCGCCGATCCAGTACCGGCATCCTGAATATCCCCTCAGGCAGTGTAGTCAGGTTTTGGAGAATTTATGGCTATTGGCCATTATTTTCGCGGAGGCAGTGCCACGGGCGTCAGCACAGGGCGGCCGGCAAAGTATTCCAGCAGGTTGTCCGCCACGCGCTGCACGGTGTCATGGGCGGCTTCCGGCGACAGGCCGGCGACGTGGGGCGTGAGCACGGTATTGCTGAGGCGCTTGAGCGCGTCGGGCACGTTGGGTTCATCGTCGAACACGTCCAGTGCCGCGCCGCCGATGCGCCGTTGCTCCAGGGCGGTAATCAGGTCGGCGGTGACCACCACGCTGCCACGGCCGATGTTCACCAGGAAACCGTTGGGCCCCAGTGCGTCGAGGGCCTGGCGGTCGATCAAATGTCGCGTGCTGGCGCCGCCCGGGGTGGCCAGGATCAGGAAGTCCGAGGCCCGCGCCAGTTCCACGGCGGTGGCGCAGTAGGTGTAGTCCACATCTTCGCGGGGCTGGCGGTTGTGATAACTCACCTCCATGCCAAAACCCAGGGCAGCCCGCTTGGCGATTTCCAGGCCCACGGCCCCCAGGCCGAGAATGCCCAGCTGTTTGCCGGCCAGGGAAGGGCGCATTATCTTGGGCCATTCGCTGCGCCGTACTGCTGCGTCCGCCCGGGGAATGTCCCGCACCAGGCACAGCAACAACGCCATGGCGTGGTCGGCCACCGACGGCGCATTCACCCCGGCACCATTGGTGACCACGATTCCACGGTTGCTGGCGGCTTGCAGGTCCACGTGTTCATACCCGGCGCCGATCACGCAGATGATCTCAAGCAGCGGCAGCGCGGCGATTTCCTCGGCGTACAGGCCCAGCGGGCCACGGGTCAGCACCGCCTGGACCTGCCCGCCGTGGGTCTTGATGGCCTTGGCGCGTTCGGCCGGGGTGGGGGCAAGAATCACGTGAAAGCCATTGCCTTCGATGATCGGCAGGTAGTCGTTGATGGTTTCAACCAGGACCAGAACGGTGACGGGCATCGGAAGGTTCTTCCTGAAGGATTAGAGGCTTGGATTATGCGGGATTTGTAGTCCCGATCGTTTCTTTACCGCAGAAAAATTTCATTTCTCACCAGCCTAATCTGATTTTCCAGACCGCTCGTCCCAGGCCTTTTTACTGCCGCAGACTTCGACGACTTTCCTTAGCAGAGACGTCATGGATGCATGTTCCTGCCACCTCCGAAATCGTCGAGTGGACCTCTTATGGCTACAAGCACAGCCCATCAAAAAACCTAGCTTGGGAAGATATTGTCAGCAGCACCCGATACGGCCCGGCCAAATACAAGCCCGGTATAAATATTGAAAAGCTTGAGCGAGAAGCCTATAAAAATGGAGTGCCAAGCACTCATGCAAAACCCTGGAAACTCAGGGAGTATCCGCAAGTCATAGGTGCCAGTGATGGCAAGCCCAGTTACTGGGTTCGAATTGAGTCAAGCGCGGGCGTCATACATGGTCATCCGATTTCCGAGCAGGAATTCAGGAGGTTAACAAGTTGATCTCACTAGGCTTTATTGACGGAAACGTCACCCATGATGATCTCTCCATCTTGCAGGATGGGGCGATGGAGAGTCAGGTTCACCTGTTGAAAGAGGACATGCTTCAGGTTGAATACGCCGGTGGGCTTATATTGGATGTCGGCTGGTACCCCTCCTTCGATACCCATGGTGGGTTCCGCATCAATGTAATAAGAAATTACGACTGGGACCGCCCAGTGATTGCGTTAACGGCGCACGCAGCCGGTGATCTGGTGGAGCAACTGGCTGTTGCGCAGAGCGCGATCAATGGCGAACTGCGCAACGTATTGAGAACCTCGGCTTAGATAAAGCTCTAGGCTTTAGAAGCAGATATCGTCAGCTTTCACACGCTGCACAAATGCCCCGGCCAAGGTTGCGTTATGGTGCTCGATAATCGATGCGGCCGATAACGCCGGAGTGTCCATACAAGTATGGGCATCCTCCGGCAGCAGCACCGAGAACCCCAGCTCCACGGCCACTCGGCACGTCGTGTCGATGCAGTACTGGGTTTTCATCCCGACGATCACCAGTTCATTCACCTGTGCCGCCGCCAGTTGCTGCGACAGCTCGGTGCCGAGAAAACAGCTGGGCCGGGTTTTATTGAAAACCGTGTCGCGAGCTTCATCAACCTCCAGTGCTGGCCATAGTTGCCAAAACGGGCTGCCCACCTCG
This sequence comes from Pseudomonas sp. G1002, assembly GCF_013385455.1. Lineage (NCBI taxonomy): Bacteria > Pseudomonadati > Pseudomonadota > Gammaproteobacteria > Pseudomonadales > Pseudomonadaceae > Pseudomonas > Pseudomonas sp. G1002. Next base: position 45,950 of record NZ_JACAPY010000002.1, read on the forward strand.
ATGGGCGAACCTGCCGGGCCGGTGTGACGGGCGGCGAAGATCGGCACGCCAGCGTGTCTGGCACGCTGTATCAACTGGTTGATGATGTCGAGTACGCGCTGGCGTTCGTAGGGTTTTTCCGGACCATCGTACAGACCGGTCTGCATGTCGATGATCAGCAGGGCGGGGCGCTTGTTGTCAGGCATGGTACTGCTCCTTGTGTTTGCCAGATGGCGGAGCAATAAAAAGGCCCCGTCCATTGCTGGCGGGGCCTTGGGTAAATCCGGGTGGCTTAGTTTGCGCGCCACTCACCGCTACCACACGACCCGCCGGAAGCGGTCGTGGTGGTACGGGTGAGGGCCAGCTGGAAAGTGTTCATGGGCCGATCATGCTGGCGCTGGCGTTTGCCTGTCAACGCGTCAGTCGAGTTTTTTTTGCGGGATCAGCAGATTTCTGGCTGCTTCGAGGAATTCATCAGACAGGCTGTTTCCCTTGGTCGCACGGGCGAGGGTAATTGCGCCTACCATCATCGCGTACTGGGCAATGGCGGCCTGGCGGTCACCCTCAGGTGTGCCGGTCGCCTGGGTAGCGCTCAGGATCCCCACGGATGCCTCAAAGCCTTGGATAAAGCTCTGCTGCAGCGGACTGTCGACCGCTTCGTGACATATCTCCCCGGCAAACGCCGCTACCGGGCAACTGTCCCCGGGGTTGTCACGATTGGCGGCCGACAGATACGGATCAATCAACGCCAGGCGTGCAGTCTCGGGGTCGGGGCTCTGCTCGACCCTGGCCTGCCAGCGCTCGTTCGATTGTTCGAATGCCCGGTTGCAGGCTTCCGTGGCCAGCGCCTCGCGGGACTCGAAGTGCCCGTAGAAACCGCCATGGGTCAGCCCGGCGGCGGCCATCACGTCCGACACGCTGATGCCATGGATGCCCCGCTCACGAAACAGCCGCGTGGCGGCCTCGACGATGATTTCGCGGTTGAGTTCGGCTTGTTTGCGGGACACGCGTGGCATCGAGGGCTCTCTGGATCAGGTGGTGGCAGGGATGGGTGGCATCATAAAACGTTTAGCTGGCGTACTGCGCAATCCCGTTGCCGAACGACCAGTTTTCCTTCTTGACCTCCACCAGGCTGATAAACACATCTTCCAGGCGCACCGCCAGTTCACGGTTCAAGCTCTCGGCGATGGTCTTGTACAACAGCTTTTTCTGCTCGGTGCTGCGGCCTTCATTCAGGGTGATCTGGATGATCACCAGGTTGTCGGTGCGCTGGATGCCCAGGTACTCCGGGTCATAGATGAAGTGGTGTTCATCGTGCTCGGTGAGGATCTGGAAGTTGTCGTGCTCAGGCACGCCGATAGCCGTGTGCATGGCGTTGTAGATCAATACGCCGACGCGCTTGGCGTAGGTGACGTCGGGGTTTTTCCGAAGGTCGATGCGCACGATTGGCATGGCAGGTAGTCCAGTGAGGGGCGTGCTTTAAAAATACATGACGTGATGAATTTATAAAATAGATTTCTTATGAAATGTAAAATTGACCCTGCCGGAAACGTATTCAATCCTCTGCACTGCACAACCATTCCTCAGCTAAGTCTTTGCTTCTTCAAGCGAATCCCGGACAATCGCGCCCCTGTTTCGGTCGTGGCGCTGCCTGTCAGGTTTTTCTGACTCGTCTCGACTGAGTGAATGCGGAGATCCGAACGGATGAATGATCAGGCCAATAGCGTCGACGAACGCTACGCAACGACACCTGCAACCCTCACAAGCTGGAGCCGCCAGGACACCACCTGGATGCTCGGCCTGTTCGGTACGGCCATCGGCGCCGGCACCTTGTTCCTGCCGATCAACGCGGGCCTTGGCGGCTTCTGGCCGTTGGTGATCCTCGCGCTGCTGGCATTCCCGATGACGTTTTTCGCGCACCGTGGCCTGACCCGCTTTGTGCTCTCGGGCCGTGAAGGCTCGGACATCACCGACGTGGTCGAAGAACATTTCGGCCTCAAGGCCGGCGCCGCGATCACCTTGCTGTACTTCTTCGCGATCTTCCCGATCCTGCTGATCTACAGCGTGGCGCTGACCAACACCGTCGGCAGTTTCATGGAACATCAACTGCACATCGCGCCGCCGCCGCGGGCGATCCTGTCGCTGGTGCTGATCCTCGGCCTGCTGGCCGTGGTGCGGTGTGGCGAGCAGGTGATCGTCAAGGCCATGAGCCTGATGGTGTATCCGTTTATCGTCGCCTTGCTGTTCCTCGCCGTGTACCTGGTGCCGCACTGGAACGGCGGCATCCTCAGCACCGCCAGCACCGTGCCGGCCCCGTCGGCGCTGCTGCACACGCTGTGGCTGGCGATTCCGGTGATGGTGTTCTCGTTCAACCATTCGCCGATCATCTCGGCCTTTGCGGTGGACCAGAAGCGCCAGTACGGCGAACACGCCGAGGAACGCAGCTCGCAGATCCTGTCCCGGGCACACATCCTGATGGTGGTGATGGTGCTGTTCTTCGTGTTCAGTTGCGTACTGACCCTGTCGCCTGCGCAACTGGCCGAAGCCAAGGCGCAGAACCTGTCGATCCTGTCCTACCTGGCGAACCACTTCAGCAACCCGACCATCGAGTTCGCCGCGCCGCTGATCGCGTTTGTGGCGATTGCCAAGTCGTTCCTGGGCCATTACATCGGCGCCAGTGAAGGTCTCAAGGGCCTGGTGCTCAAAAGCGGCCGTCGCCCGGCTGCCAAGACCCTGGACCGCATGACGGCTGCCTTCATGCTGGTGGTGTGCTGGATCGTCGCGACCCTCAACCCTAGCATCCTCGGCATGATCGAGACCCTGGGCGGGCCGATCATTGCGTCGATCCTGTTCCTGATGCCGATGTACGCGATCCGCAAGGTACCGGCGATGGCCAAGTACCGTGGCCAGGCGTCCAACGTGTTCGTGACGGCGGTGGGCCTGGTGGCGATTACCGCGCTGATCTACTCGTTGATGTCCTGATCGCCGGGGCGCTGTGAAAAAAGGCCGACTTGCCATAACGCGAGTCGGCCTTTTTTTGTGCCTGCACGCCGCAAGGTGCTGATAAGTATCAACGCCAGGCGATCAATCACGGCTAAGCTTGTCGCGGGTGTCTGACAGGGCACGTCGAATTCTTACCTGGAGGTTGTTCATGGCTCGCGCCCGCCCGCAGTTGATCACCGGCAAGCTGGAAAAGCTGCACCCCACTCAATTGACGGTGGGCCTCGCCGAGGTCGCGACCAAGCGCGAGGCCTGGAAAAAGCTCAAGCGCAAGGAGCGCGCCGCCGCACTCGACCAGCATTGGTTTCCCTGTGTAATTGGGCCGGACGAGCGTTACTACATCACCGACCATCATCACTTCGGCCTGGCGTTGTTGCAGGAAGAGGTCAAGAGTGTGTCGTTGCTGGTGCTCAAGGACCTGTCGTTTGTCGAGCGTACTACGTTCTGGAACGTCATGACCTTCAACCAATGGGTGCATCCCTATGATGCGCGGGGTATCCGCCGCTCCTACGACGCCATTCCCCGGAGGATTACCGATTTGCAGGATGATCCCTACCGCAGTCTCGCGGGCCTGCTGCGTACCGCCGGCGGGTATGCCAAGGACGCCGCGCCTTTCAGCGAGTTTCTCTGGGCCGACTTTCTCCGCAGCCGTATCGGCAGCGACCTGATCGGCGACCTGAGCCCCAAGTTGATGGGCAAGGCCATGACCCTGGCCCGCAGCCAGGAAGCCCGTTACTTGCCAGGATGGGTAGGCCCGATTGACCACTGAAACCCGACAGAGCCGCGTCCAGGATTTATTGGCAGGCCTGTCCATCGCCGGCCTGTTGCTGCCCGAGGCCGTGGCCTATTCCAGTATCGCCGCGTTGCCGCCCCAGGCGGGCGTGATCGCCTTGTTTGCCGGATTGTTGTGCTACGGCCTGTTTGGCACCAGCCGCTTCGCGATTGTCTCTGCCACATCGTCCTCGGCAGCGGTGCTGGCGGCGGCCACGGCAACGCTGGCGGGGGATGACCCGGCACTCAGGCTGAGCCTGGCAATGGGCCTGGTACTGGTGACGGGGGCGTTTTTCCTGTTGGCCGGGATGCTCAAGCTGGGCGGGCTGACCTCGTTTATCGCCAAGCCGGTGTTGCGTGGCTTTGCCTTTGGCCTGGCGCTGACGATCATCCTCAAGCAGTTGGCCAGCGTGGTGGGCGTGCACCTGACCGACAACAACCTGATTCGCTTCCTGCCCCAGCTCCTGGAGCAACTGCCGCGCTGGAACTGGGCCGCCGCCGCCGTCGCGGGCATCGCGTTGCTGCTGCTCTGGCTATGCGCGCGAGTCCGGCGCCTGCCGGGCGGGTTGCTGGTGGTGATCCTCGGGATTGCCGCCGGCCAGTGGCTGGATCTGCAGGCCCATGGCGTGGCGTTGATCGGCGTCATCGACCTGCGCCTGGAACTGGCGCATTTGCCGGTATTGCCGTTCGCCGACTGGCTGCGCCTGGGAGAGTTGGCGTTTGCCATGGTGATGATTCTTTACGCCGAGTCCTACGGCTCCATCAGCTCCTTCGCCCTCAAGCATGGTGATCGCGTGTCATCCAATCGTGACCTGCTGGCGCTGGGGGCCGCCAACCTGCTGTCCGGGCTGTTCCAGGGCATGCCCACCGGCGCCGGGTATTCGGCGACATCGGCCAATGAGGCGGCGGGAGCCAACTCGCGGCTGGCGGGCGCCGTGGCGGCGCTGGTGGTGCTGGCGATCGTGCTGACGGTGCTGCCGCTGGTGGCATTGACGCCGGAGCCGGTGCTTGCCGCCATCGTCATTTACGCCTTGGGCCGTGGCTTGAGCCTGCAGCCCCTGGGCCGCTATTTCTCCTGGCGGCGCGACCGGTTGTTGGTGATTTGCGCGGTGGCGGCGGTGTTGGTGCTGGGGGTGCTGGATGGGTTATTGGTGGCGGTCGGGATCAGCGTGGTGTTGATGTTGCGCCAGATGTCGTCGGCGGACGTGCGCGAGTTGGGGCGCATTGACGGTGGGCATGATTTTGTCGACTTGCTGCATCACCCGAGCGCTGAACGGATCCCCGGTGTGCTGATCGTGCGGCCCAGTGAAGCGCTGTTCTTCGCGAATGCCGAGCGAGTGTTGGGGGCGGTGTTGAGCCTGATGCGGCACGCTACGTTACCGGTGCACACGGTAGTGCTCAGCCTGGAAGAATCCCCCGACCTGGACGGCACCAGCATCGAGGCATTGCAGGCATTTTTCGTACAGGTGCGAGGGGAGGGCAAATGCCTGGTGCTGGCCCGCGTACGGCATGAGGCGCAGGAGGTGTTGCAGACGCTGCCTGAGGCGTGTGCTCCCCAGGTATTGATCAGCGGCTTGAGTGTTGATGGCGCGGTGCAGTTGGCGTTGCAGCCAACTGCCTGAGCTCGACATTAAAACGCCTCGGCGCTGAGCCCAACTTGGGCGAGGTAGCCGTGCAGTTTCTCAACGTCTGTGAAGATCGCGCCGACGTAGCCATCGGGGCGCACCAGCACCCATTCGCCATGGGCGAGGTTGTAAGCGTCATTGAACTGTCGCTGATCATCCACCAGGTCGCCGCCCGGCCCGAAGCGATGGATATGCAGCCCGGCGGCAGGCTTCAGTGACCCGCGTTCCACCTCATAGCCCAGCAATGTCCAATGCACGCCCTGGAACAGCTTGAATAGCCGGGACGAATGGCCGCTGGCGTCCCGCACGGTTGCATCGGGCGCCCGGTCACCGGCGAGCAAGCGGCCTTCTCGTTCTGCCGGTTGCACTGCGAGCGAGGAGTGGGGATACCCGATATCGAGTTGGTGCACCTCGCGGCCGCGGCGCATGTTGCCCTTTTTCATTCCGTCCAGCAGCCTGGTCGACAGGCCGAGCATCGAGGCTGCCACAGGCCGTCGCTCTTCCTCATAGGTGTCGAGCAACGCTTCGGGCGCATCGGCCGTCACCGCCGCCAGCTTCCAGCCCAGATTGTAGGCATCTTGCACGCTGGTATTGAGGCCCTGGCCGCCGGTGGGTGGGTGGATGTGCGCGGCATCGCCGATAAGAAATACCTGTCCTACGCGATAGTGATCGGCCAGCCGCGCATTCATCGTGTAGGCCGACGCCCAGGAGACAGAGTCGATATGAATGTCCTGCCGACCCGTGCGCTCTGCCACCATGTTCATGAGCCCCTCAGCGCTGAGGTCAACTTCTGTGTCCAGCGGAATCGGCGCCTGTATCTGAAACAGCTCGGTCCCCGCCAATGGGCAGATTGCGACCTGCATTGTCATGCACTCAGTGCTGAACCGGTGCCAGTAGTCACGCGACAGGCCGGTCATAAGCACATCGGCTACGATGGCACGGACCCCGAGGGTCTGCCCAGGAAATCCGATGTCCAGCGTGCGGCGTACCACACTGCGGCCGCCGTCTGCGCCAATGAGCCAACGTACACGCAGTGTCTGTTCGCCTTCGTTGCCGACCAAATATGCGGTCACGCCGTGGCTGTCCTGCTCGAAGCTGACTAACTCGCAGCCAAACGCCGGGCGGTGCCCCAATTCCAGAAGGCGCTCGCGCATCACCTGTTCGGTGAGGAACTGCGGCAGCATCATAGGCTGCTGATAAGGTTCGGCTGACGTTGGCGCCGAGAGCTCGATAACCTCGGCGTCGATGTGGCTGCCATCTTCGTTGTATCGCCGCTCGGGCGGGTAGACGTCGCCCGCAGCGGTGATCCGGTCGAGAATGCCGAGGTCTTCGAATATTTCCAGGGTGCGGGGTTGAATACCCTTGCCCCGCGAGCCGTGGAACGGCGCGGGGGATTTTTCGATCAGTCGGAAGGAAATGCCTCGTCGCGCCAGGTCGATCGCCAGGGTCAAACCGGCCGCACCGGCACCACAAATCAGAACGTCGACTGCGCATTGCTCTTTCATCTGGACTGCCTTTATATGTAATATGCACATATATTTGAGCAAGGAAGATTCCGTGTCAACAGAAAGCGTGCAAAATACACCTATAGGTCTTCAGATTCGCGAGCTTCACGGGGCGCTGATTGAAATTGTCGGTGCCATGAACCGGCCGCAGCGCGACGAAGTGATGGTCCGGGAGGCGGGTATCGCCCTTGATCGGGCACTGTTTCCGCTGCTGGTGCTGGTGGAGCGGCTGGGGCCGATCGGCGTTGTGGAGCTGGCCGACCGCGTGGGACGCGACTACACCACGGTCAGCCGCCAGGTGGCGAAGCTGGAAAGCCTCGGTTTGGTCGACCGCCAGGAAAATGCCAAGGACCGCCGGGTTCGCGAGTCGGTGATCACCCCGCAGGGCAAGGCAATGACGGATCGGGTGGATGAGGCACGTACGCGAATGGGGATGGCCATTTTCGCCACCTGGGAACAGCAGGACATCGACGACCTGGTGCGACTGATGGGCAAGTTTGCCGCCGACCTCAACGACGATGCGCTGGTCACTCTGACGCTTGAGAATCGATAGAAAAGCCGGGCAAAAAAATACCCCTCAATGAGGGGTATTTTTAAACGACTCCCAGCGGTTACCGGCGGCGGAACAACGGCAACGGTTCATCCGTCGCGGCCTGGTACGTCACCGAGAAATCCTTGAGGCTTTCCAGCGCTTCATACGGGTCTTTGTCCGCGCGCAAGGCGAAGGCATCGAACCCGCAGCGGCGCAGGTAGAACAACTGGTCGCGCAGCACATCGCCAATCGCCCGCAGCTCGCCCTTGTAACCATAACGGTCACGCAGCAGGCGGGCGTTGGAGTAGTTGCGACCGTCGGTGAAGGCCGGGAAGTTCAGGGCGATGACCTGGAAGTGCTCCACGTCATCACCGATCTCTTCGGCTTCTTCATCGGCGTCCAGCCATACACCCAGGCCGCCGTCGCGGGCCTTGAGGGCGTGAGCGTGCTCGCGCCACAGGGCCAGTGGCACGATCAGGTCGTCGCAGTTGGAGATGCCATCGAAGCTCGCGTCCTTGGGCAGCAGGTGCCAGGTTTCGTCGAGGACTTCGTTGTTCTTAATGATTCGCTGCATAGACGCGCTCCTTGAACAGGTCAATGCCGATGCGCTGGTAAGTGTCGATGAAACGCTCATCTTCGGTGCGCTGTTCAACGTACACGTCGATCAGCTTGCCGATCACGTCAGGCATGGCTTCCTGGGCGAAGGACGGGCCGAGGATCTTGCCCAGGCTCGCATCGCGGCTGGCGCTGCCACCCAGGGACACTTGGTAGAATTCTTCGCCTTTCTTGTCCACGCCCAGGATGCCGATGTGGCCGACGTGGTGGTGACCACAGGCGTTCATGCAACCGGAGATGTTCAGGTCCAGCTCGCCGATGTCGAACAGGTAGTCCAGGTCGTCGAAACGGCGCTGGATCGATTCGGCAATCGGGATCGACTTGGCGTTGGCCAGGGAGCAGAAGTCGCCGCCCGGGCAGCAGATGATGTCGGTCAGCAAGCCGATGTTCGGCGTGGCAAAACCCTGCTCGCGCAGCTCGCCCCACAGGGTGAACAGTTGAGACTGTTCAACATCGGCGAGGATGATGTTCTGCTCGTGGGAGGTGCGCAGTTGGCCGAAGCTGTAGCGCTCGGCCAGGTCGGCGACGCCGTCCAGTTGCTTGTCGGTGATGTCACCCGGTGCAACACCGGTAGGTTTCAGCGACAGGGTCACGGCCACATAGCCCGGCTTTTTGTGGGCCAGGGTGTTGCGGGTGCGCCAGCGGGCGAAACCCGGGTGCTGCGCATCGAGCTCGGCCAACGCGGCGTCCTGATTGCTCAGGGCCTTGTAGTCCGGGTCGACGAAGTGTTTGGCAACGCGGTGCACTTCGGCGTCGGTCAGGGTGGTCTGGCCGCCGCGCAGGTGTTCCATCTCGGCGTCGACTTTCTGGGCGAACACCTCGGGGGTCAGCGCTTTTACCAGGATCTTGATCCGGGCCTTGTACTTGTTGTCACGACGGCCGTAGCGGTTGTAGACCCGCAGGATCGCGTCGAGGTAGCTCAACAGGTCCTGCCACGGCAGGAATTCGTTGATGAAGGCACCCACTACCGGCGTACGACCGAGGCCACCGCCGACGAGCACACGGAAGCCCAACTCGCCCGCCGCGTTATGCACCGGCTCCAGGCCGATATCGTGCACTTCGATGGCGGCGCGGTCCGAGGTCGAGCCATTGATGGCGATCTTGAACTTGCGCGGCAGGTAGGCGAATTCCGGGTGGAAGGTGGTCCATTGACGGACGATTTCACACCATGGGCGGGGGTCGATCAGCTCGTCAGCGGCAACGCCGGCGAACTGGTCGGTGGTCACGTTGCGCAGGCAGTTACCGCTGGTCTGAATGGCGTGCATCTGCACGGTGGCCAATTCAGCCAGGATGTCCGGCACGTCTTCCAGGGCCGGCCAGTTGAACTGAACGTTCTGGCGAGTACTGATGTGGGCGTAGCCCTTGTCGAAGTCGCGGGCAATCTTGGCCATCATGCGCGTCTGACGGGAAGTCAGTTGGCCATAAGGCACGGCAACCCGCAGCATCGGCGCAAAGCGCTGAACATAAAGGCCATTTTGCAGGCGCAGAGGGCGGAACTCTTCTTCGCTCAGTTCACCTGCCAGATAGCGTCGGGTCTGATCACGGAACTGCTTGACGCGGTCCTCGATGATGCGCTGATCGTATTCGTCGTATACGTACATATAGGTCCTGTTCTCGGCAAATCTGCGCGCACGGCCGCGCACTCCCAACGGAGCCGGCGCACGATACCAGTTTGCGTTTATGCGCAAAAGTGATGTTTGAGTATATGCAAATAACCAAATGGCCTAATGAGAACGGTTATCGCGATACCCACATTTGTCATGCGGGCAATCATGAACTTTACTGTGCTCGTGTCTTTGTGCAATCACCTATAAAACCGACAAGAGGCGATGCTATGAGCAATCCGACCAAAGCCCGCAAAAGTGACAGCAGTGTCGATGCGTGGGCCATTCTGTTCTTGATTATCCTGGTGGTTTCCACTGCCGTGTTCTGGGTCAGCCATCAATAAAAGGGCGTTATCGAGCCTTGTTGTCGACAATCGGCAATTAGCCGAGATTGACCGGCCTGATGCCATTATCATGGGCCGTCATTCCGAAGGGCTCAGGCAACGATGTTGAAGGTTCTCTGCAAGTGCTTGCTGGTGCTGAGCATGCCGTTCTGGGCCATCGCCCAGGCGACGTCGGTGGTGTTTCTCAACCCTGGCAATTCGACCGAGACCTTCTGGGTCAGCTACGCGCAATTCATGCAGGCCGCCGCCAGGGACCTCGGCCTGGATTTGCGTGTGCGCTATTCCGAGCGCAATCCCGAGACCACGCTGGTGCAGGCCCGTGAAGCCCTGCTAGGCGCCGAGCGCCCGGACTACCTGGTGCTGGTCAACGAGCAGTACATCGCCCCACAGATCTTGCGCCTGGCCCAGGGCAGCGGGGTCAAGCTGCTGATCGTCAACAACGCGCTGACCGCGGACCAGACTCAACTGCTGGACGCCGGCAAATACCCTGACTGGATCGGCAGCATGGTCGCCGACGACGAACAGGCGGGCTACTTGATGCTCACCCAGTTGTTGCGCCTGCATGGGCCTGTCGCCCCCGGCCAGACCCTCGACCTGATCGCGTTCTCCGGGGCCAAGACCACTCCCGCCGCGCAACTGCGCGAGCGAGGCTTGCAGCGCGCCCTGGCGGATCATCCGCAGGTGCGCCTGCGCCAGTTGGTGTATGGCGAGTGGAGTCGCCAGCGCGCTTTCGACCAGGCCACGCAGTTATTCAAACGCTACCCGCAGACCGCGCTGGTGTGGGCGGCCAACGATGAAATGGCGCTGGGGGCAATGGATGCACTCAAAGGCAGCGGGCGCACGCCGGGCAGGGACGTGTTGTTCAGCGCGGTCAACAGTTCGCCCGAAGTGTTGCAGGCGCGCCTTGACGGGCGCCTGAGTGTGCTGGTGGCCGGGCATTTCACCCTTGGCGGCTGGGCGATGGTGGTGCTGCATGACGATGCCCGTGGCCTGGGCATGGCGCAGTACGGTGGGCGTGAGCGCAAGCTTGGGCTCTTTCGATTGATTGATCCGCCACACGCCACGCGCCTTTTAGAGATGCAGGGGCGCGAGGACTACGGCGTCGACTTTCGAGCACTGTCAGCCCAGGGCAAGCCAGCCACCTATCGCTACCCGTTCAGCCTGCAACTGCTGATGCATTGACCGGCTTCAAACACCGGCCAGGTGCAGCACCAGCTTGACGATGCCAAACAGGGTCAGGGCAAACACGGCGGTAAACACAATACCCAGGATGACAAAGTGGCTGGGCTTGCCATGGGTAAAGTCGCGGGCGCGATTCTTCCCGCTCTGCACCCCGAAGGCGGCTGCCATCACGCTGTGAAGCATCTGCCAGAAAGTCGGTGGCTTGTTGTTGGAATCGTCCATAAAGGCCTCGCGGTAGGGATCAAACCCATGGATGAGGATAGCCAAGTTCCCGCAAAACACCGGCTGTAGCTATCTACCGCCCTGGCGGTTGGCCCGTTCGCTGTACTGGGACTCCTTAACAGAGTCATCAGGAACGAGCGCATGCCAACCTTACCCGCCCCGACAGAGCAGGGGCTACACACCGCATTGATCAAGAACAGCTTGCCCGGCTGGATTGCCCGCAGCGCGGCTGCGGACATCCGACGCTTGAAGCCGGGCCTGCTGCCCGGGCGCGTCCCCGAGGATGCACCACCTGCCTGGCTCAGTAACGCGCCCCAGGGGTTGCGCCAGGCATTCGCCGACAGCCAGTTGGCCAGTCGCCGCGCCCACGAGCGGCTGGCCAAGACTCTCGACGGCCTCAAGGGCATCACCGAGTTCGCCCAGCCGCTGCTGGAAGACGCCTGGCGCAAACGGTTCGGTGAGGTACCGGACGTCCACAAGCACCAGTTGCATTACCTGCGTTACCGTCAGGTGCCGCAACAGCATTCGCTGTTGCAGGCAGCATTGCTCAACTTTGAAGGCAATGAAGACTTTGCCGATATCGCCCTTGAGCAAACCAGCGCGCTGGCCCCCGAAGGGGCGTTGTTCACCGAGTACTACGGCGAAATTCTGAACGACCATTCACGCCGGGCCCGCTATCGCTACCGCGAAAAGCTCGCCGTCACCCCGGACCAGTTTGCCGCGCTCTGCCGCACGCTGGACCTGGGCCGGCAATACCAGGCGCATTTGCAGCAGGTGTTCGAGGAGGCGGGCACCAAGGCTGTGGTGCGCGAGCAGATGATCGACGCGCACAAGAAACTGCTGGCCGTCAGGCTGCACACGGCGCGGATGAAGAACGAAGTCAGCGACAGTGCCTATGCCATGCTCAACGCCTTACTGGCCGGTACCGAACGGCCGCAGTTGGATGGCAAGCCCGTCGCCTGCAGCCAATTGGCGATTCTCGGCTGCAAGGTGGGTGAAGTCGTACTGATCGGGCCGGGCGTCGGCGCTATGGCAGATGCCCGGCAGCCGTTGGGCTGGGGCACTGTGCTGGTGCCCGGCGCCTCGCTAGGGGAGTTGCTGGTGCCGGCCGCGGCCGACCAGCGGCTGGTGGCGTGGATCCCCGGTGCGCCGTTGTACCCGCTCAAGGAATACCCGTCGATAAAGGCGTTCGAGGCGGAACTGGCGATCAACCTGCGCTCCCCGGAGTATCAGCGGCTGTTTGCCAGCCTGGTGCCGCAAGACGAAGCCCCGGCTTTCCTGCAACGACTGAAGACCAAGCTCTTTACCTTCGAGTGGAACTCCAGAGGCTACATGGAGCAGGTCTACGACCCGAACGTCAACCTGGCGCGCCGCGAAACCCTGATCAGTGGCGAGCTGTTCGGAGCGCTCTATGACAACCACCTGCAACGCCTGAAAGATAACGCCAGAACGCTCGCCGTACCCACCGCCGAGGCGGATCGCAAGGCTGCCCAGGAACGCCACGAACATTGGCTGAGTATTGGCTTGAATGTGCTGAACGTGGCGGCCTTTGTCGTGCCCGGCCTGGGGGAGGTGATGCTGGCGGTCACGGCTGTGCAACTGGGCCTGGAGGTCTACCATGGCATCGAGGCGTGGAAGGAAGGCGACATGGATGCCGCCTGGGGGCATCTGGAGTCGGTGGCGCTGAACGTGGCCTTCATGGCCGCCCTCGGCGGTTCGACGGCCCTGGCCGGTCGCGCGCCGAAAATCCAGGTGTCCCGCTGGGTGGATGGCCTGGTACCGGTCAAACTGCCCAGTGGTGAGGCTCGGCTGTGGAAACCGGACCTGGCGCCGTACCGCAGCGAGGTGGTGCTGGCCCCGGCTGTCAAGCCCAATGCCCGGGGCCAGTACGAGACAGGCGGCAAGATTTATGTGCGTATCGGCGAAAACCTGCATGAAAAGGTCTTCGACAGCCGAATCCGCAAGTGGCGGATCAAACACCCGGAAAATCCCGAGGCTTACCAACCGATCCTTGAACACAACAACGCCGGTGCCTGGCGGCATGTGCATGAGCAGCCCTTCAAATGGGACCGCCTGACCCTGTTGCGACGACTGGGGCCCGCCACTGAAGAATTCTCTGATACGACACTGGGCATTATTGGGGATATCAGTGGGGTCCAGGATGACGTGTTGCGCAAGGCGTATATCGAAGGCAGGCCGCTGCCCGCCGTGCTGGCCGATACCCTGGAGCAGTTCCGCAGCCAGCCAGTGGCGGATACGGCTCCGCTGGCTGGCGAAGAGGCGGTGCTGCAACGGCGCTTCCCTGGATTGTCGAGGCGAGCCATCCAGGAAATTCTTGATACCGCCAGCGAACAGGAGCGCTTGCAACTGCGCAGTCAGCGTGGAGCCTCGGCGCGCCTGGACAATGCCGCTCGCCGCGCAGTCCAACAAGGCCGCCTGAGCCGTGCCCTGGCGGGGCTGCATCGTCAGGCCGACGCCGGTGCCGACACTGACCGCCTGGCCCTGCATTGCCTGCAACACTTGCCGGGCTGGCCCACCAATCTGCGCCTGGAAGTGCGCTTTCAGGCTGTCGAAGGACCGTTACTGAACAGCATTGGCCCGCAAGATGCGCCGCTGCGCAGATACCTGGTCAAGCAGGGCGAAGCCTTCCAGGCCTACGACGAGCGCGGTGTCGCGCTGAACAGCCGGACCACCGGGCGGCGTAATTTCTTCCAGTCCGTCGTGCATGCGATCCCCGCTGCGGCCCGACCTGGCCTGGACATGCCCGTGGCGACCCTGGACCGGGAACTGCAACAGGCGGTGGCCAGTTATGCCACCCGCCGCCGTAGCCAAATGTCCAATGTGCTCGGCCTGCGCGCACCGCGTTCGCGACCCGTGTTGACAGGGGCGGGGGGCGTCCTGGGTTACCCGTTGAGCGGTCGGGGCAAAGGCTTTGACGTGGATGCATCGCTGACGGCGAGGGTGCAGGCGCTCTATCCGAGCCTCAACGCCGGGCAGGCCAGCGATTTTGTCCTGAGCCGATTGCAGGCCGGTGAAAGCGCCCAACAGATCTTCACCCTGCTGGGAAACCGCCAGCGTGAGTTTGACCTGTTGCAGGCAGAGCTTGATCAGTGGACCGCCGCTGCAGCCGGGCAGGCGGGCGGGGCCAGCCAGCAACAACGGGTAGCGGCCGACATCATAGGATGCTGGCGCCAGGGCATTTACCGCGAGCGGCCGCCCCAGAGCATTCTGTCGTTGGGCAGCGTGACGGACCTTCCGCGCCTGAGTGCAGACTTTTCCCATGTGCAGGCGCTGAGCGCACATGCCGAGCTTTTGTTGGGTGATCAGGGCGTGCGCCTGGCCGATCAGTTTTCCCGGGTGCGACACCTTGAGGTGCTTCTTGACGCAACGCCGGGCACCGGACTGGTCGACGGGCTGAACCGCTTCGTCGATCTCAACCAACTGACGTTGAATGGTCGGGACGTGGCCTATTCGGTCCCCTTCATTCAACGCCTGGGGGCAATGGAGCGCTTGCGCAACCTGTCCGTCGCGGGGCTTTCGCAAAACCTGGACGTCAGCCCCCTCACGCACCTGCGCTCGTTGCGCATGGAGGGCTCGGTGCAGGAGTGGCCACAGGGGGTGACGTCACTTGAGCACCTTGAGAGGCTCGACCTGTGGCGAACAAACATCCGTTCGGTACCCCCGTCGATGCTCATCGGGCATGAACGATTGTGGCGCGGCCTGAACCTGCGGTGGGCCGCGTTTGACCGCCGGGAATTCATGGCGGTGTATGAACATGTGCGGGGCAATCCGGCTCACCTGCTCAATGAGCAAGCCCTGGTGCAGGGTTACTGTGAAGGCGTGATGGACCGCTTGAAAAATGTGCACTGGGGGTTTGGCATAGACGTTGTCTCTCAGTTCCGGCAGCAGGGTCTGACCACTGAACAGATACTGGCTCGCACTCACCAGGTACTCGACGAACAGCTCGCCCTGAGCCGGGACCTGCAGGAGTGGGCGGCCAGGGAGTTGCGGGTTGACCGCCGGCAGGTGGATGTCTTTTACCGCCAGCGCGCCGCCGAGCGGCTCCTGGACAGTTGGCGTGAAGGCCTGGGGCCGCGGCTTGCGCCGTCGGGCATGTCGGCGCGCTCCAACCTGCCGACCGCCACACTGAACCTGTCGGGGGGCGTGCTGGGCGACTTGCCCGGGTTGCCGGCGGCCGCGTTCGCCCATGTCAAACAGGTCAACCTGAGCGGCACCCGGGTTTCGATTGAGGCGCTGAATGACTTTCTCGGCGCATTCAACGCCATTGAAGACTTGAACCTCAGTGCCAGCAACCTGGCACAGCTGCCGTCGGCCCTGGACAACTTCACCGCCCTGCGCCAGTTGGATCTTTCCCACAACCAACTGAGCATCATCCCGTCCATCCAGCAACGCTTGAGCCGCCTGACGGCTCTTGAAACCCTGGACTTGCAATACAACCGTGTCGCGAGCCTGGATCTGCGTGGCCTCAACGCCTTGCGCCACTTGAACCTCAGCCGCACTGGAATCACCGAATGGCCTGAGGGTGTCCTGGACTTGCCAGTCCTGGAGAGCCTGGACCTGAGCCACAGCGCTATCACCCGGGTGCCCGCCCAGGCGCTCACCGGCCACGACACGCTGATGCTCAAGAGCAACCTGCGGGGTTGCCGACTGACTGCCCGGGCCTGCGCCGACATCCTGGCCTTTGCGCAACGCACCCTGCGGGAAAATCCATTGGGCCTTGATGTGGAATTACTGCCGTTGGTGGGGCCGGAAATCTACCTGCATAAGCCGCTGGGCATTCCCCAGGAACAGCTGCGCATCGGCCGGACCGGCGGCGATCCGGAGTATTTCCCGGTCAGGGTCACCGACGACCCCGGCCAGTTGCTGTTGCCCCTGCACGTCGAGAACGTCGACGCGCAAGCACGCCTCACTCCGGCGGCGCGCCTGCAACAACTGGATCCTGCCTTGAGCAGTGCCCAGGCGGTGGCGCGCATTGATGAATGGCTGGCCGCCGGCCTGGGCGCCACCGGCGTCGACACACGCCTGGTGCAGTTGCGCGCCGAGCATCAACGCTTGAGCCGGGTGTTGAACAGTTGGATCGACATCGAAGGTTATCGCGAGGGGGGCGGCTGGGTCAGTGCCCTCGACCGTCGTCGTGCCGCCGGCCGGCTCCTTGAAAGCTGGCGCCACAACCTGCGTGCCCGGCCCGAGGTGCCGCCGGTGGACGGGCGCGAGGTACTGGACCTGTCCGGGTTGTATCTGGGCGACCTGCCGACGTTGCCGGCTTCAATGAGCCACGTCAGCGTGCTCGACCTCACCGAGGTGAAGCTGACGGAGCAGGGGGCCAATGGGTTCCTGGGCAGTTTCCCCCACCTGCGCCGGCTTGTGCTCAACAAGAATGGCCTGGCGCACCTGCCCGAGGTGATCAACCAATACACGGCGCTGACTCATCTCGAAGCCACCTACAATGATTTGCGCGACGCTGTGGAGCTACAGGCACTGCTCGGCCCATTAAGTGCGCTGGAATGGCTCGACCTTGGCGAAAACACCCTGGCCAGCCTGGATGTCAGCGGCCTGCGCGGGCTGACAAACCTGGACCTGCACAACAACGTCCTGGAGGAATGGCCGGCCGGGGCATTGGAACTGCCGCGACTGCGCACCCTCGACCTCAGCAATAACCAGATCGAGACCATCCCGGACGATGCCCTGTTGCCTCGCCACAACCTCCTGATGAGCAACACCAACCTGACGGACAACGGGCTGGAAGAACGCGTGTTCGAGCGCCTGAGCGACTTCCTCGAGGAAACGGGGTTCGGCCTGGGCTATACCCGGGAGCAAATTGATCGCGAGCTCGATGGCTTCCTCCTCAGTACCAGTCACGAGGAAGCGGATCTGAGCGGTGAGCTGCATCCGGAGCTGCTGACGCCCGCAGCACAGAAGGCCCAGTGGTTTGCTGGCGTGGCGGCCGACTCCAGCAAACACGCAGTCTGGGAGTCGCTCAAGAGCGCTGACGACAGTGAGGATTTCTTCTACATCATTTCCCAGCTGAAAAACGCCCAGGACTTCATCACCGACCGCCCTGAGTTGACGCGCCGGGTATGGGAGGTGCTGGAGGCCGCCGAGCAACGTCCGGCGTTGCGCGAGCAACTGTTCGGCAAGGCTCGCGGCATGCGGATCAACGCGACCTGCGGTGACGGTTGGATCCTGCTGTTCAGCGACCTTGAAGTCAGTGTCTATGAGTTCAAGGCCCTGGAAACCGTGGAACCCGGAAAAGAAGGCGCGGCGCTGTTCAAGCTGGCCAGAAGCATGATCCGCCTGGAACAGACTGAAGCCACCGCCAGCCGCGTGGTCAGCCTAAAGCCCAGTGTTGACCCGGCGGAAATTCGCCTGGCCTACCGCATCGGCCTGGCCCAACGCCTGGAGTTGCCGCGCCAGCCGTCCGGCATGCTGTACCGCAACCTTTCCCAAGTGAAACAGGCCGATATCGACCAGGCCTACGCCAGCATCATCGGCCGGGAGGCGACCGAGGCGTTCACGGCCGATCTGGTCACGCGCCAGTACTGGGTCGACTACGTGCAGAAGCAATACGCGGCTGACTTTACGACGCTGGCCCAGACCCAGGCCCGCGAGGCTGAAGCCCTGGAGGATCGCTATCCGGCGTTTGGCGCGCAGTACGAGGCAGAAGCCGTGGTATTGGCCAAGCAAAGGACTGAGCAACGCCAGGCCCTGCTGATTCGCCTGTCCGAGCGGGAGAGAGCAGCACTGAGGCTATAACAGCCTGTGCCCCGGCGGCAGGTCCGGAAACGGGCCTGCCGCGCCTCAGTGGTCGTAACCCAGGTTCGGCGCCAAGGTGCACAAAAACAATTATCTACCTGCGAAGGCGCTCGCCTGTTCGCTGTACTGGGCCTCCCTAAAGCGTTCTCAGGAAGCCGCACATGTCTACTCCACCTAACGCCCTCGCGGACGAAAGCTTGCACACCGCCCTGATCACGGAACGCCTGCCCGCGTGGGTCGCCCACATGGCCCCCGTCGATGTGCGCCGGCTCAAACATGGACTGTTGCCCGGCAGGGAGCGGCCTGCCACCAAGGTTCCGCTCTCGCCCGCATTGAACAAGGCACTCGATGACAGTCGCAAGGCCAGCCGTCAGTCCCGCGAAGCCTTGGCCAAGGGCCTTGGCGCGCTGCAAGGCATTGTCGAATTCGCCCAGCCCAAGCTGGAAGCGGCGTTGCGCGAGGCGATGGGCGAGGCCCCGGACGTCAACAAAAACCAGCTGCATTACCTGCGGTATCGCCAGGCCCCGCAGCAGCATTCGTTGTTGCAGGCGGCGTTGCTGAACTTCGAGGGCGATGAAGACTTCACCGATATCGCCCTCGAACAGACCAGCGCCCTGGCGCCGGAAGGTGCGCTGCTGACCGAGTACTACGGCGAGGCGCGGGCGGATGGCTCGCGTGCGGCGCGTTATCGCTACAGCGAAACCCTGTCGATGACTCCACAAACCTTTTCCACCCTGTGCCGCACCCTGGACCTGGGGCAGCAATACCAGGCCCACCTGGCGCAGGTGTTCGATGCCGCTGCCACTCGGGCCGTGGTGCGGGAGCAGATGATTCGCGCGCAAAAAGACCTGCTGACGGTACGCCTGTATACCGCATGGGCGCAGGGCGACATCGGTCCGGCGGTGTTTCTCATGTTGCGTGAAGTGCTGGCAGGTACTTCGCGGCCGCTGCTGGATGGCGAGGTCGTACGTTTCGGTCAACTGTCGATTCTGGGCTGCGAGCTGGGGGAGGTGCTGCTGATCGGGCCGGGTGTCGCACCGACCCGGTCCGTGATCCCGCCCTTGTTTCCTGGGGCAGGTGTGAGCGGGCTGCTTCCCGTGGCGCCTGATACGCGGGTGGTGGCCTGGATTCCGGGCGCGCCGCAGTGCCCGCTCAAGGAATACCCGTCTATGCAGGCGTTCGACAAGGAGCTGGCGGTGAACCTGCGCTCACCTGCCTATCAGCAGTTGTTTGCCAGCCTGGTACCTCAGCAACAGGCGCCGCAGTTCCTTGAGCGCCTCAAGGAAAAACTCTACACATTCACCTGGAACCCGCGAGGCTACAAGGAGCAGGTCTACGACGAGCAAATCAACTTGAACCGGCGAGAACGGTTGATCGAGGGGGAGTTGTTCGGCGCGCTCTACGAGCGGCATGTACAGCGCCTCAAGGACAATGCCAGAACCCTGGCGGTGCCCACTGCGGAGGCTGACCGAAAAGCCGCACAGGCACGCCATGCTCACTGGTTGAGCATGGGTTTGAACACATTGAATGTGGCCGCATTCATGGTGCCCGGCCTGGGGGAGCTGTTGTTGGCGGTCACGGCGATTCAGTTGGGCCTGGAGGTCTATCACGGCATCGAATCCTGGCAGGAGGGCGATATGGATGCGGCATGGGAGCACCTGGAGTCGGTGGCGCTGAATCTCGGGTTCATGGCCACCCTGGGCGGGGCGGCAGCCCTCGCTGGCCGGGCGCCCGCTATCCAGGTGCCGAAATGGGTCGATGGGCTGGTGCCGGTGAAGTTGCCGAACGGCGAAAGGCGCCTGTGGAAACCCGACCTTGCGGCCTACCGCAGTCATACCGTTCTGGATGCATCACTCAAGCCCAATGCCCAGGGTCAGTACGCGCAGGACGGCAAAATGTATGTGCGCCTGGGTGAAAGCCTTTATGAAAAGGCTTTTGATGCGCGGACTCGAAAATGGCGGATCCAGCATCCGAAAAATCCGGCCGCGTACCAGCCGATCCTCGAACACAACCAGGCGGGTGCCTGGCGCCATACCCATGAACGCCCACTGGAATGGGACCGCCTGACCCTGCTGAGGCGCCTGGGTCATGAAACCCAGGGAATCAGCGATGCAACGTTGAGCGCCCTTGGCGACATCAGCGGCATCAGTGATGACCTGTTGCGCAAGGTCCACATAGATGGTTTGCCGATGCCTGCCGTGCTGGCCGATACGTTGCAGTTGTTTCGCGGCGCGCCGCCACAGGCTGCACTGCTGTCTCCCGAGGGCGCAGTGTTGCAGCGCCGCTTTGCTTCTTTGTCCCGAGGCGCGATCAACGAAATCATCAGTACGGCCAGCGATAAGGAACGCCTGCAGATACTGGGCCGAACCGGTGTTGCGCCGCGCCTGGATAACCTGGCGCGGCGTGCGGTACAGCAACGTCGCCTGAGCAGTGCGTTGGCCGGCTTGTACCTGCCGGCGCTCGCCAGCCTGGACAGTGACCGGTTGGCGTTGCATTGCTTGCAGCAACTGCCGGGCTGGTCTCCCACGCTGCGCCTGGAACTGCGCGCCGACAACCCCAGTGGGCGCTTGCTGGCTGAAGTTGGGCCTGAAGACGCGGCAGTGCGCCGTTACCTGGTCAAAAAAGGCGAGACATTCCTGGCGTGCGACCTGCAGGGGGCTCCTCTTAACAGTCCGGTCCCCGGCAGTCGTAATTTCTATCCATCAATCGTCCATGCCTTGCCCGTGACCCTGCGCCAGTCACTGGGTTTGCCGCTGGCCAGCGCGGACGTCGATTTGCAGCAAGCCCTGGCACGGTATGCCACGGCACACCGCCTCGAAATGGCCGCCGTGCTGAAGATACGCGCGCCCATGGCTCGCCCGGCGTTGCGTCTGGCGAGCGGGTTATTAGGTTATGCCCTGAGCGGCCGGGGTGCGGCCCAGGCACCCAATGCCGCCCTGGCGGCCAGGGTTCGCGATGTTTACCCCAACCTCAGCGATGAGGCGGCCCAGCTGTTTGTGCAAAGTCTGTTGCAGGCCGGCCAGCGCCCCCCACAGATCTATGAGTTGATTGGCAACCGCGAGCGCGAACTGACCCGGTTACGCATGACCCTGGATCAGTGGGTGACGCAAAACAGTGCTCAGGCGGGGGCACAACATACGGCCGACACCCTGATCAATTGCTGGCGCGAAGGCGCGTACCGGGGCTTGAAACCCCATGCCTATCTGTCACTGGGCAAGGCCGGTAACTTGCCGGCGCTGGATGCTGATTTTTCCCATGTGCGAGGGTTGGGTGTAAGCGGTGAAACCCTGGCGGGCGCCCAGGGCACCAGGCTTGCGCAGCAGTTCTCCAACGTCGAAGTCCTGAATGTGTTTACCGAGCCCGCCCATGTCGAAGCGATTGCCGCGGGCCTCGGGCTGTTTCCCAAGCTTGAAGAGTTGTCGATCGACGGCTGGGGCTTGATCTATTCGCCGGCCTTTTTGCAACGCCTTAACACGTTGAGCCAATTGCGCCGGTTGGTCCTGACGGGCGCGCTGGACGCGCTGGATGTCAGTGGCTTGAAACAGCTGCTTGCCTTGCGGGTGGCGGGCGCCCTGAAAGAGTGGCCGGTAGGTGTTCTGACGTTGGACAAACTGGAGACGCTCGACCTGTTGGCGACCGGGATAAATACCATGCCGGCGGCAATGCTTGAGGGCCACGAGCGCCTGTGGCGTGGCCTTACCCTCAACTGGGCAGCGTTTGAGCGACGTGCGTTCATGCCGGTGTATCAGCACGTGAAAAACCACCCGGGGCATTTGGTGGATGAAGTGCTGATGGTGGACGCTTATTGTGAAGGCGCGTTGCGACGCCTGAAAGACAGCGACCCGGCGTTTGCGCCCAGTGCCTTGGCGTACCTGCGGCGCCATCGGTTGACCAGTGACGCCAAGTTGACCCGTGTGCACGCCTTGCTGGATGAACATGCAACCTTGCAGCAGGCGCTGGAAGAGTGGCAGGGCAGGGAAGTGGAGGTCGACCGGCGACCGGTGGACCCGCTCAATCGTCAACGTGCGGCAGACAAGCTCATGGCTTACTGGCGCGATGGCCTCGACCGACGTTTTGCCTCCCCCCGTGAGGTGGCCGGGCCTTCTTCGCCAGCCGCCTCCGAGGGGGTCATGCTGGACCTGTCGGGTACGGTACTGGGGGATTTGCCGCTGATGCCGGCCGCAGCTTTTGCCCACGTGCAGCGCTTGAACCTCGCAGGCACTCGGGTTTCAGTGGCGGCATTGAACGATTTCCTCCCCCAGTTCACCCAAATCCACGGCCTGGACCTGAGCCGCAGCAACCTGATGGACCTGCCGGCGTCCCTGACGCAGTTGAGGTCTCTCAAACAGCTGGACCTGGCGCACAACCAGTTGACGATCACTGAGGCGATACAGCAGCGCCTCAGCGCCCTGATCACGCTTCGAGGGTTGAACCTGGATTACAACCGTGTGGGTACCCTGGATGTCAGCGGGCTCAACCAGCTGCGCAGCCTGAACCTGAGCCACACCGCGACCACCGCCTGGCCGACAGGTTGGCTGGCATTACCCGAACTGCGTCAAGTGGATCTGAGCTACAGCGCTATTACCACGATCCCCCAGGCTGCACTGACCGGCCATGACCTGCTGATGCTCAGCAGCAACGTGCGTGGCTGTCGCCTGACCTTGCCGGCCTGTGCCGACATACAGCGTTTTGCCCTGCGTACCTACCAGGACAATCCGTTGAACGTCGCACCGGCCATGCTGCCGGTTTTTGGCCCGAGCTTTTACCTGGACAAACCCTTGGGCATTCCCCGCGAAGGGCTGGCGGAGGGCAGAACGGGGGGCGATCCGGAATACTTTCCCCTGGAGGTCACGGACAGTCCCGATCTGCTCCTCGCGCTGGAGGTAGAGGTGCCCAACAGTGAAGTTCGGCAGACACCTGCGCAGCGTCTGCAACAAATAGACCCGGCGTTGTCCACGCGCGATGCGGTACGGCGCATTGACGAACTGCTTGCCAGTGGCCTGGGCGCACTGGAGGTCGAGGCATGCCTGGTTCGGTGGCGCACGGGCTACCGGGGTATGGTGCGGGTGTTGAACGACTGGATCGATATTCGCGGTTATCGCCAGGGGGGCGGCTGGGTCAGCGCGGTGGACCGTCGTCGCGCGGCCGACAGGCTTATCGACAGTTGGCGCCATACCTTGCGGGCGCACCCCGAGGTTGCGCCGGGCGATGGGCGCGAGGTCCTTCAATTGAACGACCTGTATCTGGGTGACCTGCCGGCGTTACCCGAGCCGTTGGCCCATGTGAGGGTGTTGAACCTCAACGCAGTCAAGCTTACTGAGCAGGGCTCCAATGCGTTCCTGCGGGCGTTTCCCAAGCTGCGTACCCTGACTCTCAACAATAATGGCCTGATGAGCCTGCCCGACGCCGTCGGCGAATGCTCGATACTCACCGAGCTGCGCCTGAGCCATAACGAACTGCGCTATCGCAGCGAGCTGCAGGGCCAGCTCAATCGGCTGACCGCGCTGGAGCGCCTGGACCTGAGTGAGAACGTCCTCGATTCTTTGGACATCAGCAGCCTGCCTCAATTGCAGTCATTGGAACTGCGTGGCAATAACCTTCTGGCGTGGCCGCAGGGTGTCCTCCAGGCTGCGCAGTTGCGCCACCTGGACCTGCGCAGCAACCGTATCGAAACCATCCCTGAAGACGCGTTGCTGCCCCAGCACAGCGCTCTGATGTGGGGCACGGACCTGTCCGATAACCTGCTGTTTGAGGAAGATCTTGCACGCTTGCGCGTCTACCAGCAGCAGACCGATTGTGGCCTGGGATTTTCCGCCGAGGAACTGGAAGACGCACTGGAGGGGTACCACAGTACCGATAGCAGCTCCGGGTCGGACATCCACCCTGAACTCTTGACCCCGGAACAACAAAAGGCCCAATGGTTCTCGGGTATTGCCGCCGATTCGGCCCGCCACCGGGTATGGAGCGTGCTCAAGCAGGCCGAAAACAGCGAGGATTTTTTCTACATCATTTCCCAGTTGAAGAACGCCCAGGATTTCTTGCACGACCGCGCCGACCTGACTCGCCGGGTGTGGGCGGTGCTTGAGGCGGCGGAGCAATACCCGCACTTGCGCGAACAACTGTTTGGCCAGGCCCAGGCGATGCGGGTAAGGGCTACCTGTGGTGACGGCTGGATCCTCCTGTTCAGTGATCTTGAAGTCAGCGTGTATGAGTTTAAGGCCCTGAGGGCCCTTGCACCCGGGCAGGAAGGCACCACGCTGTTCAACCTGGCCCGGCGCATGATCCGTCTCGATGAAGCGGAGCGCATTGCTGGCGAAGCGATCAACCGCAGCCCTGGCATCGACCCGGCGGAAATTCGCCTGGCCTACCGCATTGGCCTGGCCGAGCGCCTGGATCTGCCTCACCAACCGTCCACCATGCTGTACCGCAACCTGTCCCGGGTGACCCAGGCCAACATCGATCAGGCGTATGCCGCCATTATGGCCAGAGAGAGTACTCCTGTGTTTATGCAAGAGCTGGTCAAGCGCCCGTACTGGGTCAGCTACTTGCAGAAGCTGTATCCCGAAGAGTTTTCGGTGTTGGCCCAGGCGCATCAGGTCAAGGTAGATGCCCTCGAGGAGCTTCACCCGGACCTCAGCGCCCAATACCTGAGCGAAGTCGCAGCCTTGGACACCGAAAACCTTGCCGAGCAACAGGCACTGGCGCTCAGGCTTTCGGGACGGGCGAGGAGGGATCTGGGGATCTGACCCGGGCGCTCAGCCGGCTGGACGCCCGGGCCAGCGCGCCACAACTTAGTTGTCGTAACCCAGGTTCGGCGCCAGCCAGCGTTCGGTCACGCTCAGGTCCTGCTCCTTGCGGGCGGTGTAGCTGGCGACCTGGTCCTTGTCGATCTTGCCCACCGCAAAGTACTGCGCTTGCGGGTGAGCGAAGTACCAGCCGCTGACGGCCGCTGCCGGGAACATCGCGTAGTGCTCGGTCAGGAACACGCCGCTGCGGCCGGCGTGCATCTCCTGGGCTTCAGGGTCCAGCAGTTGGAACAACTGGGCCTTCTCGGTGTGATCCGGGCACGCCGGGTAACCCGGGGCAGGGCGGATACCGCTGTACTGCTCCTTGATCAGCGCTTCGTTATCCAGCACTTCGTCCTTGGCGTAACCCCAGTGTTCCTTACGTACTTGCTGGTGCAGCCACTCGGCGCAGGCTTCGGCCAGGCGGTCGGCCAGGGCCTTGACCATGATCGAGTTGTAGTCGTCGCCGGCGTCCTGGTAGGCCTTCGCCACTTCTTCAGCGCCGATGCCAGCGGTGGTGATGAAGCCACCGATGTAGTCGGTTACGCCGCTGTCCTTGGGTGCGACGAAGTCGGCCAGGGAAAAGTTCGGCTTGCCGTCGGTCTTGATGATCTGCTGGCGCAAATGGTGCAGCCTGGCAATCGGCTGGCCGTCATCGCCGTAGACTTCCAGGTCATCGTCCTGCACCTGGTTGGTCGGCCAGAAACCGAACACCGCGCGGGCGCTGATGAGTTTTTCGTCGATCAGCTTCTTGAGCATGTCCTGTGCGTCGGCGTACAGCGCCGTCGCCGCTTCACCCACCACTTCATCGGTGAGGATGCGCGGGAACTTGCCGGCCAGGTCCCAGGAGATGAAGAACGGTGTCCAGTCGATGTACTCGGCCAGGACGTTGAGGTCGATATTGTCCAGCACCTTGGCGCCGGTAAACGTCGGCTTGACCGGCGTGTAGCTGCTCCAGTCGAACTGCGGCTTCTTGGCGATGGCGGCCGGGTAGCTCAGGCGCTCGGTGCGCGCGCTGCGGTTGGAGGTGCGCTCGCGCACGTCGATGTATTCCAGGCGGGTTTTCTCGACGAATGCCGGCTTCAATTCCTTGGACAGCAATTGCGTCGCCACGCCCACGGCGCGGGAGGCGTCGGTGACGTAGATCACCGCGTCGTTGCTGTATTTGGGCTCGATCTTCACGGCCGTGTGGGCCTTGGAAGTGGTGGCGCCACCGATCATCAGCGGCAGGTGGAAATCCTGGCGCTGCATCTCGCGGGCGACGTGCACCATCTCGTCCAGGGACGGGGTGATCAGCCCGGACAGGCCGATGATGTCGCACTTCTGTTCCTTGGCCACCTGCAGGATTTTCTCGGCCGGGACCATCACGCCCAGGTCGACGATGTCGTAGCCGTTGCAACCCAGCACCACGCCGACGATGTTCTTGCCGATGTCGTGCACGTCGCCCTTCACCGTGGCCATCAGGATCTTGCCCTTGGCTTCCGGCTTGTCGCCTTTTTCCAGCTCGATGAACGGGATCAAGTGGGCCACGGCCTGCTTCATCACCCGGGCGGATTTCACCACCTGGGGCAGGAACATTTTGCCGGCGCCGAACAGGTCGCCGACGATGTTCATGCCGGACATCAACGGGCCTTCGATCACCTCGATCGGGCGCGCGAACGACTGCCGGGATTCCTCGGTGTCTTCGACGATGTGGGTGGTGATGCCCTTGACCAGCGCGTGTTCCAGGCGCTTGTTGACTTCCCAGCCGCGCCATTCTTCGGTCTCGGCTTCCTTGACGCTGCCGTCGCCCTTGTACTTGTCGGCAATGGCGAGGAGGGCGTCGGTGCCTTCCGGGGTGCGGTTGAGCACCACGTCTTCCACCGCGTCACGCAGCTCGGCCGGGATCTGGTCGTAGATCTCCAACTGGCCGGCGTTGACGATACCCATGGTCAAGCCGTTGCGGATCGCATACAGCAGGAACACCGAGTGGATGGCCTCACGCACCGGGTTGTTGCCACGGAACGAGAACGACACGTTGGACACGCCACCCGAGGTCAGCGCATACGGCAGCTCGTCGCGGATGTAGGCACAGGCGTTGATGAAATCGACGGCGTAGTTGTTGTGTTCCTCGATACCGGTGGCGACCGCGAAGATGTTCGGGTCGAAGATAATGTCTTCCGGCGGGAAGCCGACTTCATTCACCAGGATGTCGTAGGAGCGTTTGCAGATTTCTTTCTTGCGCGCTTCGGTGTCGGCCTGGCCGGCTTCGTCGAACGCCATCACCACCACCGCCGCGCCGTAGCGCTTGCACAGCTTGGCGTGGTGAATGAACTGCTCCACGCCTTCCTTCATGCTGATGGAGTTGACGATGCCCTTGCCCTGTATGCACTTCAGGCCGGCCTCGATCACTTCCCACTTGGAGGAGTCGATCATGATCGGTACGCGAGAAATGTCCGGCTCGCCGGCAATCAGGTTGAGGAAGGTCACCATGGCCTTCTTCGAATCCAGCATGCCTTCGTCCATGTTGATGTCGATCACCTGGGCGCCGGCTTCCACCTGCTGCAGGGCGACTTCCAGGGCCTCGGTGTAGTTGTCTTCACGGATCAGGCGGGCGAAGCGGGCGGAACCGGTGATGTTGGTGCGCTCGCCGACGTTGACGAACAACGAGTTGCGATCAATGGTGAACGGTTCCAGGCCCGACAGGCGGCAGGCCTTCGGAATGTCCGGGATCGGGCGCGGTGCGTAACCGGCCACGGCCTTGGCGATGGCTTCAATATGGCCCGGGGTGGTACCGCAGCAACCACCGACGATGTTCAGGAAGCCGCTCTGGGCGAATTCCTCGATGACCTTGGCGGTTTCCGACGGCAGTTCGTCGTACTCGCCGAATTCGTTGGGCAGGCCGGCGTTCGGGTGGGCGGAAACGTGGGTGTTGGCCTTGTTCGACAGCTCTTCCAGGTACGGACGCAGCTCGCTCGCGCCCAGTGCGCAGTTCAGGCCCACAGACAGCGGCTTGGCGTGGCTGACCGAGTTCCAGAAGGCTTCGGTGGTCTGGCCCGACAGGGTGCGGCCGGAGGCGTCGGTGATGGTGCCGGAGATCATGATCGGCAGTTCGACGTTCAATTCTTCGAACACGCCCTGTACGGCGAAGATCGCGGCCTTGGCGTTGAGGGTGTCGAAAATGGTTTCGATCAGGATCAGGTCGGCGCCGCCTTCGATCAGGCCTTTGGTGGCTTCGGTGTAGTTTTCCACCAGCTCATCGAAGGTCACGTTGCGGTAGCCGGGGTTGTTTACGTCGGGCGACAGCGAGCAGGTACGGCTGGTCGGACCGAGCACCCCGGCGACGAAGCGCGGCTTGGCCGGGTTTTCCAGGGTCTTGGCGTCGGCGATCTTGCGCGCCAGGCGCGCGCCTTCTACGTTTAGTTCGTAGGCGAGGTCTTCCATGCCGTAGTCGGCCATGGAAATGCGCGTGGCGTTGAAGGTGTTGGTTTCCAGGATGTCGGCGCCGGCATCCAGGTAGGCTTTTTCGATGCCGCCGATCACGTCCGGACGGGTGATCACCAGCAGGTCGTTATTGCCCTTGACGTCGCTCGGCCAGTCGGCGAAGCGTTTGCCACGGTAGTCCTGCTCTTCCAGTTTATAGCTCTGGATCATCGTGCCCATGCCGCCGTCGAGGATCAGGATGCGTTCCTTGAGGGCTTGGTGGAGGGCTTGCAGACGAGCGCTACGATCGGGCATGGGACTACTCTGGTCAGGTATTACGGAGGGCGAAGATCATAACAAACCTGTGCGCTTTTAGAGCATGTGCTGGGTTTGCATGAATATCACTCATGTTGGCGGGGGCGTTACATCGGTAGAATCGACGGGTTTTTCACTGCACGCATTGAATCGGGACCGGAAACATGTCACTTCGCCTCATCGTCAGCGCCGCGTTTGCGCTGTTCGCCCTTACCGCACAGGCAGAAGGTCCCGCCCCGGCGATCTCTTATACCCGTGACATCCAGCCGATCTTCACCGAGAAATGCGTGGCCTGCCACGCCTGCTACGACTCGGCCTGCCAGCTCAACCTGGGCAGTGCCGAAGGCGCCGCACGTGGCGCGACCAAGGTGCCGGTGTACGACGGCGAGCGCAGCCAGGCCAGCCAGCCCACCCGTTTGTTCTATGACGCCTTCGGCAAAGCCGCCTGGCAGCAAAAGGATTTCTACTCGGTACTCGACGCCCAGGGCAGCCAGGCCGCACTGATGGCGCGCATGCTGGAGCTGGGGCATAACGCGCCGCTTGCGCCCAACGCCAAGCTGCCCGACGACATCGTGCTGGGCCTGAGCCGCGAAAACACCTGCCCGATGCCGGGGGAGTTCAACGCCTACGCAGGTAACCACCCGAAGGAAGGCATGCCCCTGGCCGTCACCGGCCTGACCGACCAGCAGTACCAGACCCTGCAACGCTGGCTGGCCTCCGGCGCACCGATCGACGAACAAGGCCTGGCCCCGAGTGCCAAGGAAGCCTTGCAAGTGCAGCAATGGGAAAACCTGTTCAACCAGCCCGGGGCCCGGGAAAGCCTGGTGGCGCGCTGGTTGTTCGAGCACCTGTTCCTTGCCCACATCTACTTTGAAGGCGGCGAACCGGGGCATTTCTTCCAGTGGGTACGCTCGCGCACCCCGAGCGGGCAGCCGATCGACCTGATCAACACCCGCCGCCCCAACGACGACCCGGGCACCCAGGTGTACTACCGCCTGTGGCCGGTGCAGGGGGTGATCGTGCACAAGACTCACATCACCTATCCGTTCAGCGCCGAGAAGATGGCCCGGATCAAGTCGCTGTTCTATACCGATGACTGGCAGGTGCAAGCCTTGCCGGGCTACGGGCCGGGCCGGCGTGCGAACCCGTTCGAGACCTTCGAGGCGATTCCGGCCAAGGCGCGCTACCAGTTCATGCTGGATAACGCCGAATACTTCGTGCGCACCTTTATTCGCGGGCCGGTATGCCGGGGCCAGATCGCCACGGACGTGATCCGCGACAACTTCTGGACTCTGTTCCAGGACCCCGACCACGACCTGTATATCACCGATGCCCGCTACCGCGGCCAGGCCACGCCGTTGCTGGCGATGCCGGGGCAGATTGACGATGTGGGCAGCGTGCTGAGCCTCTGGCTCAAATACCGCGACAAGCGCAACGAGTACGAAGCGTTGCGCCGGGACAGCTATGCCGACCTGCCGCCGCCGAGCTGGTCGAGCCTGTGGGCGGGCAACGACAACGCCTTGTTGAGCATCTTCCGTCACTTCGACAGCGCCTCGGTGACCAAGGGCTTGATTGGCGAAGTGCCGCAAACCCTGTGGCTGTTCGACTATCCGCTGCTGGAGCGCACCTACTACCAGTTGGCGGTGAATTTCGATGTGTTCGGCAACGTTTCCCATCAGGCCCAGACGCGCCTGTATTTCGACCTGATCCGCAACGGTGCCGAGCAGAACTTCCTGCGCCTGATGCCGGCGGACTCGCGGGATGACTTCCTTGACGATTGGTACCAGAACAGCGGCAAGGTCAAGCTGTGGCTGGACTATGAAGCCATCGACGATGACAAGCCCACGGGCCTCAAACTCGATGAAAAGGACCCCAAGCGCGACTTCGCCAACCAGTTGCTGGCCCGCTACGGCGACCTGAACGCCAGCCCGGACCCGATCAACCGTTGCGTCAGCGCCTATTGCTCGCGTCCGGGCATTGACCCTGCGTTGCAGGACGCCGAACAGGCCCTGAGCCGCCTGACCAACCGCCCGGCGGCGGGGCTCAAGGTGATCGACCTGTTGCCGGAAGCGACCATGCTGCGCATCGAAACCCGCAGCGGCAAACGTGAGATGTACAGCCTGTTGCGCAACCGCGCCCACAGCAACGTGGCCTTTATGCTCGGTGAGGCTTATCGCTATCAGCCGGGCCTGGACACCGTGACCATTTATCCCGGCGTGCTGAGCAGCTACCCGAACTTCATGTTCAACATTCCGGCGCAGCAAGTGCCGGAGTTTGTCGCTGCCATGGAGAATGCCAAGGACGCCAATCGCTTCGAGAAGATTGTCGACCGCTGGGGCATCCGCCGCAGTCACCCGCAGTTCTGGCAGTACTTCCACGACCTGTCGCAGTACATCCGCGAAACCACGCCGGTGGAAGAGGGCGTGCTGGACATGAACCGCTACGAGAATCTTTGATCGACCTTTGACCGTCGACGGCTGTCCCAAGCCATAGGCACCTGAATAACCGGTGTCGAGGGTTGGGAGAGTGGGTCGACGATGTTGATTTCAGTACAGGCACTGCGCGCCCTGGCGGCCTGGACCGTGGTGGGTCATCACTTCATGCAGATTTTCTTTGGCTTTAAGGCCGATTCGGCGCTGGGCCACCTGTTTGTCGACAAAGGTGCGGCGGGCGTGGATGTGTTTTTTGTGATCAGCGGCCTGGTGATCTTCCTCTCCACCGAGAACAAACAGCTGCCGCCCTGGCGATTCCTGCTGTATCGCCTGCTGCGAATCGTCCCGGCCTACTGGTTCTACACGCTGTTGATGGCGCTGCTGGTGGTATTTGCGCGGCCGGTGTTGCCGGACCAGAGCGTAGATGCGGCCCATGTGTTGATGTCCTTGTTGTTCATACCTTCCGAAAATCCCGGTGGTTATGGGGTGTACCCGACCTTGAATGTCGGCTGGACCCTGAACTACGAGATGCTCTTCTACGTGCTGTTTGCCTGGGCGTTGCTGTTTCGCCGGCAGTGGCGGGTGCTGGTGGTGGGCGCGTTATTGTTTGCG
The DNA here is from genome assembly GCF_013385455.1 of Pseudomonas sp. G1002. Lineage (NCBI taxonomy): Bacteria > Pseudomonadati > Pseudomonadota > Gammaproteobacteria > Pseudomonadales > Pseudomonadaceae > Pseudomonas > Pseudomonas sp. G1002. Next base: position 77,649 of record NZ_JACAPY010000002.1, read on the forward strand.
GTGTGCCAGGCGTGGACTTCTTTCGGCTGGATCAGCGATTTCTATCGTTCGGACATTGTGTATGAGTTCCTGCTGGGGATAGGCATCGGCATGCTTTACCGCAAGGGCTGGATTCGCCCCGGGCTGTGGCTTCCATTGCTGGGGATTGCGGGGGCATTGCTGGCGATCTTTCACTGGCCGGCATCGCCGCGGGCCCTGACCTGGGGCTTGCCGAGTGCGGTGCTGGTGGTGGCCTGTATCTCGATGGAACGCTATTTCGAGCGCAGCCGACTGCTCAAGGTGATGGGGGATTGTTCCTACTCGGTCTATCTGATGCACGTGCTGGTGTTGTCCGCCGGCGGTTTTGTCGCCCAGCGTTATGGGGTGAATGCCTACGTGATGCTCGGCGTGTGTGTGGTGCTGATCGCCATTGGGTCGCTGGCCAGCTACCACTGGCTGGAAAAGGGCAGTTATCGTCGGCTCAAAGGCTGGTTCGATGGCGACGAACGGTTGGTTCTTTCCCGACAAAAATACTAGGACTTTGTACCTCGGTAATAATTTGGCGTAAACTGCCGGCAAGCCTGCGAGGAGTTTCCATGACCGCCATAACCATTACCGACGCCGCCCACGATTACCTGGCTGATCTGCTGTCGAAGCAGAACACCCCGGGCATTGGCATCCGCGTCTTTATCACCCAGCCCGGCACCCAGTACGCTGAGACGTGCATTGCCTACTGCAAGCCGGGAGAAGAAAAACCTGAAGATACGGCGTTGGGGCTGAAAAGCTTCACCGCGTATATCGATGCGTTCAGTGAAGCGTTCCTTGACGATGCGGTGGTTGATTACGCCACGGATCGCATGGGCGGCCAACTGACCATCAAGGCGCCGAACGCCAAGGTGCCGAATGTTAATGCGGATAGCCCGATTAACGAGCGCATCAACTATTACCTGCAGACCGAGATCAACCCTGGGTTGGCCAGCCACGGTGGTCAGGTTAGCCTGATTGATGTGGTTGATGATGGTATTGCTGTGTTGAAGTTTGGTGGCGGTTGCCAGGGCTGCGGCCAGGCGGACGTGACCTTGCGTGAGGGTATTGAGCGTACGCTGCTTGAGCGGGTTCCGGAGCTCAAGGGCGTGCGGGATGTGACTGACCATACGCAGAAAGAAAACGCCTACTACTAAAGGGTGTTCGCTGCGGATGTGAAAAACGGCGCCCCGTGAGCGCCGTTTTTTTATGGTTTGGATTCAGTGGGTTGCGTTAGGGTTGTGAGGTTTTAGGTTAGGTATGTTGTGTACATATCCGTTATTTAGGTAACGGCGGCTTATGGTTCCGCTCTTACAGCGGGTCACTTTTGGCAAACGCCCCAAAAGTAACCAAAAGGTCTTTGCCCCACCACTCGGTGCCTCGCTCAGGCTCGGCATGCCCGCACTC